>CBHTUE010000187.1:0-9928 GCA_966096115.1 uncultured Phenylobacterium sp.
TAGCGGGCGCCGGCCAGGATGTTGGGCAGCGAATAGTTGCCCTCGTGGCAGGCGTGTTCGTACATCCGCAGGTCGGTGCGGAACCACGAGAACTCGCCGAGCCAGGGCGCGGTGAAGGTCTTCGGGTCGATGATCGTGAACTGGTAGAGCAGCTCACGGGCCGAAATCGGCGTGAGGCGCTCGACGACCGTCGCGTCGCCGGGAACGATGAGGTTGGGCGCGACGTGGAAGCGGTCGGCGTCGGGCATGCCGATCGTCTCGATCACCAGGGTCTCGCGCTCCCAGTGGGCAATGGAATCGCCCAGCCGCGACCAGAGGACCTTCGGCGCGTGCGTCTTCGTCAGCGGTATGATGCGGACGTCGTCGCCATACTCGACATGGATGACCACATGGTCGCGGGTCCTCAGGATATGCATGTGGCTATCGAGGAGGAACGAGGACAGCGGTGGCTGGCCCTGCCCCACCAGGCAGCGCTCCGCGTTCGGCCGCTCCTCGGGATTGTCGCGGGGGGTCTTGGGCGACGGGCCGGCGAGTTCCCGGCGGGCGGCCGGCGTGTAGGGGATCCTGCCGTCGGCCGGCAGAACGACCGCGCGGGTGCGGCGCTGGCCCCGGACCGTCGCCAACCCATCGGACTGGGTCACCAACATCGGCAACTCCGGGTCCAGGTCCGCGGCAAACTCGTCCGAAAGCGCCTTGCCGGCCACGGCGACGACGGATTTGGCCTCCTCTTCGGAGACCACCAGACGCGGCGTCCCAGGCGTGGCCTCCATGGGCAGCACGAAATTGGCGCGCCAATCGCCTTCGATGCTCGGCTTCACGCTGTGCGCCACGGCCTGCGGACGCGGCTGCGCGCCGGCCGACCCGGCGATGCAAGCGGCGTAGGCGAGCAGGCTCGCCAGCCGTGCGAATGTCATGGCAACCGGCCCCCCGACGCCGCCTAGCGTGCCGTATCGGTGTGCCACCGAACAACGTTCCTGACAACGTGCGCGGCGTTCGAGAAAACCCGTCGCAAAAATTTCGCTCGCCTCTGAGGGGAAACTGCGAGAACGCGGTTTCTGAAAATGGTTAACGTGCCGCCGCGCGGAAGACAGCGAACGAACAACCATCGGGGTGATGCAATGAATTGGAAATCCTTGGCCCTGGCCGCCGCGACGCTTTGCGTCACGGCCGCCGTGAGCACGGCGGCCAACGCGGCCGCGACCTTCGGCGTGACCTACTTCCAGGTCCCGACCGGTTTCGGCGGCGACTTCGGGATCTGCTGCAGTTCGCCGCCGGCGACGCTGCCGGTGATCGCGCTGGGATCGGCCCTGGGCCCGGACGGCCTGCCGGTGACGACCCTGGCCGCCGGCCCCGGCGGCGGCGTCATCGACCAGGACGCCAGCGGCCAGATCCTGTGGTGGAAGGCGCACGGCGGCGTCTCGGCCACCGGCACCGGCACCCTGCCCCTGCCGCTCCCGCTGCAGAACATGTTCGCGCCGAACGCCACGGGCAGCGACAACGTCAACTTCTTCCTGACCGCGATCCTGTCGGGCACCTTCACGGGCCACGGCGCGACCTCGCTCACGGTCAGCTCGGATGACGACGCGTTCGTCTACCTGGACGGCCTGTATGTGGGCGGCATCGGCGGCGTGCACGGCACGAGCACCGCCGTGCTCGACCTGGGCAACCTGGGCGGCAACCACAACCTGAAGGTGTTCTACGCCGACCGCGCCCGCGTCGACGCCAAGCTGGCGCTGACCGGCATCGGCCTGGACGACCTGGGCCCTGGCGTTCCGGAACCGGCGACCTGGGCGATGATGATCATCGGCTTCGGCGCCGCCGGGACGGTGCTGCGCCGCCGGAAGGGCTTCGCCGCGGTCTGACCGTCATCCAGACCGAGCGATCGGAGGCCCCGGGAAACCGGGGCTTCTTTTCGTTTGTGACGCGCCGGCGGGCGCTCGGCGGGCCTGTTCAAGCCGCCGGCGAGGGCCTACGGATTCGGGGCCGGCGGGAGACCGGCGAATTCGGAGGGAGGCGGCGATGCGGGCGATGCTGCTGGGGGCCGCGCTGGCCGTGATGGCCGGGGGCGCCGAGGCCGCGCCGGCCTGGAAGGCGCCGATGAACGCCATGGGCCAGCCCGACCTGGAGGGCGCCTGGACCAACGCCACCATGACCCCGCAGACGCGGCCGGCGCAGTACGGCGACCGGCTGGCCATGACCCCGGCCGAGGTGGCCAAGATCGAGGGCGCGGCGGCCGCGCAGATCGAGCGCGGCAACCAGAAGACCGACCCTAATGCGCCGACCGTGCAGGACGGCTCGGTCGGCGGCTACAACCGCGGCTTCCTGGATCCCGGCATCCGGGTCATGCGGGTGGGCGGCCAGCCGCGGACCAGCCTGATCACCACGCCCGACGGCCAGGTGCCCAAGCCGCGGGCCGGGTCGAAGGTGACCGCCGCCGACGTGCGCAGCTTCTCCGGCTCGCCCTACTACCTGGACCAGTACGGGGCCGCGGCGCTGTACGGCGAGGACCAGCAGACGGCGCAGCGGTTCAACAATCCGGAAGAGATGAGCCTGGCCGACCGCTGCCTGACCAGCTTCGGGCGCAACGAGCCGCCGCCGATGTTCCCCAACGGCTTCTACAACAACAATTACGTCATCCAGCAGTCGCCGGGCGCGGTGCTGATCATCACCGAGATGGTGCACGACGGCCGGGTGATCCGGCTGGGGACGCGCCAGCACCTGCCGCCGTCGCTGCGGCCGTGGTTTGGGGACTCGGTGGGCTGGTACGAGGGCGCGAGCCTGGTGGTGGAGACCACCAACATCCCGCAGCAGCAGGCCTTCTTCGGCTCATGGGAGACCCTGAAGGTGACCGAGCGGTTCACCCGGGTGAGCAAGGACCGGCTGCGCTACCAGTTCACCGTCGAGGACCCGGCGGTCTGGGAGAAGCCCTGGGGCGGCGAGTATGAGTTCAGCGCCCTGGGCGGCCTCGTCTACGAATACGCCTGCCACGAGGGCAACTACGCCATGCCCGGCATCCTGGGCGGCAGCCGCGCGGCGGACCGGGCGGACGCGCAGAAGGGCGTGGCGGGCAAGGCGGGGTCACAGCCGTAGCGGTCGCGGGATCGGACGCCGGATCACCGGCGCCCGATCGGTCGCGTCACGCGTTAGCCAGCGCCTCCCGCCGCCGCCGGCGCAACAAGCCGCCGGTCGCGCCGAAGCCCAGGATCATCAGGCCCCAGGCGGCAGGCTCAGGGACCGCATCGAAGGTCTTGCTGGCCAGGGCGTAGTTGGCGACCGCGCGGCCGGTTGTCAGGCCGGTGGTATTGTCGAAGCTCCAGTGGATGCCCCCCCACAACCGGCTGTTGGCCGCGTCCGTCGCCGCCTGGTCATATCCGCTGAAGCACCGCGTGGCTCCGGACGCCGTCAGGCAGAAGGCGTGGCCGTCGCCCAGGAAAGACCCGAGGATCGTCGATGCGGCCCCGGCCACCGCGGCGTGCGCCGAGAAGTAGGACGGGAAGGCCGGCGTGACGATGAGCGGATTCCAGGCCGCGTCCGCGATGGTCGCATCGTTGCCATCCAGGTCGCCGTTGCGAATGCCGGTGACGGGGCGCCAGTAGTCGTAGGCGTACTTGGAGTCCCAGGTGGCGATCGCGACATCGGCGATGGCCGTGCTGAGGGTCGCGAACAGCCGGGCGTTTTCCAGGGTGGAGAGCCCTGCCGCCTGTGCGACGTCCAGCCCCGCCTGGATCCACGGACCGGTCCCGGCCGCGCCCGCCCAGAACTGGGCCGACGCCGTCTGGTCGGCGCTGCGAGTGGCGCTGGTCGCCGAGCCGATGGCCATCACCTCATTGTACGCAGCGGCATAGGCGGCGCTGCCAATGGCCGGGGGCGGACCGGGCCGGAACTGGTCGCCGGAATCGAGTAGCCAAGGGTCGACGGCGCCCCAACCGGGAAGGGCCGCCGGCCCGTTGCCCGGCGGGGTCGGCGCCCAGCGGCCCGGCAGGCCGCTCGGGGCGTAGGGCGTGGCGGCGGCGGTCGCCGACCCGTCCCCCGTGCGGTTGGCGATGGTGGCGGCGGCGATGGCGGCCCCGGTCGCAATGCCCTTGGTCTTGGCCGCGCCGTCCGGCACCAGCGCGAGGCTCGCCGTCAGCGCCGCGTCGAACTCAGCCGTCTTGCCGGGGTTGAGCGCCACGAGGACGTTGTGCGCCGCGACCGACGCGGCTGCGCGGGTGTCGCCGCCGGGCGTCGAGACGCCCGAAAGATAGCTCACGTCCGGATGGCCAAGGGTCGCGTTGACGCTGTCGTGCAACGCCACGCCGACCATGGCGAACCCGCGCGAGGTCACTGTCGGCGAGCCGGCCAGTCCGGTGGACAGCACTTGGTTCCAGTAGAGGACGGGGTCGCCCGAGACCGATATCCCCGCCGCCGCGGGCGACGCGACCAGGGCCGCCAACCCAGCCGCGACGATCAGACCAAGGCGACGCGATGCCGCTTCACTATGCGTTCGTTGGGTATTCATCGACTACCTCCAAAGTCCACCCGGCCGCGCGAACGGCTGGCGTGGACATTCACGCCTGATAAGGTTTGCTGCTCGCGAGAGCCGCGACGCGGGGAGAGCCGTTCAGGATGAGCTTTCGGACGACCCCGCCAGCTGCCTCCCGGACGTCGCAGCCCGCATGGCCCGATCGGACCGCGCAAACCGCGCGCGGACCATGGACGGCCCCCGACCCGGGGCCGATCGCGCGCCGATGACCACCGATTTGTCGCCGACACAGGTCGATCTGGCGCACGAACCGGCCTTCGACCTGGGCGATGTCAGGGTCGAACCCGCGACCAGCGAGATCGTATGGGGCGGGAACCGGGAAACCCTGCAGCCGAAGGTGATGCAGGTGCTGGTGGCGCTGGCCGCCCGGCGCGGAGCGGTGATGTCACAACGCGACCTGATCGACGCCTGCTGGGGCGGCCGCGCCGTCGGCGACGACGCGGTCCAGCGCTGCATCGGCCAGATCCGCCGCGTCGCGGAGCGCACCGGGGCGTTCCAGGTCGAGACCCTGCCCCGGGTCGGCTACCGGCTGATCGCCGAGACGCAGGCGTCCCCCGCGCCCCGCAGACGCGCGGCGCTGTGGGCGGGCCTTGCGCTGATCGCCGTGGTGGTCGCCGCGCTCCTGGGCCTCCAGCTGCTCCGTGGACCCGAGCCCGACGCGCCGCCGCACGTTCAGGTCAGCGCCTTCCAGACGGTCGGCGACGGAGCGGCCGCCCGGACGCTCGCCCAGACCCTCGCCGACGAGATACCCGCCGTACTCAGCGAGAGCGGCATCCCGACGCTTCCCGCGCGATCGGTCGGCGGCCTGCGGCTGTATCGGCCCGACCTTGCGATCGGCGGCACGGTCGAGCAGCGCGGCGACGTACTGCGGGTCCGCGTGTTCCTCGAAGACCCCAAGGCGGCGGTGACCCTTTGGACCGCCCAGTTCGAGCGTCCCGCGAGCCAGGCGGACGGCCTTCGCGACGAGATCGCCGCCGCCGTGGGCGACACGCTCTATACGGCGCTGGAGCCAAGCCAGCAGAAGGGCATGAAACTCGACGCCCAGACCCTGGCTCTGCATCTCCGGGGCAGCGAATACACGCGCAGCCCTCAGTACATGCGCCCGGGCGAAGGCCGTCGGGCGTTCGAGCAGGCTATCGCCAGGGCGCCCGGCTTCGCCCTGGATCACGGCAATCTCGCGGTGGTGCTGTCGGTGGACGCCGAGGCGGCTCAGGGGGCGGCGCGCGCGGACCTGCTGCGCCGCGCACGGGCCGAAGCGGCGACGGCGATCCAGATCGACCCCGCCGCCGCCGGAGCCGGCTACGACGCCCTGGCCCTCATAAGCCGCGCGGAGGCGCCGCGGGATCCCGCGGCCATGGAGGACATCATCCTGGACGGCCTGCGGCGCGCCCCCGAGTTCCCCTACCTGTTGATGCGCGAGTGCCGCTTCCTGGTGGACGTCGGGCGAGGGACCGACGCCATGCCCTATTGCCAGCGCGCCCTGGCCGTGCGGCCGCTGGCCGGCCCTATCGGCTACAGCTATGCGCGCGGGCTGCGCGCGACTGGCCTGACAGCGGTGGCGGACGAGGCGATGGAGCGAGCGGCGCGCCTTAATCCCGATCACAGGAGTACGCGGGCTGCGCGCCTGGAATTCGCGCTGTTCGGCGGGTCGCCCGACGATGCGGAGGCGCTGCTTCGCAGCCCGCGCACCCGGCCCCAGCAGCTCGGGCCGGAAGCGGTGGCGGCGCTGGAAGCCTTCCTCCGCGCCCGGCGCACAGGCGGGGCGCAGGATGCCGACGCCGCCCTCGCTGCCGCGGCGATGCGAGCCGAAAAGCTGCCGGTGGACCTGACGGTGAAGGTCGCCGCCTCGCTGGGCCGGGTCGACGCGGCGTTTGCCATCCTCGAAGGTCCGGCGTTTGCGCGATGGGTCGACCTCGCCGGCGCCGCCGTGCTCACCGATCCCGCCACGATGACCCTGCGCCGCGATCCGCGCTACTGGCCGGTGGCGGCCGACGCGGGCCTGGTCGCCTACTGGACGAAGCGTGGCAAGTGGCCCGATTTCTGCGGGCGGGAGATAGACCTCTCCGTATGCCGATCGCAGGCGGGCCGGTGAGCGGCGCTTGAGCCCCGATGTCAGACCGCCGCCATCCACGCTGCGGCGGTCTTCAGCAGGTCCGCCAGCACCTCAGAGTCCTTGCGGCCGGTCTTGGCCGGGACGTGGAAGCTGTGGTCGGCGGCGTCGACGAGTTCGAGCGTGGCGCGGTCGCCTAGGCCCGCGACGACGCCCTTCAAAAGGGTGAGGTCGGCCAAGGCGTCGTTCGTGCCCTGCAGGACCAGCATCGGGATCGCGATATCCGACAGGTGCGGGGCGCGGTCGGTGGAGGGCTTGCCGGCCGGGTGCAGGGGGAAGGCGAAGAACACCAGGCCGCGCACGCCGGGCAGCGGCTCCAGCGCCTGGGCCTGGGAGGTCATGCGCCCGCCGAAGGAGCGGCCGCCGGCGAAGAGCAGCAGGCCTGGGGCGCGGCGGCCGGCCTCGGCGACGGCGGCGCGGACGGTGGCGTGGGCGACGGGCGGCGCATCCACCCGGCTGCCGCCGTTTTCCATGTAGGGAAAGTTGTAGCGCAGGGTAGCGACGCCCAGTGCCTCCAGGCCGTCGGCGGTGGCGGCCAGGTGCTTGTGGGTCATGCCCGCGCCGGCGCCGTGGGCCAGGACCAGGGCGGCCGTGGCGCCGGCGGGCGCCTGCCAGAGCCCGGAGACGGTGGCGCCGTTGGGTAGCGGGATGGTGACGGGTTCGGCGGACATGGCCCTCAGCATAGACGATTGCGGGCCCGCCCGGCATGCTCGGCGCGCACATGGCGTCCAGCATCGACACCTATCGCGCCAAGCGGCGCTTCAGCCGGACGCCGGAGCCGGCGGGCAGCATCGGGTCGTCCGACGCGCCGATGTTCGTCATCCAGAAGCACCACGCGCGGCACATGCACTACGACCTGCGCCTGGAGATGGGCGGGACGCTGAAGAGCTGGGCCGTGCCGCAGGGCCCGTGCCTGGACCCCAAGGTCAAGCGCTTCGCCAAGCTCGTGGAAGACCACCCCATCGAATACGGCGCGTTCGAGGGGCGCATCCCGGACGGCAACTACGGGGCCGGCACGGTGATCATCTGGGACCGCGGGACCTATGTGACGCTGAAGGACCCGGAGCAGGGTCTGGCGGACGGGGAGATCAAGTTCCGGCTGGTGGGGGAGAAGCTTTCCGGCGGCTGGACGCTGGTGCGGATGAAGGACGACCCGACCAACTGGCTGTTCATCAAGGAGCGGGACGACTCGGTCCGGGAGCTTGCGGACTACGACGTGCTGGTCGAGCAGCCGGACAGCGTGGTCACCGGCAAGCCGGTGGACGAACCGGCGCCGGCCCCGCGCAAGGCCGTGCGCAGGAAAGCGCCGGGGAAGATCGCCGGGGCGGTCGCGGCGCCCTTCCCCGCCAAGTGGCGGCCGCAGCTGGCGTCGTCGGTGGAGCTGGCGCCGCGCGGCAAGGGCTGGATCCACGAGATCAAGTACGACGGCTACCGCACCCTGGTGTTCGTGGAAGGCGGCAAGGCGCGGCTGATCACCCGCAACGGCCACGACTGGACCCACCGCTATTCGGCGCTGGCCAAGGCGTTCGAGAAGCTGCCGTGCCGCGACGCGCTGATCGACGGCGAGGTGGTGGTGCAGGACCCGCGTGGGATCACCTCGCTGAACCTGCTGGAGCAGGCGCTGAGCGAGGGCGACTCGCACGCGATGACCTACTTCGCCTTCGACCTAATGCACCTGGACGGCCACGATCTGTCGGCGGCGCGGCTGAGCGATCGGAAGCTGGCGCTGGAGGCGCTGCTGGGGCCGGTGGTCGGCGGCAATTCGCCGATCCAGCTCAGCGACCACATCGACGGCGACGGCGACGCCCTGTTCGCCCAGGCCAGCCGGATGGGGCTGGAGGGGATCGTCTCCAAGAAGGCCGACGCCCGCTACGTGCAGGGCCGGACCCAGACCTGGCAGAAGGTGAAGCGCGTCGATGTCGACACCTTCGTGATCGTGGGCTTCCTGTCGAACATGCCGCGCAACGTCTCCTCGCTGCTGATCGCCGAGGAGCGGGACGGTGAGTTGGTCTACGCCTCGCGCGTAGGTTCGGGGATCAACGAGGCCCGCTCGGGGGAGCTCTATGCGGACCTGTCAAAGGTGGTACGCGACAGGCCGGTGATCGCCGTGCCGAAGACGCCGGGCGCGGTCTGGGTCGAGCCGGTGTTCAACGCCGAGATCGGCTATCGCAGCCGCTCGGTGAACGACAGCCCGCGCGCCCCGGTGCTGTTCTCGACCACGCCGCGCAAGGCCGCGAAGGTCACGCGCGTGGCCAAGCCGCGGCTGGTCAGCGACCGCGACCTAGCCGGCATCCACCTGACCAATCCGCAGCGGGAGATGTTCGCCGGCAGCGGGGTCACGAAGCTGGACCTGGCGATCTACTACGCCCGGGTCGGCGACTGGCTGCTGCCGGAACTGCTGCGCCGGCCGGTGACGGTGATCCGCTGCCCCACCGGCGACATCAAGGACCTGTTCTACCAGCGCCACGCCTTCACCGGCCTGCCCGACGGCATCACCACCATCGAGCTCAGCGACGAGGAGGGCCGCAACGCTTTCATCGCGGTCACCGAACCGAAGGGCTACCTGAGCCTGCCGCAGTTCGGGGCGGTGGAGTTCCACCTGTGGGGCTGCCACATCGACGATCCGGAACATCCGGACCGCATCGTGATGGACCTGGACCCCGACGAGAGCCTGCCCTGGGCGCGGATCTGCGACGGGGCGGAACTGCTGCGCGAGCGGCTGGAAACCCTGGGCCTGCGGCCGTTCCTGCGCACCACCGGCGGCAAGGGCGTGCATTTGGTGACGGCGTTGCAGGAAGGCCACGACTGGAAAACCGTGAAGGGTTTCAGCGAAGCGCTGTCGCGGGCGATGGCGGCCGATCATCCGGGCCTGTTCACCGCGGTGTCGTCGAAGGACCGGCGCAAGGGCCGGATTTACCTTGATTATTTACGCAACGCGCGCGGCGCGAGCGCCGTGGCGTCCTACTCGCTGCGCGCGAAGCCGGATTTTCCGGTGGCAACGCCGATCGAATGGGAAGAGCTGCGGAAGCTGTCGGGCGGGAACGCGTTCAACCGTCTTACAGTGGTGAAGCGGCTGGACAGTCTGGCCGCCGACCCCTGGGATGAGCTATTATCCAGTAGTTCAAAGATTACGCCCAAGATGCGGCGTGACGTGGGGATGAAGACTTAAGGGGTATCGGCATGGCCGGGCGCGCGAGTTGGAAGGGTTACCTCAGGCTGTCGCTGGTTTCCTGCCCGGTGAAGCTTTTCCCCGCGACATCTTCCACCGCCGGGAAGATCTCCTTCAACCTTCTGCA
>CBHTUE010000188.1:0-9890 GCA_966096115.1 uncultured Phenylobacterium sp.
AGCGCGAGGGCCCGGACGGGAAGGCGCGCCGGATCATCCCGGTGGACGATGCGCGTAAGCTGGCGGAGTTCTTCTCCAAGTCGCCCGCCACCGCCCCGCACCGGGTGGCGATCATCGACGCCGCCGACGACCTGAACCCCAACGCCGCCAACGCCATCCTGAAGACGCTGGAGGAGCCGCCCCCGCGCGGGGTGTTGCTGATGGTGTCGCACGCGCCGGGCCGCCTGCTGCCCACCATCCGCTCGCGCTGCCGCCGCCTGGCGTTCCAGCCGCTGGGTGTCGAGGCCACCGCCGCCTTCGTGCGCGACCGCGCCGGGGCCAATCCGGAGGAGGCGCTGCGCCTGGCGCACATGGCCGAGGGCGCGCCGGGCCGGGCGCTGCAGCTGGCCGCCGCCAACGCCATCGCCATGGACGACGCCGCCCGCGACCTGATCGCGGACCTGCCGCGCGTGGACGAGAGCCGCGCGCTGCTGCTGACCGAGAAGTTCCGCGGCGGCGAGGGAGCCAACCAGTTCCAGCTGCTGTTCGAGCGGCTGTCCGACCGGGTCCACACCCTGGCCACCGACCGGGCCGGGCAGAGCGTCGGGTCGCTTGATCGCTGGGCCGACGCGTGGGAGACGCTGCAGCGCCTGCCGCGTGAGGCGGACACCCTGAACCTCGACCGCACCGACGCGTTCTTCACCGCCCTGGGAGAGCTCCGGCGGGCGGCCCAAACCTGAGCCCCGCTCGCTCCAGACGATGATCATCGACAGCCACGTCAACCTGCACGCGCCGCAATTCGACGAGGACCGGCAGGCGGTGATCGACCGGGCCCGCGCCGCCGGCGTGCGCCTGATGGTCAACATCTGCGACCGGGTCTCCAACTTCGCCGCCTGCCGCGCGCTGGCCGATGAGCCGGACATCTGGGCGACCGCCGGCACGCATCCGCACGAGGCGAAGGAGAACCCCGACCTTGACGCGGCGACGCTGGTGGCGCTGGCGGCCGACCCCCGTGTGGTCGGCATCGGGGAGTGCGGGCTGGACTTCCACTATGACCTCAGCCCGCGCGACATCCAGGCGCGCGTGTTCCGCGCTCACTGCGCGGCGGCGCGCGAGACCGGGCTGCCGCTGGTAGTGCACACCCGCGAGGCCGACGACGTCATGGGCGACATCTTGGAAGACGAGCACGGGCGCGGCGCGTTTCCGCTGCTGATGCACTGCTACACCTCCGGGCCGGAGTTGGCGCGGCGCTGCGCCGACCTGGGGGCCTGGTTCTCCGTCTCGGGCATCGCCACCTTCAAGGCGGCCGAGGACGTGCGCGCCGTGATCCGCGACATGCCGGCCGACCGCATCATCATCGAGACAGACTGCCCCTACCTGGCCCCTGTGCCGCATCGCGGACGGCGTAACGAGCCGGCCTATGTCCCGCACGTCCTGGCCAGGCTGGCCGAGGTACGCGGCTGGAGTCTGGACGAGGCCGAGGCGCGGACGACAGACGCGTTCTTCAACCTCTTCCAGCGGATTCCCCGACCAAACGAGGGGGGCGCATGACCGGAACCCTGGAGGTCACCATCCTAGGCTGCGGCTCGTCGGGCGGCGTGCCCCGGGCCGACGGCGACTGGGGGATCTGCGACCCCGCCGAGCCGAAGAACTTCCGCACCCGCTGTTCCCTGCTGGTGAGGCGGCTGGGGGAGGGCGACGGGGCGCCCACGACCGCGCTGATCGACGCCTCGCCGGAGCTTCGAATCCAGACCGCCAAGGCGGGCGTGAAGCGCGTCGACGCCGTGCTGCTCACCCACGACCATGCCGACCAGGTGCATGGCCTGGACGACGTGCGCGCCTTCTACCTGCGCCAACAGGCGCGGATTCCCTGCTGGATGGACGCGGCGACAGACGCCACGATGATGCGGCGGTTCGGCTACATCTTCGAGGGCGAGGGCGGCTATCCGGCCATCTGCGACCGCTTCGCTATCCCACCGCACGGCCAGCCATGGGAGGTGCCTGGCCCCTCCGGGGCCATTCCTGTGACCACCTTCGACCAGGATCACGGTGGGGTGCGCTCGGTCGGATACCGGTTCGGCGGCGTGGCCTATTCCAGCGACGTCGTCGATCTGGACGAGGCGGCGTTCGCGGCGCTGGCCGACCTGGACGTCTGGATCGTCGACGCCCTGCGCCGCCGGCCGCATCCGACCCACGCGCATCTCGAGCGCGCCCTGCAGTGGATCGAGCGCGTGAAGCCGCGCCGCGCGATCCTGACCAACATGCACATCGACATGGACTTCGCCCAGCTCACGGCCGAGCTGCCGGCGGGGGTCGAGCCGGCGTACGACGGGCTCGTTCTGCAACATGAACTGCGGACCTAAAACGCGTGCTGTCACAACCGCTTAGGCTCGGCTTCTTAGCGTCAGGCGCCGGCTCCAGCGCGCGTGCCATCGTGGACGCGATCGGGCGTGGGCAACTGGCGGCGCAGGCGCGGCTGCTGGTCTCCAACCGCCGCGAGGCGCCGGCCCTGGCCTGGGCGGCCGAGATGGGCGTGCCGCATCGCCACATCGCCACGGCCGCCGACCCGGAGGCCGCCGACGCCGCCCTGGCCGCCGCGCTGAGCGACGCCGGGGTCGAGCTTCTGGTGCTGTCCGGCTACCTGCGCCAGCTGGGCCCGCGTACGCTGGAAGCCTATGCCGGGCGCATCCTGAACATTCATCCCGGTCCGTTGCCGCAGTTCGGCGGCCACGGCATGTACGGCGCGCGCGTGCACCAGGCGGTCATCGCCGCCGGCGTGACCGAGAGCGCCATCGTCATCCACCTGGTCGACGAGGAATACGACCGAGGCCCCGAGATCGCGCGGCGCACCGTCCCGGTGGAGCCCGTGGACACCGCCGAGACGCTTGAGGCGCGGGTGAGGGCGCTGGAACCCGGTTTCTTCGTCGAGACCCTGCGCCGGATCGCTGATGGCGACCTGACGCTGCCGGTCTGAAGACCCCGGAAGGGCGACCGGAATTCCCTTGTCAGGGGAACGGTGTTTACCTCTTGGATACCATGGTTCACGATTAAAACATGCAGTGGGGTGAGGGGCACAACGACCCCCGTTGCTCGCCAGTAGGCACGGCGCTGGCTCTCATTGAGTTTTGGGAGCTGTAAAAATGAAAATCGGGTTTTACGCGGCAGCCGCGACGGTTGCGCTCGCCATGGGCATGGCCGCTGCCGCAAGCGCGGCGCCTGTCACGCTCACCGGCAAATACATAAACACCGCCGTCAGCGATGACGGCACGCTGGGCAGCAACGGCTCCAATTCGCCGGGGCTGCAGCACGATCCGACCGGCAACGGCAATTTCGGCGTGAACGACTACATCACGCCCGGCTCGCCCCACGACGGCTTCTCGGTCAACTCGAGCAACGGCGGTTACGGCGAGAACGACAACTACTACAGCGGCGGCGGCCACTTCACGACGATCGTCGGCCCGCATGCCATCGTGAACGGCTTCGACAACGCCGGCAGCTGGACCGGCTCCGACGGCACGCTGCAGATCACCAACGACTACTTCTTCAATGACGGCGACCAGCGCGTGAACGTCCGCACGACGATCACGGCGTTGAGCGGCGTCACCGGTCTGGCGTTCGCTCGCTCGGTCGATCCGGATCCGGACGTGAACACGTTCGGCAGCTTCTTCACGTTGAACCAGCGCGGCAACTCGCTGTTCAGCGCGAGCAACTTCGTGGGCTCCGCGGGTCCCAGCACGGGCCTGACCCTCGGCCTGCTGAACCTGTCGGGCGATCTCTACACCCACAACACCGCGATCGGCATCGGCAGCTGCTGCAACAGCTATGATCCGTTCCAGGTGCTGACCGGCTTCGACGGCGGCGACGGCGACAACTCGCTGAACATGGCGTGGCTGATCGGCGACCTGTCCGCGGGCAGCAGCGCGGTCATCAACTACGCCTACGTCGTGGGCGAGAACATCGACACGGTGGGCGGCATTCCTGAGCCCGCCACCTGGGCGATGATGATCCTTGGCTTCGGCGGTATCGGTGCGACCCTGCGCCGGCGTCGGCCGGTGGCCGCCTAGGCGCCATCGACCAAGAACGAACGGACGAGCCCCGGGACCCAACGGTTCCGGGGCTTTTCCTTGCCCGAAAGGCTGGCAGACCCAGCCTTCACATTTCTGATAATCTTCCTTAGGCGCAATTTGTATTGGCCCAGAGCGGGCCAGTCCTTATGCCGCTCCCCTCTGCCGCACCGCCATCATCCGAACAGGCTTCCTGACTGCTTGCAAAGCAGGATCAGTTGACCTACGCCACGAGCCGCCGGCGATTGTGCACGCGGCTGGAGGCGCCCAGATGTCGTTGACGCTCTATTCCCACCCGTTCTCTTCGTACTGCCAGAAGGTGCTGACCGCGCTCTGGGAGAACGGGACCGCCTTCACCTACCGCAATCTGGAAGAGCCCGGCGCCGGCGAGGAACTGGCCGCCCTGTGGCCGATCGGCCGGTTCCCCGTGCTGGTGGACGACGGCCGGACGGTCGTGGAGTCGAGCATCATCATCGAGCACCTCGACCTGCACCATCCGGGACCGGCGCGGTTGATCCCGGAAGATCGCGCCGCCGCGCTGGAGGTCCGGTTCATGGACCGCTTCTTCGACAACTATGTGATGTCGGCCATGCAGGGGCCGGTGTTCGAGGCCCTGCGGTCCGATGGCGCGCGCAAGGACGAAGCGATGGCGACAGCGGCCAAGGCGCTCGACACCGCCTATGGCTGGCTGGAGCAGCGCCTGGCCGGCCGTGCCTGGGCGGCGGGCGATGCCTTCAGCATGGCGGATTGCGCCGCGGCTGCCTCGCTGTTCTACGCCGACTGGGTGCATCAGATCGGCCCCGATTTTCCGACTGTGCGGGACTATCGCAACCGCCTGCTGGCCCGGCCGTCCTTCGCGCGCGCAGTTGAGGAAGGCCGCCCCTACCGGTCCTATTTCCCGCTCGGCGCACCCGACCGCGACTGAATGACAGACCCCGCGCCCTCACGCTCGGCGGAGCTCGCGGCCGAGGCCTGGGCCGAGATGCGGGAGCTGCTGGACCTCCAGCTCTCGCCGCTGGGCCTGCGCGCGATCAAAGCCCTGCGTCCCCAGCGCGGCGAAACCGTCGCGGACATCGGCTGCGGCGCCGGCCAGACCGTGCTGCAGCTGGCCGAACGGGTCAGACCGGAAGGGCGCGTCATCGGCATCGACATCGCGCCCCGGCTGCTGGACGTCGCGCGCGAGCGGGCTATTGGGCTCGGCCAGGTCAGTTTCATCGCGGGCGACGCCGCCCGGCTCGAGCTGCCTGCGGAGAGCCTCGATGCGATCTTCTCGCGCTTTGGCGTGATGGCCTTCGCCGACCCCGTGGCGGCCTTTTCGGCGTTCCATCGCTGGCTCAGGCCCGCGGGCCGGCTGGCGTTCGTGTGCTGGCGGTCGCTGGACGAGAACGAACTGGACCGCCTGCCCCTACAGGCGGCGGGCCTGGAGCATCTGGTCGATCCGACGCCGTTCAGCTTTGCCGATCCTGATCACGTCCGCGCCACGCTGGAGGCGTCCGGATTCGGCGACATCAGCCTCCACGCGCACGACCAGGACGTCAGCAGCGGTGACCTGGGGGCCATGACGACGGTCCTCATGAAGGTCGGCCCCTTGGGCAGGATCCTGCGCGAGACGCCGGCCCTCCGCGCCGCCGCGGAGCCCCGCCTCCGCGCGGCGCTGGCCGCGAAGGGCGGCGCCGCAACGTTTATCGAAAGCGCTCGGTCCTGAAATGTAACTGGGCCTCAAACTTAATTAGCCGCCCGGGCCCCGCGGCCGGCCGGCTCCTCCCAACCCCCTTCAGGACGTCAGGCGCTCAGCAGCGACGGACGGCCCTGCGGGAAGCGGCGGCGCTTGGTGTCCGCTTCGTCGAGTTCCGCCGCCGCGACATAGGCGATGAACTCGTAGCGCGGCTGCAGCTCGGTGGAGACCTCGCCGCGCAGCACGTAGGTGGGCGCCAGCAGACCCTGCACTTCGGTCGGCGGCAGGCACAGGAGGCCCAGCTGGACGCTGGTGACCCGGGCCTTGGCGCCGCGCGGCAGGTCGGCGAAGTGGTCGCTGCGGGCGAAGCGGTCGAAGGCCTCGCGCAGCGGCGTGGACTTGACCATGTCCATCTGCTTCACCTCGCGGGCGAAGCGGTAGGCCTGGGCCAGTTCGCCGTCGGGACCGACCGAGACCTGGGCCTTCGCGCCCGGCCCGACCAGCGGCAGGTCGCCCAGGGCGTAGCGGTAGTTGACCTGCAGGCCGACCACCCTCGCCTCGCCCTGCAGGTTCTCGCGGGTGGCCTTCAGCACGCGCAGCTCGGTGACCGAGTCGAACTCGGGCTTGGCCATGGTGTCGCCGGCCGCCTGCATGAAGCGCGAGGCGACGGCCATCGCCCGGCCGCGGTCCGGGACGCCGCCTTTGCCGTCGCGGGCCTCGGCGTCGTAGTCGTTGCGCTCCAGGCGCAGCGAGTGGCTGGCCTGGTAGACCTCCAGGGTCCACGCCTCGCCGCGGGTGACGAACCAGGCGCCGGCATCGACGCTTTGGCCCTTCAGGTCGAAGCGGCGGGCTATCTCGGCCACCTTGTCGGCGGTCCAGCCGGGCGCGGTGACCGCATGCAGCGGCAGCTCCATCGGCACCTTGATGAGTTCGGGGAATTCGATCTTGACGGTCATGTCTGTCTCCCGCCTCAGCACGCGCCGCGCGCGTAATAGAGGACGTTGGGGTTGTCGGGGTCGGCGCTGACCGAGCCCTTGCCCCACCAATGGTCGTGGTAGGTGTCGGTGCCCGGCGCGTCGGCGCGCAGGTAGGCCCATTGGGTGCCGGAGCCCTCGGTGTCCTGGCAGGCCTTGATCCAGGCCTGGCGCACAGTGTTTCCGGCGTTCAGGTACTGGGCCAGGATCCTGCCGCGGTCGGCCTCGTCAGAGGTCGTGGTGTGGAAGCCCAGGATGTAGTGCAGGCCCTTGAACACCGGCCAGCCCCAGCGGCCGAAGACGCCGCTCTCTTCCAGGACGTTGCACGCGTCGAGGACGATGTACTCGAGCTCGCGGTCGCCCCAGCGGACCTCGGAGTTCTTGGCGACGGCGTCGTCGATCTTCTTGCCGAAGAAGAACCCGTTCGGGTTTCCGTGGCCGGAGAAGAACACCATGTCGACGTTGTCGGCCCAGGTGGTGTCTGTGCCGGCCGCGGGCGAGCCGACGCCTTGGGCTTCGAAGTCCTGGTCCCACGCCAGATCGTCGCCCCAGTTGAAGGACCGGGTGGCCGAGAGGGTGTTGTAGAACCCCTCCGCCTGCGGCTTGGTGTTGGTCAGATTCGACGCCAAGCCATTGTATTTCTTAACCCACTCAATACCGATAGTGGCCATCTAGAGGCTTCCTTCTAACGACAGTGCTGGCGCGCCCGCGACGTCGTCGCCAGGTTCAGGGCGCAGGACTGCGACCCCGGACTCGGGGGACTGCGATGAGCATCAGGAGTGCGCTGGAGGACGTGGCCAGGCTGCGGCCACACACTAGTTACGGGCGCCCGCTGCGGCGGATGCGCGCAGTTAGTGCATCAATTCAACCCATTAGTGCAGAACGGCTAGGCGGATTCGCCGCTTGCCATCGCCTGCGCCTTGTCGGCCGGCGCTTGCGGCGCCTGCAGCAGTTCGACCACGTAGCCGTCGAGGTCCGTGCCCAGGCCGACCATGGCCCCGCCCAGGGTTTCGATCGGCGCGGGCTCGCGGGTCATGGTCCCGCCCGCCGCCTTGATGCGGGCGGCCACGGCCACGGGATCGCTGACGAAGAACACCAGCTTCACGGGCACGTCCTTGTAGTTGCGTGGCGAGCCGTCGGTCCAATGCATCAGGACCAGGGCGTTCCTGCCCTCGTGGGCCAGGACGATCTCGTCCATGTGGTCCAGCTTGAAGGTCTGGGTGACCTGCATGCCCAGGGCTGCCTGGTAGAAGGCGGACGAAGCCTCGAGATCGCTCACCCCAATGCCGGTGGCGCCGATGAAGTCGGTGGAGCGGGGCATTTGGGGCGTTCTCCTGGTGCGAGCGCCCTACCCTAGCCGATCAGGTGCGCCGCCAGCCAGAAGATCCCGGCCCACAGGCCCAGCGAGACGATCGCGCCCAGGACCAGTCCGTAGCCTCGCGGCAGGCGGCGCGGCTTGGGCCGCACGATCGGCGGGCGAAGGGTCTGGGTACCCGGGTAGACGGCATGCACCATGGCGTCGCTCTGCAGCTCCACTGTGACGGTACCGAGATTCGCCTGTGAGGCGAGCGCGAACCGTCGGGAACAGCACCCCTTGCGGGGTATACAACGCGCCGCCATCTCTTTAGTTCTTACTGGACCTGCCAGGAGCCCCGCCGATGCGCCTCATCGCCCTCTCCGCCCCCCTCCTCGCCACCGCCGCCCTGCTCATGAGCGCGACGGCCGCGAGCGCCGCGCCCGCCTCGGTCAGCGTGACCGTCGACGCCAAGCTCCAGAAGACCTTCGACAAGACCTATGGCGTGCGCGAAGCCCAGCTCCTGACCCGCGAGTTGCAGGCCAGCGTGCAGAAGGAACTGGCCAGGTCCGGCGCCTACGACGGGGCGCGCATCGAGCTCACCCTCACCGACGTGAAGCCGAACCGCCCGACTTTCAAGCAGTTGGGCGACACGCCGGGCCTGTCCATGCAGAGCTTCGGCATCGGCGGCGCGGCCATCGAGGGCCGGATCGTCGCCGCCGACGGGACCGCCACGCCGATCACCTATCGCTGGTACGAAACCGATATCCGCGAGAGCTACGCCCGCTGGGTGTGGAGCGACGCGGAACTGACCTTCGACCGCTTCGCCCGCAAGCTCGCCAAGGGCGAGGAGTTCGCCCAGCGTTGAATCACGGCCCCAGGCCGACCCCTCGCTTGCGCCACGACACGGCGCGCGGTCTGATCGCCGCGCGCCGTTTCCTTTGAGTCCTCCCATGCCGCGACCCGCCCCGCCCGCCGACCTGCCGCCGATGGACCGGCTGCTGGCGATCATGGCGCGCCTGCGTGACCGCGCCGACGGCTGCCCGTGGGACCAGGAGCAGACCTTCGAGACCATCGCGCCCTATACGGTGGAGGAGGCCTATGAGGTGGCCGACGCCGTCGAACGGGGCAACCTGCCGGACCTGAAGGAGGAGCTCGGCGACCTCCTGCTGCAGGTGGTGTTCCATTCGCGGATGGCCGAGGAACAGGGCGCTTTCTCCTTTGAGGACGTCGCTCGCGCCATCAACGACAAGATGGTCCGCCGCCATCCCCACGTCTTTGCCGACGAGACCTATGCCTCCCTCGCCCACCAGAAGGAGGGCTGGGAGCAACTCAAGGCCGCCGAGCGGGCGGAGAAGGCCGCGGACGGCGAGGCCAGCCTGCTGGACGACGTGCCGGTGGGCCTGCCGGGCTTGACGCGGGCCGTGAAGCTTTCCAAGCGCGCCGCCACCGTCGGCTTCGTCTGGCCCACCGTGCAGGACGTGGTGACGAAGCTCCACGAGGAGGTCGGCGAACTGATCGAGGAGGTCGAGGCCGGCGACCTGGAAAAGGCCCGCCACGAACTGGGCGACGTGTTGTTCGTGGTCGCCAACCTGGCCCGCACGCTGGATATCGATCCGGAAGATGCCGTCCGCTACACGAACGCCAAGTTCGTCAGGCGTTTCAAATACGTCGAGGCGAAACTTCGCGAACGCGGCAGGACCCCGGACCAGTCCGACCTCGGCGAAATGGACGCGCTCTGGGAAGAGGTGAAGGCCTGGGAGCGGGCGCAGGCGGCGGAATAAGCAGTTCCTCCCCATCGGGGGAGGTGGCGCGAAGCGTCGGAGGGGGTCCGCTCAGAACTTCGTGCCGCACGCAGCTCCGGCCGTCGTGGAGGGGGGCCCCCCCCCGCGGGGCGGGGCCCC
>CBHTUE010000189.1:0-9849 GCA_966096115.1 uncultured Phenylobacterium sp.
TGCACCGAAAGCTGCGCCTGCTGCAGCTGGGCCGCGGCCTCGCCCATGTCGGCGTCGGTGATGTCGCCCACCATGCCCGCCAGCGAGTTCTGGCGCGACGTCAGGTCGGCGCCGACCGTGTCGACGCGCTTCTGGTTGGAGCCGTTGTGGGCGGCGATCGTGGTGACGTCCTGGCGGATCGTGTCCCAGCTGGCCAGCTGGCCCTCCAGGAAGGTCTTCTGAGCCGCGGTCATCGCGCCGGTGAAGGGGCCGGAGCCGCCCTGGTTGAACGCCTCGAAGGTCTGCAGCGAGGTCAGCATATTGGTGCCGATGTCGCTGGCGAGAACGCCGGTGTTGATATTGGTGGCCTCGTCCAGCTTGGCGCTCACCTGGAACTGGTCGTTCTTGAACCAGCTCGCGATCGGCGGGCCGGAGGTGAGGTCGGCGAGCGTCGTGGCCGTCACCGGCCGGGTATCGACCTGGCCGCCGGCGAACAGGTACTTGCCGCCGTAGCGGGCGTTCATGCCTTCGAGCGCATTGCTCATCTGGGCCTGGATATCTTCGACCAGGGTGTCGACGCGGCCCGTTGCGATGGCTTCGGACATGATCTGGCGGATCGACTGGGCGGCGTCGGCGACGCGGGTGAGCCCTGTGTCCTGGGTCGCGAGCTTGTCGGCGATCAGGCTGTTCTGGTCCTGGTAGACGCCCAGCCGGCTCTGCACCGACTTCATCGCCGTGAGCAGCTCTGAATTGCGGGCGTAGTCCTTCAGGTCGTTGCCGTTGCGCTGGGTGGCGACCTTGTCGCCCGCCTCCATCTGCCGCTGCTGCGCGGCGAGCAGGTTGGCCAGGACGGCGGAGTAGTTTCCGGGGGTGGTGACGCGGGTGACCATGTTCAGGGCCCTCAGACGATTTTCAGCAGTTCGTCGAACAGGTCGGAGGCCGCCTGGATCATGCGGGCCGACGCGCTGAACGCCTGCTGGTAGGTGGTGAGATTGACCAGTTCCTCGTCGAGGTTGACGCCCTCGACGGACTGGCGCCGCTGCGTCGCCTCGTTGGAGACGGCTTCGGACGAGGACTTGCGGGTCTCGGCCGCGGCCGCGCCACGCCCGATCGAGCCGCCGAACTCCGAGGCGTAGCGCTGGACCGTCATGGTCACCTGGCCAAGCGACCCGGCCGCCTCGAACAGGATCGGCACGTCGCCGGACGCGGAGACGCCCAGCGCGCCGCGTCCGTCGCCCGGCCGGATCGCCACCGTGCCGATGGCGGCGGTGGGGTCGAGCTTGCCCATGGCCATCTTGGTGGGGTCGGACGTCAGCAGCGAATTGACCTGGAAACGGCCGGCGCGCGTGGAGCGCTCCTGGACGCCCAGGCCGAACAGCTGGCTGATCGAGGGACCGCCGACGCCGCGCTTGGTGTTGTCGCTGACGATCGAGAGCTCGCTGTTGGACGGCGGCGTGCCGGCGAAGCTGAGTTCGCCGTTGGCGTCGAGACTGAACTGGCCGTAGAGGCCCACGCCGGTGGCGGCGCTGTTCAGCGAGTTCATCAGGTCGCTCATCAGCGGCGCGGCCGGGACGGTGACGGTGACGTCGCGCACCGGGCGGCCGTCCGGCGTCGACATCCGCAGGGTGATCTGATCCCCCGGCGTGAAGCCGTGGTTGTCGGTCGGCTTCAGGCCGGTCGCGTAGTTCGTGAAACCGCTGGTCTTGACCACGTCGTTCAGGCCGAAGAAGTGCGAGAACCCGCGACCGGTCTTGCTGGAGGTGCCCTCGTCGAGCGCCAGCCCGTTGCCGCCCGTCGCGTTGAGGGTCAGCGCGCCGCCGCTGAACGTGGCCGAACCGGAAGCGCCCAGGGCGGTATTGAGGTTGGCCAGGAAGGTGGCGGGGGTGAAGGCGACGCCGGCCGCCCCGTTCACGGACATCGTTCCGGCGGTGAAGTCGATCGCCACCGTCTTCTGCATGAGGCCGTTGGGGTCCACCACCGCAATGGTGGACGTGCCCGTGAAGCCCGAGACGGCCGTGGGCAGGTCCAGGCCGGTGTCGCGGCCGGTCATGGTCGCGGGCGGCGGGTAGGCGGCGGCGGCGTTGTGGGCGGCGTTCAGCTGGTCGACGGCGCGGCTGACGAATTCGCCGAGCTGGCTGTAGAGCTTGGGCAGCTCTTCGTCGCGCAGGTCCATCAGGCCCTTGAGCGAGCCGCTGGTCAGCTGGATCGGCTGCTGGTTCGAGCTGCCGGCCGGCACGGCGGTGATGTAGCCGGGTGTCGTGTCGGTGGTGTTGTAGGTGAGCTTGGCCGCGCCGTCGCCGGCCAGCAGGACGCCTTCCACCGAGCGCACATCGACGCCGCCGCCGGCCCGCGGAGCCGAGCGCACGTTCATCAGGCTCGCGAGCTGGTCCAGGAGCTGGCTCTGGATGTTCTCGGAACCGGAGGCGTCGGCGCCCACCAGCCGGGCGCGATTGATGTCGCCGTTCAGCTTGCTGATCTGCTCCAGGAGGCCGTTGGCCTGGTCGACGCCGGCGCTGACCTGGGTTTCGACCGTGTCGCCCAGCGAAACGATCTGGCTGTTGATCCGCCCGGACTCGGTGAGGAAGTCCTCGACATTGCCCAGCGCCTGGCTGCGCAGCAGGGTCGAGGACGGGTCGTCGGCGGCGGTGGCGAAGGCGCCGTAGATCTTGTCCAGCCGGTTGAAGAAGAAGCCATCCGCCGACGGGTCGCCGAACAGGCTCTGGGCGTTGTCCAGATACTGCGAGACCGCGCCCCAGCGCTGGGCCTCGGACGCGGCGGTCATGGAGGCCATCTGCAGGTATTGATCGGTGACGCGTTTGACGCCGTCGATCTTGACGCCCATGCCGACGCCGTCGACGACCTGCTGCTCCTGGTTGACGGCCTTGCGGACGTAGCCGGGCGTGTTGACGTTGGCGATGTTGTCCGAGACCGCGCGCAGCGAGGCCTGGGCGGCCTGCAGGCCGGACGCAGCGGTGTGGAGGGCGACGCCGAGGGTCATCCGTTAAGCCTCCGCCCGGCAAAGGCTGACGCGTGACCCGGCGGATTCTGCCGGGGCATTGGTGAACGCGCACGCGTCAGGCCGGGAATTCTTCAATATATTCAACATTGGCCCCTCCAAGGGCCCGATGGGTTCGACAAGGTGGGCGCAAGAGCCGGGCCAGTTTCGCGAGGGCCGGCCCTCGCGCGTGTGAGGCGCGCGGCTTTGAGGTCGGCCGCGTCGGCGCCGCTCCGGTCGACCGCGACGATCTCCGCATCGGCGGGCGGGGGCGGCAGGGAACGCCCACCAGGACAATTGAGGCCCGGCAATTTCCGCCACGGCGGTCCGAATCCCGCGCAGCAGGTCCGGGGTTTTTTCCATGATTTCTGTAGCTTGATGAACTGGCCCGCCGGTTGCTCAGCACCGTCCGAATGAGCCCGGCGCAGGAAGCGCTTCCCTCAAGTTCGAAGCCAAGCTTCCCCGGACCATGACCGCGACCGCGCTCAACACCGCTTCTCCGATCGTCCCCGGCGCCGCCGGCCCCACCGCGCCCGGCGCGGGCAAGGCCGCGCCGGCGGGCAATCCGCTCGCCGGCTTCGAAGCCCTGTTGGCCGCGCTGTTCCCGCAGGCCGATCCGACCGCCGCGGTCGCGACGCCGAGCGTCGACGCCAAGGCCGGGGCCAAGGTCGCGACGGCCGATCCGCTCGCCGTCGACGCGAGCAAGGACGCCAAGGGCGGCAAGGACGACGCGGCCAACGCCGGTGCGCAGGCGGCCGACGCCGCAGCCATCGCAGACCCGAACGCCGCCCTCGCCGCCAGCCTGGCCGGCGCGTGCGCCGCCACCCCGGCGGCCGCGACCGAAACCACCCCGGTCAAGACCGTGGCCGACGCCGCCCGACCGAAGCTCGAAGTCTTCCAGGCCCCCGCGTCGATCACCCTCGCAGCCGGCGCGGCCGCGTCGGTGAAGAACGAGCTGACCGCCGAGGCCGAGGGCGAGGCCCCCGCCGACGCGTCCGCCGAGCCGCAGGTCCCGGCCGCCGCCGGGCCCACCCTTCCCGAAGCCGCCAAGGCCGAAGGCAAGAAGGCCGCGCCGCCGGCCTGGGGCCGCGACAAGCCCGCGGGCCAACCCGCGGCCCCCGCGCTCGCCAACGCCGCCGCCAAGGCCGCGCCGACCGAAGCGGTCGATCCGGCCGTCGCCGAGGCGGCCGCGCCGCCGACGACGCCCGCCGCAGCCGACGCGGCGACCTCCGCCGTCGCTACCGCCGCGGTCGCGGGCGCCGCCCCCACCCCCGGCCCGGCGCCCAAGCCCGCCAAGGTCGAACGCCCGAAGGCCGGTCGGGACATCGAGACGCTCAGCGAAGTGAAGCCGGCGCAGGCGGCCGACAAGCCGGCTGTGGCCCGCCAGGTGACCGCCGCGGCGGCAAAGGCCGCCGGCGCGGACGCCGAGACCGCGGACGCGGCTGCCGCCGGTCCCGCCAAGGCCGCGCCGGACTCGCCCGACGCCGCCCCGACCGGCGAGACCCACGCCGCCACGACCCAGAGCGCCGCGCCCCTGGCGCATGCTGCCCACGAGGTGCGCGGCTCGCCGGAGACCGTCGCCAATCTCGCCGCCCGGATCGTCAAGAAGCTCGAGGCCAAGTCGACCCGTTTCGACGTCGAGCTGGACCCCGCCGGCCTGGGCAAGGTCAACGTCCGCGTCGAGATCGGCGCCCAGGGCGCGATCACCGCGGCCATGAGCTTCGACAACCCGCAGGCCGCCGCCGAGCTCCGCTCGCGGGCCAGCGAGCTGCAGCGGGCTCTGGAGCAGGCCGGCTTCACCCTGTCCGGCGCCATGAGCTTCGACGTCGCCCAGGACCGAGGCCAGCAGGGCCAGCCCTGGCAGCACGCCCAGCAGGACGGCGGCGACAGCGGCCGCGCCTTCCGCGGCCACGCCTTCCAATCGGCGCTCGACACCGCCGGCGATGCGGCCAGCGCGGCCGTCAACGGCGCGCTGCGCCTTCGCCGGGGCGTCAGCGCCGGCGTCGACGTGAGGATCTAGACCATGACCGACGCTATCGGCTCCACACCCGCGGCCACCGGCACGGACGCCGGCGCTCTTGGCCGCGCGCGGCTGGCGGAGAACTTCGACACCTTCCTGTCGCTGCTCACCACGCAGCTGAAGAACCAGGACCCCCTGTCGCCGCTGGATTCGAACCAGTTCACCCAGCAGATCGTGCAGATGACCGGCGTGGAGCAGCAGCTCGCGACCAACGACCTGCTCAAGAAGCTGGTCGCCAACACCGGCTCGGGCGTCTCCACCGCCGTCGCCCTGATCGGCAAGGAGGTTCGCGCCGAATCCGCCGACACCGCGATGAAGGACGGCAAGGCCACCTGGACCTACAACCTGGGTCGCGCCGCCAACGACGTGAAACTCGAGGTGCTGAACGCCAAGGGCGCCGTGGTGCGTTCGATCGCGCCCACCGACAACAAGGCCGGCGACCACACCTTCGTCTGGGACGGCAAGAGCGCGGCGGGCACCACGCTGGCCGACGGCACCTACAGCCTGCGCGTCACCGCTAAGGACAGCGAAGGCACGGCGGTGGCCTCGACGGTCTTCGCCGACGGCCTCGTCACCGGCGTCGAACAGAAGGACGGCTCGACCCTGCTCACCATCAACGGCGCCCAGGTTCCCTGGGACAAGCTTGTCACCATCCGCCAGCCGGCGGCTCCGACCCCCACCGCCTCGAACGGCAACACGTCGACCACCGGCTCAACCAGCAACACCACGGACGACAAAACGTCGTCTCCAGCGGCGGCCTGACCGGCCGACCCCTTCGCAGCACGCGAACCCCCCGCTTCAGGAGAACGGAACTAAGTCATGTCCATCAACTCAGCCATGCTCGCCGGCGTCTCGGGCCTGGTCGCCAACTCTTCGGCTCTGGCGGCCATCTCGGACAACATCGCGAACGTCAACACCGTCGGCTACAAGCGCAACCAGGTGAACTTCGCCAACGTCGTCACCAGCCAAGCGGTGAAGGGCAAGTACTCGGCCGGCGGCGTCCAGGGCGTGACCCGCCAGTTCGTCAGCCAGCAGGGCCTCATCCAGGCCTCCGGTCAGGCCACCGACCTCGCCATCTCAGGCGACGGCTTCTTCGTGGTGACCGACAAGGGCCCGGGCCTCACGGCCGCCGATGCCCGCAAGTTCACCCGCCAGGGCTCGTTCAGCGTGGACGCCGACGGCTTCCTGAAGAATGACGCCGGCCTCTACCTGCAGGGCTGGCCGGCCCTGGCCGCGGGCGGCTTCGACGTGAACCCGTCCGACCTGACGAAGATGAACTCCATCAACGTCAAGAACCTGGGCGCCGCGGTCCAGGCCAGCACCTCGACCGAGATCAGCGCCAACCTCGACAAGAGCGGCGTCGTTTCGGCCGGCGAGGCGGCCTACAACGCCACGACCGCCGCCTCGATGACCGACTACGCCACCAACCCGGCGACCGGCACTAAGCCCGACTTCGTGATCGAGATGAACCTGATCGACTCCACCGGCGGGTCGCGCAAGGTGGCCATGTCGTTCCTGAAGGACGACGCGCTCAATCCGAACCAGTGGCATGCGGAAATCTACGCCATCCCGCAGACCGATGTGGCCTCGGGCGGCGCCTTCCGGCCCGGCCAGCTGGCGCAGGGCAACGTGACGTTCAACTCGGACGGCACGATCAACCTGGCCACCACCACCCTGTTCGGCGCCGCCGGCGCCACGCCGCAGCTGGTGCTGAACGCGTCCAGCGGCGCGGCCCCGAAATGGGCGACCGCCCTCGGCATCGGCGCTCAGACCATCGCGCTGGACCTGACCAAGGTGACCCAGTACGCGGCCACCTCGACCGTGAACTCGATCAACTCGGACGGCGCGGGCGTCGGCAACATCGTCTCCATCGCGGTGGACGATAACGGCATCGTCTCGGCGATCTACGACAACAGCCAGATCCGCACGGTCGCCAAGGTGGGCATCGCCACCTTCCCGAACTCCGACGGCCTAGCGCAGGTGAGCGGCAATGCCTACCGGCCGACGATCCAGGCCGGCCAAATGTTGATCAAGGAAGCCGGCTCCGGCGGCGCCGGCAGGATTGCCCCGTCCAGCCTCGAAGCTTCGACCGTCGACCTGTCGGCCGAGTTCACCGGCCTGATCCAGACCCAGAAAGCTTACTCGGCCTCGTCGAAGATCATCACGACAGCCGATCAGATGCTCGAAGAACTTATCAACATCAAGCGATAGTACTGAGCGTTAATTGATCAAGAATTCTTTCAATGAACTCTATTGTACTAATTTGGGACACGGAGGCGCGCATGGGTAGGCGTTTCTTTACTATCGCGATTCAGCGGCTGTTAGGAGCCGTTGGATATGCTCGGCGTCAATCAGTGATGGTGAGGCGCTAGAAAAGCCCATGTTGCAACAACAACAGACGCGCACGAACAGCCGCGGCGAATCCTATGTCATCGGGCCGACGGGTGCGCCGCTGACCCGCAACGACCTGCCCCCGCCGAACACCGGCCGGTGGGTGATCCGGCGAAAAGCCGAGGTGGTGGCCGCCGTGCGCGGTGGCCTGATCTCGCTCGAGGAAGCGCTGGAACGCTACTCCCTGACCAACGACGAGTTCCTGTCGTGGCAGCGCTCGATCGAGCGCCACGGGATGGCGGGCCTGCGGACCACGCGTCTCCAGCAGTATCGCTGAACCCTCCACCTCCCCGGACGGTTCGACCGGCCGCGCCCCCATCCGGGGACGCGGCCGGTTTGCTTTTGGGCGCTAGCCGAGCCTGGTCACCCTGACCGTGATCCGCTCGCGCTCGCCGGCCTTCCGCTCCACCAGCAGTCGCGCCACCTGGGCATCGTCGTGGAAGGCGTAGCCCTTGATGGCGTCCAGGATCGCCTTGGCCAGGTTGTCCAGGTCGAGCCAGGGCGGGTCGCCGACGTATTCCATGGCGATCTCAACCGCGAAGTCGCCCCAGGCTGGGCGGCTGCCCCGCCAGGCCTTGCGGAAGAACTCGTAGATCAGGGGCTTGTAGTACTTCCCCTGGGTGGTCAGGCCATCGACGGTGATCTCCAGCAGGCCGTCGCCCTCGCGGGCGCGGACCTTGCCGTGCTGGGTCCACTCGCCAAGGTCGGACGGGCTCAGAGCTTTTCGGCCTTCACCGCCGTCCCGTAGGCCAGCACCTCGGTGATGCCGTCCATGATCTCGTTGGCGTCGTAGCGCAGGGCGATGACGGCGTCGGCGCCGACGCGCGTCGCATGGTCGACCATCAGTTCGTAGGCCTCCTGCCGGGCCCGTTCGGCCAGCTCGGTGTAGATCGAGAGGTTGCCGCCGAACACCGACTGGATGGCGCCGCCGATGTTGCCGATGACGCTGCGGGAGCGGACCGTGATCCCCCGCACCATGCCGATGTGGGCGGTGACCCGGTAGCCCGGCAGGTCGTTGGTCGTGGCGACAAGCATAGCGTCCCTCTCCGCAAAGCCTGCCTTCCCTATACCCACGCTCCGCCAACAGGGCCACGACGCCTTGCAGTCTCCCGTCCGGGCGTTAAACCGGTTGGCGGCGAATGATCTTGGGGGACTGAGCGATGGCTGGCACGCGCACTGAAACCGACACCTTCGGCGGGATCGAGGTCTCCAACGACGTCTACTGGGGCGCCCAGTCCCAGCGCTCGATCGGCAACTTCAAGATCGGCTGGGAGAAGCAACCCAAGTCGATCATCCGCGCCCTGGGCATCGTCAAGCGCGCCGCCGCCGAGGCCAACACCGAACTGGGCCGCCTGGACCCGGAGATCTGCAAGTACATCGTCGCCGCCGCCCAGGAGGTGATCGACGGCAAGCTGGACGACCACTTCCCGCTAGTCGTCTGGCAGACCGGGTCGGGCACTCAGTCGAACATGAACGCCAACGAGGTGATCTCGAACCGCGCCATCGAGATGATGGGCGGGGTGATGGGCTCCAAGAAGCCGGTCCACCCCAACGACCACGTCAACATGAGCCAGTCGTCGAACGACACCTATCCGACGGCCATGCACATCGCCGCCGCCGAGCAGGTGGCCAAGGAGCTGATGCCGGCGCTGGAGCACCTGCACGCGGCCCTGAAGGTCAAGGAAGAGGCCTTCAGCCACATCATCAAGATCGGCCGCACCCACACCCAGGACGCCACCCCCCTCACGCTCGGCCAGGAGTTCGGCGGCTATCGCCAACAGGTGGCCAACGGCGTGCGGCGGATCAAGGAGAGCCTCTACGGCCTCTACGAACTCGCGCAGGGCGGCACGGCGGTCGGCACCGGCCTGAACGCGCCGATCGGTTTCGCCGAGCTGGTGGCCAAGAAGATCGCGGCGATCACCCACCTGCCCTTCGTCACCGCCCCCAACAAGTTCGAGGCCCTGGCCGCCCACGACGCCATGGTCTTCAGCCACGGGGCGATCAACACGGTGGCCGGCTCGCTGTTCAAGATCGCCAACGACATCCGGTTCCTGGGAAGCGGCCCGCGCTCGGGCCTGGGCGAACTGGCGCTGCCGGAGAACGAGCCCGGCTCGTCGATCATGCCCGGCAAGGTCAACCCGACACAGTGCGAGGCGCTGACGATGGTCTGCGCCCACATCTTCGGGAACCAGTCGGCGATGACCTTCGCCGGCGCCTCGGGCCACTTCGAGCTGAACGTGTTCAACCCGGTGATGGCCTACAACTTCCTGCAGTCCTGCCGCCTGCTGGGCGACGCGGCGATCTCCTTCACCGACAACTGCGTCGCCGGCATCGAGGCCCGCGAGGACAACATCAAGGCGGCGCTGGAACGCTCGCTGATGCTGGTGACGGCGCTCAACTCGAAGCTCGGCTACGACGCCTGCGCCAAGATCGCCAAGACGGCGCACAAGAACGGCACCACCCT
>CBHTUE010000190.1:0-9813 GCA_966096115.1 uncultured Phenylobacterium sp.
GTGTGCTCGTCCACCGTGTACGAGTGGTACATGTTGAACTGCATCTGGGCGACGATGCGCCCGAACTCCGGCAGGTAGCGGCCCAGCACCCCGGCCTCGGTCATCAGCGTCAGCGTGGTGCGCGGATCGCGGCCCTTGGCCAGGATGTCCAGGAACACGCGGGCCGCATGCCGGTCGCGGCGGACGGCCGAGGTGATCAGATTGATCGACCGCGAGGCGGCGGTGAAGGCGTCGGGGTGGAGGTCCAGGTTGCGCTGGTCGGCGATCTGGAAGAGGCGCAGCAGGTTGGTCGGGTCGGTCTGGAAGATGTCGGGATCGACGTCCAGCCGGCCGCCGATCTCGTGGAAGCCGGGCTCGTCCAGCGGCTTGCGCTTGACGGTGCGGCCGGGGAGGAAGCGGGAGATGCCCTTGGGGGCCATCTTCACCTGCTCGGCCTCCAGCTTGGCGGCGAACACCCGGGTGAGCGCGCCCACGTCCTTGGCGATCAGGAAGTAGCGGCGCATGAACCGCTCGACGGCCGGGGCGTCGCCGCGGTCGCCGTAGCCCATCCGCCGGGCGATCTCCGGCTGTAGGTCGAAAGTCAGGCGCTCTTCGGGGCGTCCGGTGGCGAAGTGCAGCTGGCTGCGGACCGCCCACAGGAAGTCGAAAGCCTGGATGAAGGCGCGCACCTCGCGGCGAGCGAACATCTCCAGCTGCATCACCTTTTCCAGCGACTGGCCGGGGTGCAGGTACTGGGCGATCCAAAACAGGGTGTTGAGGTCGCGCAGGCCGCCCTTGCCCTCCTTGATGTTGGGCTCGACCATGTAGCGGCTGGCGCCGGCGCGGGCATGGCGCTCGTCGCGCTCCTTCAGCTTGGCGGCGACGAACTCGGCGCCGGTGCCCTTCACCACCTCGTTCTGGAAGCGCTTGATCAGCTCGGCGGCCAGCTTCTCGTCGCCGGTCAGCCTGCGCGCCTCCAGGATCGAGGTGCGGATCGTGTAGTCCTCGCGGGAGAGCTTGATGCACTCCTCGATGGTGCGGCTGGCGTGGCCAACTTTGAAGCCCAGGTCCCACAGGGCGTAGAGCATGTACTCGATCACGCTCTCGGCGTGGGCGGTCTGCTTGTAGGGCCGCACGAACAGCAGATCGATGTCGGAGAAGGGGGCCAGCGTGCCGCGCCCGTAGCCACCCACCGCCATCAGCGCCAGGCGCTCGCCCTCGGTGGGGTTGCGCGCGCGGAAGACGTGGACGGTGGTGAAGTCCCACAGCGCCGAGATCACCTCGTCGGAGACCCCGCTGAGCAGCCGGGCGGTCTCGATGCCGCCGGCGCCGTTCTCCAGCCGCTCCTTGGCGATCATCCGGCCGCGGAACAGGGCCGCCTTCAGCACGTCCAGCGCGGCCTTGCGCTGGGCCGCCTCGTTGCCGGCGTTATCAAGCGCCGCCGCCGACAGCTGGGCGCGAAGACGGACGCCGTCGACGACGTATTCCAGGCGGGTGGGCTTCAGGCGGGGCGGCATCTAGGCGCTGATATAGGCCGAACCGCCGCCCCGCGTCAGTATGCCGTCAGGGCCGGTCCGCCAGGCGCCGCGACCAGACGATCCCGACCAGCGGCGGCGTGGCGGTGCAGACGGCGATCGCCAGGCCCAGCTCGACCTCTTTCGACAGGAAAAAGGCCGCGGCGATCAGCGCCAGGCCGCTCAGCACCCAGGCGCGGCCGACGAACCGGTGGGCCTTGTCCCACACCCGCGGGTCGGCCAGCGTCCAGGGCGTGCGCAGGCCGAAGACGGCGTTGTGGCGCGCCTTGCCCATCACGTTGCCCAGCACCAGCAGCAGCACGCCCACCGAGGCGGCTACGGGGCCCATGACGTCGAAGGCGGGGTTGCGGGCGCGGCCGATCAGGGCGGCCTCGGCCACCAGCAGCACGCCGGTCACGCCGATGATCGTCGCCTCGAAGGCCTGCGCCGCCGGCGCGACACCCCGCCTTGCCGCGACCCGCATGGCGCCCAGCACGATCAGGGCGACCACGGGGATCAGCCAGACCGTCAGGCGCTCGTTGTCCTCGTGCAGGCGGCCATCCAGCCCCAGGTAGTGGATCGGCACGCCGGCGCCGTTGGGCAGGGTGAACCAGGCCCAGAGCGCCGCGACGATGGTGGCGGCGACCAGGAAGGACGAGATCCAGTACGCGTGCGTGATCCTCATGACGTTTCTCCCTCGCGGCGGGCGCCGCCTTGGGGCCGCGGGGGTGCGGCCGGCTTCAGGGGGGTGGGTTTCGGCTCGACCTTGAAGGTGTCCATCAGGGCCATCAGGGCCTCTTCCAGCACCGACACGTTGAGCCGGTAGATGATCGTGGTGCCGGTCTTCTCAGGTGTGACCAGCTTCGCCTCGCGCAGCACCGCGAAGTGGCCGGACAGGGTGGGCTTGGCCAGGTCGAAGTGTTCGGCCAGCTCGCCCGCGCTCATCTCGCGGTCCCGCAGCAGCGCCAGGATGCGGCGGCGGGTGGGGTCGGCCAGGGCCTTGTACACTTCGGACACGGGACGTTTCCTATTTCGCTAACTAGCAAAATACCGAAACACCGCTGAGGGCAAGGCTTATTTTGGCGATGACCGAAATTTAAGGCGATCGCGATCGCCTGGCGTCGCGCCCCGACCCGACGCGCAAAGTCCGTCCAGGACCGACCACGCCGTGCTAGGCGTGCGGCCAGGCAGGCGGCGGGGGCCGGAATGAGTATCGCAGCGGTGTTCGCGCTTTCGGTGGTGCTGGCCGACCGGCCGGTGGTCCCGGCGGCGGACCAGGGCGCCTACAAGGCCTGGCTGGTCGACCAGGCGCTGGAGGCGGAGACCTCGTTCTCGCTGAAGCCCGCCTGCGCCGACGCCAAGGTGCGTGACGTCGGCACCCAGGTGGTGACCATCCGCAGCCCGCCGTCCGGGCAGCGGAGCCAGGCCCTGGCCGAGAGCGTGTCGGTGGAGGGCTGCGGGCGGAAGCTGCGGATCAACATCAATGTGCTCCTGCCGTTGCTGGGGCAGGCCTGGACCGGGCGCACCGGCCTGCCCGGCGAGAGCCTGGCCGGCATCGGCCTGCAGCAGAACGCCGGGGCCGAGGTGTCGAAGGTGGCGGGCGGGCGGCGACGCGAGAGCTGCGAAGGCGTGGCTGTGGGCGACGCCGCGGTGGTCGCGCGGCCCGGGAATGTGCACCTGGTCCCGGCCGGGTCGCCGCTGCCCAAGGGACCGCCCGGGACGTTCTACACGACCCTGGCCGACCCGGCGCAGCAGGCGCTGCTGGCCGAGCCGCAGGCCTGGGTGGAGAAGTGGACCCTGGACGCCTGCGGCCTCGACGCCTCCGTGACCCTGCTGTTCGCGCCGCTGAAGGACGGGTCGGCGACCGCGATCCTGGTGTCGCCGGCGTGGGAGGAGACGGTGACCAAGCCGGCCAAGTAGCCGCGCCGGCGTCGCGGCCCATTCGGAGATCGATGTTTGCCGAACCCCGGGCGGGGTCTATGGTCCCTTGGGTTGTGGAGGGGCGGACATGCAATTGGTTCGGGCGCCGATCCTCGCGTCGCTGGTCGCGGCGATGAGCCTGTTCGCGGGCCTCGCCCAGGCGCAGACCTGCAGCCGCTTCGCCGTCGCGAACAGCTCCGCCTACAACGGCACGGGCGTGCAGTTGCCCTGGCGCACCGACCTGCCGGCCACGCCGGGGGCGGCGACGCATGCGTGGGAAGCCGTGCCGCTCAGCAACTGGCAGGGCTACATGGCGGCCGTGCTGGGCGAGATCCGCGCCTCCGGCCTGAAGCTGAACGGCTCGACCCTGACGATGAACGCCACCGCCAACTGGTGGATCACGCCCTGGATGGACTATGGCCCCAACGGGCGCGAGCGGAGCCTGGGGCTCACCAAGGAGCGCAGCCCGGACCCCGGCGACCTCTCGCCGACGTCCAAGGGCGGCGCCCAGGTGTGGGCCGTCGGTTTCTACAATCAGGAAGGCGCCTCGGCCGTGGCCAAGGTGTTCGCCGATCCCTGCAACCCGGTGACGCCCACCGGCGCCGCCGCGTTCCCGCCGAAGACCGCGTCGTTCAAGCTGCTGTTCACCAACATCAGCACCACCGACGTGACCTACCTGGCCGGCGGCCCGACGGTCACCGCCTACATCGGCAACACCGTTGCGGGCCGCACCCCGAAGCCGCTGCGGCTGCTGCAGATGGACATCGCCGTGCGCGACGCCCGCTCGCCCACCGGCTGGGTGTTCGGCACCTATGTCTGGAAGGGCCCCAAGGTGGGAGACGGCCTGCTCGACAACCTGGTCCCCGTGGGGCTGATGTGGGGCAACGACCCGGCCGCCGCCGCCGCGAACCGCGACGACTTCGCGACCCTGGGCCAAAGCCAGCTCAATTCCGCGCTGGCCGGCGTTGTGTGGCGCGGGCCGAACCAGACCTGGGCCAATCGGCCGTGGCCCGGCTTCCAGGGCCGCCTCAACGGCCCGGCCGACAACCTGCGCTCGTCCTGCCTGTCCTGCCATGCGCTGGCGCAGTGGCCGCGGTCGAAAACGCTGGGGATCGTGCCCCGCTCGCCGCCGTACACGCTCGCGGCCCTCAACACGGCGACGACGCGCGACGACCTGCGGACGAAGTATCTGACCAATGTCTCAGCCGGGAGCCTGACGATCCCCGGTGAGGCCACGCCGACCCCGACTTGGGGTGGGGCCACATCGCTCGACTACTCCATGCAGCTGGAGGCGGCCTTCACGCGCCTGTGCAGCGCGTGCCAGGACGGGGCCCTGACCGGCCCGACGCCGGCCGTGTGCCAGATCAAGGGCGCAGCGAGCTTCCGGGCCGCTCCCACCTGCAAGATCCCGACGCCAGCCGCCCACACCGACATGATGACGCGCATCGCGCCCCTGCCGCGGCAGTAGCGCCGGCCTAGCCGCCCATCAGGCCCTTGAGGCGGTAGAGGGCGTCCATCGCCTCGCGCGGGCTCATGCCGTCGGGGTCGAGGGCCTGCAGGGCTTCCTCGACCTTGCTCGGGCCGTAGGTCACCGAAGGTTCGGCGACGGCGGCGAACAGCGGCAGGTCGTCCAGGTTGGCGGGGCCGGCGGCTTCGCGTTCCAGGCGCTCCAGCACCTGGCGCGCGCGGCCGACGACGCCGGCCGGGACGCCGGCCAGCTTGGCGACCTGGACGCCATAGCTGCGGTCGGCGGGACCCGGACCGGCCTCATGCAGGAAGATCAGGTCGCCGTTCCACTCCTTCGCCTTGAGGCTGAGGTTGGAGACGTAGGGCAGGCGGCCCTCCAGCACGGCGAGCTCGTGGTAGTGGGTCGCGAAGAGGGCGCGGCAGCGGTTGGTCTCGTGCAGCGCTTCGGCGCAGGCCCAGGCGATGGCCAGGCCGTCGTAGGTGGCGGTGCCGCGGCCGATCTCGTCCAGGATCACCAGCGAGCGCGGTGTGGCCTGGGTCAGGATGGCGGCGGTCTCGACCATCTCCATCATGAAGGTGGAGCGGCCGCGGGCCAGGTCGTCGCCGGCGCCGACGCGGCTGAACAGGCGGTCGACGACGCCGAGGCGCAGCCGCTTGGCGGGGACGAAGCAGCCGGACTGGGCGAGCACGGCGAGCAGCGCGTTCTGGCGCAGGAAGGTCGACTTGCCGGCCATGTTGGGGCCGGTGACGAGGGAGAGCCGCGCGCCGCCGACGCCGGTCCCGTCCAGGCGGCAGTCGTTGGGGGTGAAGGCCTCGCCGGCCCGGCGGACCGCGGCCTCGACCACCGGGTGGCGGGCGGCCTCGGCCTCGAAGGCGGTGGAGCGGTCGACGGTGGGGCGGGTCGCGCCCACGTCGTCGGACCATTCGGCCAGGGCGGCGGCGACGTCGAGGGTGGCGGCGGCCTGGGCGGCGGCCTGGATCTCGCGGGCGACGGCGGTGGCGGCCTCGCGCCAGGCCTCGAAGGTGTCGAGCTCGATGGCCAGCGCGCGCTCGGCCGCCTGGGCGATCTTCGCGTCCAGTTCGGCCAGTTCGACGGTGGTGAAGCGGACCTGGTTGGCCATGGTCTGGCGGTGGATGAAGGTCGCGCTGAGCGGGGGCTTCAGCAGCGGCTCGCCGGCCTTGGCGGTGGTCTCGACGAAATAGCCCAGGACGGCGTTGTGGCGGATCTTCAGCGTCACCCCGCTGTCGGCGGCGAGCTGCGCCTCCAGGCCGGCGATGACCCGGCGGCTGTCGTCGCGTAGCGCGCGGGCCTGGTCGAGTTCGGGGCGCACGCCGGCCGCCACGAAGCCGCCGTCGCGGGCCAGCGCCGGCAGGTCGTCGCTGAGGCCGGCCGCCAGCAGGTCGCGGAATTGGGCGAGGTCGGGGGCGTTGGCGAGGTCGAGGGCGAAGAGGGCCTGGCTCACCTCCGCCGGCTGGCTGACCAGCGGGTCCTTCGTGTCGGCGAACAGGCGGATGACGGCTTCGCCCGTGGCCAGCCCCTGGGCCAGGGCGCCGAGGTCGCGCGGGCCGCCGCGGCCCAGCGCCAGGCGACTGAGCGCGCGGGCCATGTCGGGCAGGCCCTTCAGCGCCTCGCGCAGCTTCTGGCTCTGCGGGCGGTGGCCACAGAACCAGGCGACCGCGTCCAGGCGCGCGTCGATGGCGACGGGGTCCAGCAGCGGCCGGGCGAGGCGGGCGGCCAGCATCCGCGCGCCGGGCGCGGTCACCGTGCGGTCGATGGCGGCCAGGAGCGAGCCGTCGCGGGCGCCGGAGGTGGCGCGCTCGATCTCCAGGCTGGTCCGCGTCGCCGGGTCGATGACCATCACGTCGGCCTCGCCGGCGCGGCGCGGGGCGGAGAGGGCGGGCAGGCGGCCGGCCTGGGTGGTCTCCAGGTGCGCGGCGATCAGGCCGAGGGCGGAGATCTCGGCGCCCGAGAGCTGGCCGAAGCCGTCCAGCGTCTCGACGCCATAGAGCCGCTTGAGGCGTGCCTCAGAGGCGCCGGGCTCGGCCAGCGCCCCCGGCATCGGCTGGATGAAGCCGCCGGCGGACTTGAGCGCTGCCGAGACCGCCTCGTCGGCGAACAGGCGGTCGGGGACCAGCACCTCCGACGGCCCCAGCGCAGCCAGGGTGGACGCCAGGCCCGAGACGGTGATCGCCAGGCACTCCACCTCGCCGGTGGAGAGCTCGACGCTGGCCACCGCCGCAGCGCCGGCGCGCACCGACACGGCGGCCAGGCGGTTGGCGCCGCGGGCGTCCAGCAGGCCATCCTCGGTCAGCGTGCCCGGCGTGACGACGCGGGTCACCTCGCGGCGCACCACGGCCTTGTGGCCGCCCCGGCGCTTAGCCTCGGAGGCGTCCTCCAGCTGGTCGCAGACGGCGACCTTGAAGCCGGCGCGGATCAGCTTGGCGAGGTAGGCCTCCATGGCGTGGGCCGGGACGCCGGCCATGGGGATCGGCGCGCCGCCGTGCGAGCCGCGGGCCGTCAGCGTGATGCCCAGGACGGCCGAGGCCTTCTGGGCGTCCTCGAAGAACAGCTCGAAGAAGTCGCCCATGCGGAAGAACACCAGCGCGTCCGGCTGGCTGGCCTTGGCCTCGAAATACTGCGCCATCACCGGCGTGGCGCCGGCGGCGTCAGGGGTGTGGGAAATCTGGGCGTTCATGAGTGGGGCGACGCTAGAGGAAGGGTGCGACGCCCGCACCCCTTGAACGGCGTGATGCGAACGCCAAGCTGTGGATGGATGGCCCGCGAGCGCGTCGATACCCAGTTCGTCATCTTCCCGGCGGGGCCCACCGACGCCGAGGACCTGGCGCGGGTGCACGTCCAGTCGTGGCGCGAGACGTACAAGGGCCTGCTGCCGGACGCCTATCTCGCCCGCATGTCGGAGGCGGCGCACGCGCGGCGCTTCGCCCACGCGCTGCTGAAGCCCGGTCCGGACGACGTCACCCTGGCCGCCGCCGAACGCTGGGGCCTGGTGGGCTACGTGCAGGGCGGACCGTCGCGGCGGCGCGTGGAGGACGAGGCGGAGGTGGCGACGCTCTACCTGGTGCGCAGCGCCCAGGGGCGCGGCCTGGGCGCCCGGCTGCTGGTCGGCGCGGCGCGGTCGCTGGCGTCGCGCGGGGCGAAGTCCCTGGTGATCAGCGTGCTGCGCGACAACGTGGCCGCGCGGGGGTTCTACGAGCATCTGGGCGGCGAAGCCGAGCCGGCGCGGCTGGAGCCCGGGCCGGGCGGCGGCAGCTACCACGAGGTTGCCTACCGCTGGGCCGATATCCGCACATTGATCGGGTGATGCGGCGGGCGGCGGCGTTCTGCGCGGTGGCGCTGCTGCTGGCCGCGGCGGCCCCGGCGCCCCTGATGGGCTGGGACGACCTGCAGCGCCGTCCCCTGCCGCAGGCCGATGCGACGATCGCCTATGGTCCCGCGCCGGAACAGAGGGTCCAGCTGTGGCGCCCGGCCGGCCGCGGACCGTTCCCCGTGGTGTTCATGATCCACGGTGGCTGCTGGCGCTCGAACCTCGCGAACCTGACGATCATGAACTACGCGGCCGACGACCTCCGCCGGCGCGGGATCGCGGTGTGGAACGTGGAGTATCGCGGCATCGATCGCCCGGGCGGCGGCTATCCAGGCACCTATCAGGACGTGGCGGGCCCGGCCGCGACCCGGGCCCCCGCAGCCGGGCGGCGGGGCCGGGGCCGGGGCCGCCCGGCGATCGTGGGCCATTCGGCCGGCGGGCACCTGGCGGTCTGGCTGGCAGGGTCCGGGAAGATTGGCGCGGGTCCGCTGAAGCAGCCCCCGGCGCTGCACCCGGCGGCGGTGATCAGCCTGGGCGGCCTGCCGGACCTGGCGACGGCAGGCGCCGGCTGCGGCGAGAAGGCCGTCACCGCGATCGCCGGCGCGGCCAGTGCTGGGCGGCCCGATCCGCTGGCCGACACCTCGGGCGCCGCGCTGCTGCCGCTGGGCGTGCGCCAGGTGGTGCTGAACGGCGCCCTGGACGACACCTCGACGCCGCAACTCGCGGCGGCCTACGCGGCCCGGGCGCGGACGGCGGGCGACCGCGTCGCGCTGATCGTCGTGCCCGCCGAAGGCCACGTTGAGGAGATCGCGCCCGGCGCGGCGGCGTGGGACCGGGCGGCGGCGATCGTCGCGCGCACGTTGATCCGTTGAATCCAGATTGAATCCCTCCCTTTTGTGGGGAGGGTGGCGAGCGAAGAGAGACGGGTGGGGAGCGCCAGATGGGGCCGGCGCCTGCCGATAGTCTCCCCACCCCGCCGCACCAGCGGCGCGTCGACCCTCCCCATGAAGGGGGGGAGAGGAGTTCAGATGCACGTCACCGGAAGCTGCCATTGCGGGGCGATCGCCTATGAGGCGGAGGTGGAGGCGGGGACGATCGGCCTCTGCCACTGCGCGGACTGCCAGAAGCTGACCGGGTCGGTGTTCCGGGCCAACGTCCAGGCGCCGGCGGCGACGTTCCGGTTCCTGCGCGGGACGCCCAAGCGCTACATCAAGATCGCCGACAGCGGGAACCAGCGCTGCCACGCTTTCTGCGGCGACTGCGGCGGACCGGTCTACGCCAGCGCGGTGGAGGACCCGCCGACCTATTCGCTGCGGATCGGGGCGCTGGACCAGCGGTATGACCTCGGCGTGCCGGCGCGGCAGATCTACGTGGAGCGGCGGGTCCCATGGGTTTGCGACCTGGCTGACGTGCCTGAGGTCGAGGTGAAGATCCTGAAGTAGCCGCGGCCACAAAAGCTCGTCATCCCCCGGCTTGTCCGGGGGACCCATTGTGCGCGGACGATGCAAGCTGGCCACGGTGTCGCCGCTCGCAGGTCTTTCCGAGGGAGTCGGTGTGAATGGGTCCCCCGGACGAGCCGGGGGATGACGAGCAAGGGGGCAGGTCGC
>CBHTUE010000191.1:0-9810 GCA_966096115.1 uncultured Phenylobacterium sp.
CGCGGCGCGCGGCAGGCTGCGCAGCAGGTCCAGCACCGCGCCGGGCCGCCGGCTCACCATGGCCTGGCCCAGACGCCACACGTCGCCGCCGTCGGAATTGGCCCCCTCGTCCCAGGCCACCCCCGAGGCCATCCGCAGGAGGTTGCGGACCGTGACGCCCTCGTAGGCCGAGCCCCGCATCTGGGGCAGATAGCCTTCGCAGGGATCGTCCAGGCTGCCGATCGCGCCGTCGTGGAGCGCCGCGCCGACCGCCGTCGCGGTCATCGACTTCGCCGTCGAGAAGCTGGTCCAGCGGGTCTGCGGCCCGCTGCCCAGGCCGTATCGCTCCAGGGCGATCTCGCCGTTCTTCAGCACCAGAAGCCCGGCCGTCCGGCGTCGCGCCATGAAGTCCTCGAGGCGGACGTCGGCGTCGCCCACCCGGAAGTCCTGGCCCTCGAGCGTGCGGGCGTGCGGCGGCAGCGGCCGCACCGCCTCGCCGCGCCGGATCGTCCGGTGGGACCAGACCTGGTCCTGGTTGCGGAACGTCGCGGCCTGGTTCTCGGGCGTCGTCCGCGTGATGTTCCGAGCCGCCCGTTCCGGATCGCCGCCGCGATCGACGCCCTCGTCCGCCCCCAAAGCCATGGCGCGCACCTCCCGTTGAGAGGCGCTAGATCGGCGGGACACGGGCCGCTCGCAACGCAACTTAAGTTGGCTTGCCCTGACCCGGCCGGGCTGGCACGGTTGCGCTCGCAAACCCCGGAAAATCGCGCCGTCAGGCCTAGGCAGCCGCCTCTTCGCCGCGCGCCGCCGATCCTGCCATCGCCTGGATGATCGCCTCGATCAGGGCGTCGGCGCGGATAGGCTTGGAGAGGTGGGCGTCGGCGCCGGCGTCGTGGCTGGCCTTGACGTGCTCGTCCAGGGCGTTGGCGGTCAGCATGATCACCGGGGTGCGCGGCAGCCCCTGCTCGCGCTCCCAGGCGCGGAGCTGGGTGGTGGCCGAGAGGCCGTCCAGCTCGGGCATCTGCATGTCCATCAGCACCACGTCGAAGCGTTCGGCCCGCAGCGCCTCCAACGCCAGCGCCCCGTTGTCCACGATCACCGGGTCGACGCCCACCGAGCCCAGCACCAGTTGCACCACCTTCTGGTTGGTCGGGTGGTCCTCGGCCAGCAGCACCCGGGCGCCGGCGATGTCGAACGCCTCGTAGGCGTCCTCCGCCTCGGCCGCCGCCTCGCCCTCCAGGACCTCCAGCGGCACGACGACGGTGAAGGTCGAGCCCTGGCCCGGCGTCGAGGCGACCTCGACGGCGCCGCCCATCAGCTCCACCAGCGAGCGGCTGATCGCCAGCCCCAGGCCGGTGCCGCCGAACCGGCGCGTGGTCGAGGCGTCGGCCTGTTCGAACCGGCGGAAGAGCCGCTGGCGCACCTCCTCGTCGAAGCCGATGCCCGTGTCGGAGACGGTGAAGCAGACGCCGCCCGGTCCGGCGTCGACCAGCAGCTCGACGCTGCCGGTCTCCGTGAACTTCACGGCGTTGGAGAGCAGGTTCGACAGCACCTGGGTCAGGCGCACGGTGTCGCCGGCGAAGCGGCCGGCGGCCTCAGGCGCCACGGCCCAGCGGAAGCTCAGCCCCTTGGTCTCGGCCGAGGCGCGGTGCAGCTCGGCGATCCGGCTGACCAGGGTCTGCATCGAGAACTCGTCGCGCGTCAGCTTGATCTCGCCCGCCTCGATCTTCGAGAAGTCGAGGATGTCGGTCAGCACCCGTTCCAGCAGGCGGCCCGACGACACGATCAGCTCGGCCAACTCCTTGCCCTTGGGCGTCGCCTGTTCGCGCGACAGGGTCTCGGAAATGGCGATCACCCCGTTCAGCGGCGTGCGCAGCTCGTGGCTCATGTTGGCCAGGAAGCGGGACTTCTCGGTATTGGCGCGTTCCAGCTGGGCGGTGCGCTCGGCCACGCGGTCCTCCAGCGAGGCCAGCACGGCTTCGGTCTTCTCGCGGCCGGTGCGCAGCGAGCGGGCCAGCACGCCGATCTCGTCGTTGCGGCTTTCCTCGTCCTCGTGGTTCTCCGGCCGGGCGCTGAGCGCCGACGCGGCCAGCTTCTGCAGCGGCGCCACGATGGTGCGCTTGGCCAGGAACACCACCAGCAGGGTCTGCAGCCCCGTGGCGATCGCGCCCAGCACCAGCACCCAGGACGCCGACTTGGCCGCCGAGGCCGCCACTGCCGCCTTGGGATAGGTCAGCGTCAGGTACCAGTTCGGGCCCGACAGCTGGCCGAAGGCGACGATCTGCTGGCCGTCGGGGCTGGTGATGACGCCGGTCTGTCGGCCGTCCCGCCGGATCGCCGCCACGATGTTCTTCAGGCCCAGCCGCCGCTCGTAGTCGGCGACCGTCTTCTCCGCGGCCTTCCCCGGCACGGTGAAGCCCGGATAGGCGATCAGCTCGCCGCGCCCGGTGATGAGGAGCGTCGAGGCGCCAGGCAGCGAGGTCTTCACCGCGTTGGCCAGGAAGCCGGTCAACTCGATGGACGAGCCGAACGAGCCCACGTGGCGGCCGTTGGCATAGGCGGGCGTCAGGCACCCGGTGGCCAGGCGCTCACCGACGCTGTCCTGGATCAGCCGCTGCAGGTTGGTGCAGCGGGTCAGGCCCTCCGGATCCAGCTCGCGACTGGTGATCGAGCTCATCTCCTCCTTGGAGATATCCAGGTCGGCGGGCGCCTCGTGGCGGTAGAACATCAGGTGGTCGGGCCGCGTCGGGCCGTACATCACCAGCCGCGTCTTCGGCGGGATGAAGAAGTAGAAGTTGTCGTAGTCCTTGCGCGCCGCCTGGCCGAAATCGCCGACCAGTTCGAAGCTGGCCACCAGCGCCCGCAGTTGGTCCATCGGCAGGTGGTCGGCGTCGCCGATGAAGGCGCCCATGCCGTAGATGTACTCGCTGCCGTCCACGGTGCCGTCGTAGTACTTGTCGCGGCTGCGGCGCGTGCCGTCGGGCTGGCGCGGGAAGTATTGGTCGGCAAGCCGGCGCACGTCGGCGTCGCTCAGCCGGTTCATCCGCCGCTCCAGTTCCTCGCCGGCGGCCTTATGCAGGGCGGTCAGATTCGAGAAGCGGCGGTCGACGTTGGAGGCCCGCTCGCGGACGTAGTCCTGCAGATAGGCGATCTGGCGGTTCGAGAGCTCGCGCTGGAAGACGAGGAACGTCCCCCAGGTCGCAAAGATGGTCACCACCAGCGACATCACGCCGACGCTGATCAGAAATCTGCGCGAAAGTGATCTCATAGCGCGGACCGGTTCCCCCCAAGTATCGGGCACCTTTGGACGTTTTTCCTTTAGACCGCGTAACCGTGATGCCGATTTCCCGCGTTATCGGGGGATGTCCACATCCACACCCCTCGACTGCGTCGTCATCGGCGCCGGTCCCGCCGGCCTAACGGCCGCCATCTACCTCGCCCGCTTCCGGCGTCGCTTTCGGGTGATCGAGTCCGGAGACAGCCGCGCCGCCTGGATTCCGCGCAGCCACAACCACCCGGGCTTTCCCGACGGCGTGCGCGGGCCGACACTACTGGCGCGCATGCGCCGGCAGGCCGAGCGCTATGGCGCGACCTTCAGCCGCGGGACGGTCGAGAGCGTCTCACGGACCCGGACCGGCTTCCGGATCTCGATGGCCGAAGAGGTCCTGACAGCGCGCACGCTCATCCTGGCGACAGGTGTCACGGACAATCCGCTGCCCCTTCCGGGCCTGGAGGACGCCGTGGCGCGCGGTCTGGTGCGGATCTGCCCGGTCTGCGACGGCTACGAGGTGATCGGCCAGACCGTGGGCGTCATCGGCTACGACGACCACTGCGCGCGCGAGGCGATCTTCCTGCGCACCTATTCGGACGACGTGGCCTTCATCCACATCGGCCGCGAACGCCTTCCAGCCGCCACGCGCAAGGCCCTGGCCAAGGCGCGTGTGGAGATCATCGAGAGCGCCATCGGGCGGGTCATCATCGAACGGCGGCGGATCACCGCCTTCGACCTGGGCGCGCAGGAGCCCCGTCGGTTCGACGTGGTCTATTCCGCCCTCGGCTTCACACCCCGCACCGCCCTGGCCGTCGAGCTGGGCGCGAAGCTGGACGGCGGCGGACGCCTGGTCGTGAACGCGCACCAGGAAACCTCCGTCGCGGGCCTCTATGCGGCCGGCGATATGGTGCGCGGGCTGAACCAGATCTGCACCGCCGAGGGCGAAGGCGCGATCGCCGCCACCGACGTACATAACCGGCTGAGGGACCCCTGAGTGCGGGCCTAACGATCGAACTTCGTGCTCAGCACGATGGAGGAGTTCGTCCGCTCGACCCCTTTCACCGCGCCGATCTCGTCGATGGTGGCGTCCATCTCGGCCACGCCGGCCGCTTCGACGGTGGCGATCATGTCGAAGGGGCCGCTCACCGACTGCAGCCGTCGCACGCCCGGCAGGCGCTTCAGCGCCGCCGTCACCGCCGCCGCCTGCTTGGGTTCGACCGTCAGCATGATGAAGGCGTGGACGCGGGCGGCCTCATAGGCGCCGGCCAGCTTCACCGCATAGCCGGCGATCACGCCCGACCGCTCCAGCTTGGCCAGGCGGCTCTGCACCGTGGTGCGCGACAGGCCCAGCGCGCGGGCCAGTTCCGCCACCGGCGCGCGGGCATTGTCTCGGAGTTTGGCCAGCAGGTGCTCGTCCAGGTCATCCATCGGCATTTCGCACAATCCTATCGGCGATCCGCCCAATCTTGCGCCTCATATCGCCGGAACTCCAATTGAAAGCGGCTGCAGTCCACCGGATTCTGCGCCGAAGCGGTGAGGAGCCCAAACCATGCGCAAGGTTGCTGTTATCGGAGCCGGCAAGATCGGCTCGACCGTCGTCGACCTGCTGGTCGGGTCGGGAAGCTACGAGGCCATCCTGATCGATCAGGCGGCCGAAGCGCTGGCCGAGTTCGCCGGCCGCCCGCACGTGACCACCGCCGCTATGGCCATCGACGATCCCGCCGCGCTGGCCGCCCGCATCGCCGGCGCCTTCGCCGTCGTCAACTGCGCGCCCTACCACCTGACCACCGTGGTCGCCCGCGCCGCCAAGGCCGCCGGCGCCCACTACCTGGACCTGACCGAGGACGTCGCCGCCAGCCGCATCGTGCGCGACCTGGCCGCCGACGCGACCACCGCCTTCATCCCGCAGTGCGGCCTGGCCCCAGGCTTCATCACCATCGCTGCCTGGGATCTGATCAAGCACTTCGACCAGCTGCACGACGTGCGCCTGCGCGTGGGCGCCCTGCCGCGCTATCCGTCCAACGCCCTGAACTACAACCTCACCTGGTCCACCGACGGGGTGATCAACGAGTACTGCGAGCCCTGCGAGGCCATCGTCAACGGCGCCTGCCGCGAGACGGCGGCGATGGAGGAGTGCGAGGAGTTCGCCCTCGACGGCGTCACCTACGAGGCGTTCAACACCTCCGGCGGCCTGGGCACCCTGTGCATGACGCTGGAAGGCCAGGTGCGGAACCTGAACTACAAGACCATCCGCTACCCCGGCCACGCGGCGATCATGAAGGCGCTGCTGAACGACCTGAACCTGCGCAACCGCCGCGACGTCCTGAAGGACATCCTCGAGAACTCCGTGCCGGCCACAATGCAGGACGTGGTCATCGTCTTCGTCACCGTCTCGGGGATGAAGAAGGGCCACCTGATGCAGGAGACCTACGTCAACAAGGTCTTCGCCCAGGAGATCGGCGGCGAGGTGAAGAGCGCCATCCAGATCACCACCGCCGGCGCCATCTGCGCGGTGCTGGACATGCTGGCCTCCGGCGACCTGCCGACCAAGGGCTTCATCCGCCAGGAGGACATCCCGCTGCACGCCTTCCTGCAGAACCGCTTCGGCCGCTACTACGCGCCTGACGTCGTGGCCCTGCGCGCCGCCGCCGAGTAAGACCCATGACCATGCAATCGAAGATCACCTCCGCTGCCGCGGAAGCCGCCGCCGTGCTGGGCCGCCTGGACGTGGCCCCGGGCCTCTGGAACGACGGGAACCGCGCCGTCCGCTCGCCCGTGACCGGTGAGGTCGTGGCCCACGTCCATGACGCCACCCCGGCCGACGTCGCCGCCGCGGTCGAGGCGGCCCACATAGCGTTCCTGGCCTGGCGCAATGTGCCGGCGCCGCGCCGCGGCGAGCTGGTCCGCCTGTTCGGCGAGGAGCTGCGGGCGGCCAAGGCCGATCTGGGCGCCCTGGTGACTCTGGAGGCCGGCAAGGTCACCTCGGAGTCCCTGGGCGAGGTCCAGGAGATGATCGACATCTGCGACTACGCCGTCGGCCTGTCGCGCCAGCTGTTCGGCCTGACCCTGGCCACCGAGCGTCCTGACCACCGGATGATGGAGACCTGGCACCCGCTGGGCGTGGTCGGGATCATCTCGGCCTTCAACTTCCCCGTGGCCGTCTGGTCGTGGAACGCGGCCCTGGCCTTCGTCTGCGGCGACGCCTGCGTCTGGAAGCCGTCGGAGAAGACCCCGCTGACGGCGCTGGCGGTCCAGGCGCTGTTCGAGCGCGCCTGCGCGAAGTTCGGCGACGTCCCGGCCGGTCTCTCGTCCGTGGTCATCGGCGGCCGTGAGGTCGGCGAGGCCCTGGTCGACCACCCGAAGGTTCCGCTGGTCAGCGCCACCGGCTCAACCGCCATGGGCCGCGCGGTCGGCCCGCGCCTGGCGCAGCGCTTCGCCCGCGCGCTGCTGGAGCTGGGCGGCAACAACGCGGCCATCGTCACCCCCACCGCCGATCTGGACCTGACCCTGCGCGGCGTCGCTTTCGCCGCCATGGGCACCGCCGGCCAGCGCTGCACCACGCTTCGCCGCCTGTTCGTCCATGAGAGCCAGTACGACGCGCTGATCCCGCGCCTGAAGGCGGCCTATGCCTCGGTGAAGGTCGGCGATCCGCGCGAGCAGGGAACCCTCGTCGGCCCCCTGATCGATCAGGCGGGCGCCGACGGCATGTCGCGGGCGCTGGATGACGCCCGCTCGGCCGGGGGCCAGGTCCATGGCGGGGAGGCCGTGGACCTGGCCGAGGGCTGCTACCACCGCCCAGCCCTGGTCGAGATGCCGGCGCAGAGCGACGTGGTGAAGCGCGAGACCTTCGCGCCGATCCTCTACGTCATGAAGTACCGCGACCTCGCCGAGGCCATCGCCCTGCAGAACGACGTGCCCCAGGGCCTGTCGTCGTCGATCTTCACCAACGACATGCGCGAGGCGGAGCTGTTCATCTCCGCCCGCGGCTCCGACTGCGGCATCGCCAACGTCAACATCGGCCCCTCGGGCGCCGAGATCGGCGGGGCGTTCGGCGGCGAGAAGGAGACCGGCGGCGGCCGCGAGGCCGGCTCCGACAGCTGGAAGGCCTACATGCGCCGGACCACCAACACGATGAACTACGGCTCGACCCTGCCCCTGGCCCAGGGCGTGACGTTCGACGTCTGATTTCCGCGAGCAGACCGGCCGGGGCGGCGCAATGCTGGCGCATGTTCCGGCTCATCGGGCCCGACGGCCAGACCTATGAGAGCGAAACCCCCGGGGCCCTCGGCGGCCATCGGCGGCTGAAGGGTTACGGGCGGCTGGACTGCGCCAGTGCGAACCGCTGGGTCGCGGCCGGCCGCTATGCGCGCCACCGCGTGTTCTTCGCCGATGAACCGGCGGCGATCGCGGCCGGCTACCGCCCTTGCGCCCGCTGCCTCCCCGACCGCTACGCCCTGTGGAAACGCGATCCCGCGGCCTTTCGCGCGGGTTGATTCCAAACGGCTGTTTGCTTCCGCGGGGTGCGCTTGGCACAATCGGGCTTTCAGAACGTCTCCCATTTCGAAAGATCCAAGACTTTGACCATTACCCCTCCGGCGGCGAACGCCCCGCCCGCGGCCGACGTATTGTCGTCGGTCGACGCCCTGATCGAGGGCCTGGGCTCGGTCGGCTATATCGCCTCGCGCCGCATCGCCACCGCGCTCTACATGGCCGTGAACCTGCAGAAGCCGATCCTGGTCGAAGGCTCGGCCGGCGTCGGCAAGACTGAACTGGCGCTCTCCACGGCCAACCTGCTGGGCCTGCCGCTGATCCGGATGCAGTGCTACGAGGGCCTGGACGAGTCCAAGGCGCTGTACGAGTGGAAGTACGGCAAGCAGCTGCTCTACACCCAAATCCTGAAGGACCGGATGGGCGCGGCGCTGGCCGACGCGGCCGACATGGACGCCGCCATGGTGCGCCTGCACGGCATGGGCGACCTGTTCTTCTCCGAGCCGTTCCTGGAGCCCCGCCCGCTGATGCAGGCGCTCCGCCACGACGGCGGCTGCGTGCTGCTGATCGACGAGGTCGACAAGTCTGACGAGGCGTTCGAGGCCTTCCTGCTGGAGGTGCTGAGCGCCTACCAGGTCTCGGTGCCCGAACTGGGTGTGATCAGCGCCAAGACGCCGCCCCTGGTGTTCCTGACCTCCAACAACGTCCGCGACCTGGGCGACGCGCTGAAGCGCCGCTGCCTGCACCTGCACATCCCGCTGCCCGAAGCGGCGCTGGAGGAGCGCATCGTCGCCAGCCGCGTGCCGGGCGTCGAGGCCAAGCTGACCCGCGACCTTGTGGCCTTCGTGCAGTCGCTGCGCACCATGGACCTGCGCAAGCCGCCGTCGATCTCCGAGACCGTCGACTGGGCCCGCGCGCTGGTCCTGCTGCATGCCGACAGCCTCGCGCCCGACGTGGTGCGCGACACGCTGAACGTGATCCTGAAGTTCGAGCAGGACATCACCGCCGTCGAGCCGCAGGTGGTGGAACTGCTGCACCGGCGCTGATCCGATGCAGCACACGCTGGAACAGTTCTTCCGCGCGCTGCGCGCCGCCGACGTCCGGGTCTCGCCGGCCGAGGCGATCGACGCGTCGCGCGCGGTGATGGTCACCGGTTACGCGGACCGCATGCTGTTCAAGGACGCCCTCTGCTCGACGCTGGCGAAGTCGGCCGAGGAGGTCGACACGTTCGATGCGGTGTTCGAGACCTTCTTCGCCCGCGACGCCGTCAGCCTGAACCCGCCGCCGGAGGGTTCGCCGCAGGGAGAGCCCAGCCGACAGGACATGGACCAGACGGCGTCCTCGCCGCTGGCCCAGGCCGTGCTGAGCGGCGACGCCACCGCCGTGCAACAGTCGATGGAGGAGGCGGCCGCCCGCGCCGGGGTCGCCGAGATCCGCCTCTCCACCCAGCGCTCGCGCCTGACGCGGCGGCTCCTCGAAGAGATGGGCCTGGAGGAGATCGAGAAGATCATCGCCAATGCGCGCCGCATGCCGGACGGGGAGGGCGAGGGGCTGGCCAACCGCCTGGACGCCGCGCGCCGCAACCTGTTCGAGCAGGCCCAGAAATACGTCGCCCGCCAGCACGACCTCTACGCTGCCGGCTCCGCCACGGAGTTGCGCGAGGAACGCCTGATCCGCAAGCAGCTCAACGCCGACGGCGGCGTCGACCCGGTCGACTACCAGCTGATGGCGGCGCTGGTGAAGAAGATGGCCAAGCGCCTGGCCGCCAAGTACTCGCGCCGCCGCCGCGCCGCCCAGCGCGGCCACCTGGACGTCCGCAAGACGCTGCGCAAATCCATGGCCCACGAGGGCGTGCCGTTCGAGATCGAGTGGAAGGTCAAGAAGGTCGACAAACCGTCGATCGTGGCCATCTGTGACGTCTCCAAGTCGGTGGCCGCCGCCGCCCAGTTCCTACTGACCTTCCTCTATTCGCTGAACGAGGTGGTCGACCGCATGGAGGCCTTCGCCTTCTCCGGCCGGCTGATCAGCGTGAACGACATCCTCGACGACAACGGCGTCGAGGGCGCGATCCT
>CBHTUE010000192.1:0-9795 GCA_966096115.1 uncultured Phenylobacterium sp.
ATTGGGGCCTATGTCTCACCGACCGCCGGGGGGATCAATGCGATACCAAGTAACGCCGATCCTCCTCTCCCCCGAGCGCCGCAGGCGCGAAGAGAGGGAGAGGGCAGGGAGAGGGCCGGCTCGTGAGAACGTGGCGCGCCGGAGGGCCGATCAAGGTCCTTCGGCCGGCGGGTCCTCGCCCAGTCATCCGGTGCTCTCGGAAGGGCTCAGCCGGCCCTCTCCCTACCCTCTCCCTCTCGCTTCGCGGGGGAGAGGAGGAGACACCAGCGCCTCCGCTCTCCGCGTCGCCGCCGAGAGACGGGCGGACCAGTCGGTGATCAGGGCCGCGATGGCCGCGGCGTCGGCGTCGGGCGGCACATGCAGCGGGCCTTCCCAGACCACGGCGCCGCGGCCGAAGGGGGCCGCCCACATCACCTGGTCCCAGGTCGACCTCATCCGGGTCGACGGCGCCGCGGCGATGCCCATCAGATAGACCGGCTGGCCGGAGCGCTTGGCGATCTGCAGCGCGCCCTCGGCGATGATCTCGTTGGGCCCGCGCGGGCCGTCTGGTGTCACGACCAGCGCGCCGCCGCCCGCCACCCACTGGGTGGCCTCGCGGATGCCGGCGACGGCCTGGCGCATCTTGGCGGTGTCGCCCGGCTTGGCCGACGAGATGCGGATCGCCGGGAAGCCGGACATGGCCAGCGCACGGGCGATGAACTCGCCGTCCGCCGACGGCGAGATCAGCGCCTTGGTGCGCTTCCTCCACCACTGTGGCGCGGTGGCCAGGCAGAGCGGGATGCGGCCGTGCCAGAACAGCGCGATGGCGCCCTTCGTATCGTCCGCCAGCACGGGCTCGACGCAGGCGACGTTCTCGTGGGTCCAGCGGACGGTGCGCAGCACCACGCGCAGGTAGGTCCCGAGCAGCCAGCCCAGGAACCCTTGCACCGCGTCGCTGCGCAGCAGCTTCTTCAAGCGGCGGGCTCCGCCTCCAGGTCCTGGTGTTGCGCCAGCCGGGCGTAGAGGCCGCGCTTCTTCACCAGGCCGTCGTGGTCGCCGGTCTCGACGATGCGGCCGGCGTCGACGACGTAGATCCGGTCCGCGCCGCGCACGGTCGACAGGCGGTGCGCGATCAGGATGGTCGTGCGGCCGGCCATCAGCCGCTTCAGCGCCGCCTGCACCTGCGCCTCGCTTTCGGTGTCCAGCGCGCTGGTGGCCTCGTCCAGCAACAGGATCGGGGCGTCCTTCAGGAAGGCGCGGGCGATGGCGATCCGCTGCCGCTGGCCGCCCGACAGGCGCGCGCCGGCCTCGCCGACGCCGGTGGCGTAGCCGTCGGGCAGGGCGGCGATGAAGTCGTGCGCCGCCGCCGCGCGGGCCGCCGCCTCGACCTGTGCGTCGCTGGCCTGCGGCCGGGCGTAGGCGATGTTGGCGCGGATGCTGTCGTCGAACAGGAACGGCTCCTGGGTGACCAGGGCGATGTGGTCCCGCAGCGACGCCAGGGTGACGTCTCGAACATCATGGCCGTCGATCGTCACCCGCCCGTCGGTCACGTCGTAGAAGCGTGGGATCAGGTTCAGGATGGTGGTCTTGCCGCCGCCCGACGGACCGACCAGGGCCACCGTCTCGCCGCGGCGGGCCTCGAAGCCGACGTCGCTAAGGGTCGGCGGCCCGTCGCTGCCATAGGCGAAGCCCACGCCCTCGAAGCGGATCGTGGCCTCGCCGGCCGGCAGGGGCCGGGCGCCGGCGCGCTCGCGCACCTCCGGCTCCACGTCCAGCGCCGCGAACAGCCGGCGCGCCGCGCTCATCCCCTCGGCGAACACCGTCTGCAGGTTGGCCAGTTGCCGCAGCGACTGGCTGGCCACGCCCAGGGCGGCGATGAACGCCACGAACGCGCCCACGGTCATCCCGCCCTGCCGCGCGCGCCAGCCCGCATAGCCGATGACGATGGCCATGATCAGGGTCATCAGGAGCTCGGTGGCCGGCGCCGCGCGGGCCCGCGCGTTGGCGCCCTTGGTCAGGTGCGCTTGGCGTCGCCGCACCACCGCGCCGACGCGGGCCTCCTCATAGGCCTCGCGGTTCTCCAGCTTCACGACGCGCACGCCGTCCAGGCTCTCCATGATCGCGGTGGAGAGCGCCGAGGTCTCGGCCATGGCGCCCTTGGCGGCCTTGGTCGTGCGCTTGGCGAAGCGGCGCATGATCCAGGTGGCGGCCGGCGCGGCCAGGATCAGCACGATGGACAGCAACCGGTCGTTGGAGACCATCACGCTGATTGCGCCGATCACGATCAGGGCGTGCTGGGTGTAGTTGATGACGCCCGACGTCGCCGCCTCGCGGATCAGGCCGGCGTCGTAGAGCACCGACGAGACATAGGCGCCCGAGTGCTGGCTGCGCAGGTGGGCCAGGTCGGCGCGGACCAGCTTGCCGAACAGCTGCACCTGGATGTCGCCCACCACGGCGTTGCCGATGCGGTTGACGAAGGTGGCCTGGGTCACCTGGGCGATGGCGCGGGCCACGCCATAGGCGATGATGGTCAGCGGCAGGACGTAGAGCGTGCCCGCCTTCGGGTGGGCGATCAGGTCGTTGGTGGCCGGCTCCAGGATCTGCACCAGCTCGGTGGTGAACCAGGCCGCCGCGATCCCCGCCAGCAGCGCCAGCGCCCACTGCGCCCAGCGCGGCGCCAGGTAGGCACGCGCCACCCGCGCGGCCAGGGCGCGGCCGGAAAGCTCGGGCGGGGCGCGCTCGCTCATGGGCATGGGGTCGGATGTTGCGGCTGCGGTGTCAAGCGCGGGCCAGTTCCTCCCTCTTGCGATGGCGCGACAGCGCCGGTCTTCAAACACGAAGACCACCAAGACCACGAAGGCGCTTCAGCTGCCGCGGCCTCTTCGTGGTCTTTGTGGTCTTCGTGGTTCATTTGAACGCCGCCTTCGGCGACTTTCGCTTAAGGCCTGCTCGCCCTACTTAGGCGCGATGACCGACGCGCCGGCGCAGGACCGTTTCGACCTCTCCACGCCGGCTGGGCGGACGAAGGCGTACCTGGACTACCTGTGGAACGACCACGCCTACCTGCGGCTGGGGTTCTCCAACGCGCACTGGATCAGCGAGGAGCTGGTGCGGGCGAACCAGCCGTGGCCTCACCAGATCGCCGAGTGGAAGGCCCGCGGGATCAGGACGATCGTCAACCTGCGCGGCGGCTTCGACGCCAGCTTCCACGCGCTGGAGAAGGACGCCTGCGAGCGGCTGGGCCTGAACTTCGTCAACTTCACGATCACCTCGCGCGAAGTCCCGTCCCGCGAACGCGTGCTGGGCGCCAAGCGGCTGTTCGAGACGCTGGAGTATCCGGCGATGATGCACTGCAAGTCCGGCGCGGACCGGGCGGGCATCATGAGCGTGTTCTACATGCACTTCCGGAAGGGCAAGACCATCCGCGAGGCGCTGGAGCAGCTGTCGTTCAGGTACCTGCACATCCGCCACGGCAAGACCGGGGTGCTGGACTACACCTTCGCCCGCTACCTGACCGAGGGCGAGCCGGCGGGCATGAGCTTCCTCGAGTGGGTCGAGAGCCCGATGTACGACCCGGCCGGCATGAAGGCCGACTTCCGCACCAACATGTGGGGCAACCTGCTGACCGAGCGCGTGCTGAGGAGGGAGTAGGGCCTTCCATCAGTCCCCAAAAGCTCGTCATCCCCCGGCTTGTCCGGGGGACCCATTCACACCGACCCTCTCGGAAAGGCCCGCGTGTGGCGCCGCGGAGCGAACCATTCACCGTTCGCGCCTAATGGGTCCCCCGGACAAGCCGGGGATGACGAGGTTGGTGGGGGGTTGCGAGGGTTGTCCTACTTCTCCCGCGGATCCGGATAGGTGAACGGGTCGGCGGCGTCCGGCTTGGTGGGCACGACGCCGGCGGGGAGCGGCTCCTTGGCGTCGGCGGCCTGCATCAGGGTCCAGGCCATCACCGCGGCGGCCTGTTTCAGGTCGTCGATCCGCAGGTGGTCGTAGGTGTCGACCGCGCTGTGGTGGGTGGTGGACTCGTAGTCAAGCGGGTCCTGGATGAACTGGTAGGCGGGCAGGCCGATGCGGGCCATCAGCACGTGGTCGGTGCCGCCGGTGGGCGCGGCCGAGACGGTGGTCACGCCAAGGTTCGAATACGGGCCGATCCAGTCCTTCAGGATCGGGGCCGCGGCCATGTTGCCCTCGACGTAGATGCCGCGGACCTTCCCCGAGCCGTTGTCGAGGTTGAAGTAGCCGGCCAGCTCCCGGTAGCCGGGCAGCGGCGTCACCGGGAAGGTGTTGTGCGTCACCATCGGGCCCATGGACTGGTGGTTCGGGTCCGGGTCGTCCGGCCGTTTGGCGAGGTGCTGCTCCACATAGGCCGCCGAGCCCAGCAGGCCCTGCTCCTCGCCGGACCACAGGGCGAACCGCACCGTGCGCCTGGGCTTCACGCCCAGGGTCTTGAGGATGCGTGCGGCCTCCATGACCACCACCGAGCCCGCGCCGTTGTCGGTGGCGCCGTCGGCGGCGACCCAGCTGTCGAGGTGGGCGCCGGCCATCACGTAGCCGGCCTTCGGGTCGGCGCCGGGGATCTCGGCGAAGACATTGTACGCCTTCGTGTCGGCGTCCTCGAAATGTACAGTGGAGTTGATCTCCAGGGTAACCGGCCCGGTCTTGGCCAGCCGGGCCAGGCGGCGATAGTCCTCCTGCGCGATCTCGACGCCGGGCAGGGCCGGCGTCTGGCCGACGCGGAAGAGGCTGCCCTCGCCGGTGACCAGGCCGCCGGGGCGGTAGCTCATGCGCGCCCAGCCCACCGCGCCCTCGGCCTTGAGGAAAGCGTCCAGCTGGGCGGCGAAGCGGCGGTTCTCGATGCCGCGGTCCAGCGCGGTCGGGTCGAAGGCCGGCTGGCGGTAGGGCTGTTCCTTGGTCAGGTCCTCGCCCGTGTAGCGCTTGAACGGCGGGTCGGTCAGGTCCTTCGCGGGACCCGGCCAGCTGACCAGCACGATCTTGCCGGCGAGCTTGCCCTTCCACTCGGCGAAGTCGCGCGCCTTGCCCATCGGGGCGACGATCACCGGGGCGCTGAGCACGCCGCTGGTGGCCGGCGTCCAGGCCACCGGGATCGAGCGCAGCACCAGGGGCCGCGGCGCGGTCATGCGCACCGACGCGGATTCGATCCACCAGCCGCGGCCGAACTGGAAGCCCTCGGTGTGGACGTTGGCCAGGCCCCAGCCCCTGAACTGGTCCTGCGTCCAGCGCTCGGCCTGGCGCATGGCCGGCGAGTTGGTCATCCGCCCGCCGATCCGGTCGGTCAGGTACTCCGCCGTCGTCGGGATCTGGCTGTGGTTGAAGGCCTGGTCGTTGATGGCGTTGGCCAGGCTGAGGTTGAGGTCGGCGGCCGACGCGAGGGGCGCGCACGACAGGACCGCCGCCGCCAGGGCGGCGAGATGAAGCGATTTCATGGACAGGTCTCCCAAGCCCTCAGGCTGAGCGGAAACCCCGCGCCGGCGCAAGGGCCGCTGCGGCCGGGATGCGGCTGAACGGTTCGTCCGGTCAGCGTCGCATCAGGACCCCTAGCTAGGACCAAGCCACATTCAGCCGACCTTGCCAGGTTAGCGCCCCTTCCTCCTCGATGGAGGAAGGGCAGGGATGGTGGTGTACGCAGTGAGACCGGGCGAAGGGCGTGGGCGGGCGCCGACCTATGGGCTCTACGTCACCTCTGCGGCCACACCACCACCCCTTCCCCTCCTCCATCGAGGAGGAGGGACGCCAAGTTCTGCGGGCGCAGCTGAACTGGATTGGTCCTAGTGCTCGTGGTCGTGGTGCTCGTCGCTGTCGGGGTCGAGCAGCTTGTGCGCGTGGATGATGAAGTAGCGCATCAGGGCGTTGTCGACGGTCTGCTGGGCCTTGGCGCGCCAGGCCTTGTGGGCGTCGACATAGGTCGGATAGGCGCCGACCAGGTCGACCTTGGTCAGGTCTGCGAACTCAGGGGGACCTTCGAGGCTCTTCAGCTCGCCGCCGATCACCAGGTGGAGCAGTTGTTTGTCGGACATGTGCAGGTCGTTTCAGATGAAATCAGTTGGAGGGCGCGCCGATATGCGAAACGCGCTCCAGGATCAATGGGGCCAACGCCGGGGTGGCGCAGATCAGGCTGGCCTGTGACGGACGCGCCCGATTGTAGCGGAACGCGCGGCCGTTGTGATCGCCTACGAAACAGCCGGCCTCGCGCGCGATGAGGTCGCCGGCGGCGACGTCCCAGTCGGACTTGCGCACCGGGGCCACGGCGGCGTCGAACTCGCCGGCGGCCACCAGGCCCATGCGGTAGGCGGTGGAGCTGCGCTGCTCGATGCGCATGGCCGGCCACGGCGTGGGCCACGACCAGTGGCCGAAGACGATCGGATCGCCGACCATGCGGCAGTCCTCAAGGACCCGCGCCGCGCTGGGCCGGATCGGCTCGCCGTTCAGGGTCGCGCCCCGTCCCGCGGCGGCGGCATAGGTCTCGCCCAGCTCCGGGGCGAAGACGACGCCGGCCACCGGCAGGCCGTCTTCCACCACCGCGATCGCCACCGACCACCAGGGCCGGTCCTTCAGGAAGGCGCGGGTGCCGTCGATCGGGTCGACCACGAAGATCCGCCGGCGGTTCATCCGCTCGGGATCGTCGGCGGTCTCTTCCGACAGCCAGCCGTAGTCCGGCCGCGCGGCGCGCAGGCGCGTGGTCAGGAGCGCGTCGGCCGCCAGGTCGGCGTTGGTGACCGGGCTGTGGTCGTCGGCCTTGTACTCGACCTGCAGGCCCTTGCGCCGGATGTCCCGGGCCAGGGCGCCGGCTTCCTGTGCGGCCTCGACGATCAGCTTGAGGTCGCCCTCCATGCCGGCGGTCACCGGCCCGCGATGGCCAGGGCGTCGACCAGCAGCGAAGGGGCGTTGGCCGAACCGCGGATCTCCAGGTCGGAGCCGGGGACGATGCGGCCGAAGATGTCGAGCAGGTTGCCGGCCACGGTGATCTCGTTGACCGGATAGGCGATCTCGCCACCCTCGAACCAGAAGCCCGAGCAGCCCACCGACCAGTCGCCAGTGTTGCCGTTCAGCGAGGGGCCGAACATCGAGGTGATCAAGAGGCCCGCGCCGGCGTCCTTCATCAGGCCCGCCTGGTCGCGGTCGCCCGGCTGGAAGGTCAGGTTCGAGGTCGAGACGCCGGGCGGCCCGGCCAGCCCGCGCGAGGCGTGGCCGGTGGTGGCGAGGCCCAGCTGCCGGGCCGAGGACGAGTTCAGCAGCCAGGTGGTCAGCACGCCGTCGTCGATCAGGTTGCGGGCCTCGTTGACCACGCCCTCGTCGTCGAAGGGCGCCGAGCCCAGGCCGCGGCGCTTGTGCGGATCGTCCTTCAGATAGATGCCCTTGGCGAACAGCTGCTGGCCCAGCTTGTCCTTCAGGAACGAGGTGCCGCGCGCGATGGACGGGCCGGAGATGGCGCCGATCAGCGGGCTCATCAGCGAGCCGGCCAGGCGGTTCTCGAAGATCACCGGGGCGGTGGTCGAGGCGATCTTGCGCGCCCCCAGCCGCGAGGCGGCGCGGCGGCCGGCCTCGGCGCCCAGCGTTTCCGGCGCCGGCAGGTCGGCCTGCCAGCGTGTGGAGCGGCCGTCGTAGCCGGTCTCCATGCCGTCGGCGTCGCCGGCGATGGCCGAGGCGCCGATGGAGAAGCCGGACGCGCGGTGCACGCCGGCGAAGCCGCCGCTGGTCACCATGGTCCACTGCGACGACGACCAGGAGCCGTTGCCGCCGTCGGAATTGGTCACCTTCGGCACCGCACGGGCGGCCGCCTCGGCGGCGCGGGCGCGCTCTTCCAGGGCCTCGGGCGTCGGTTCGGTGGGGTCGTAGAGATCCAGGTCCGGCAGCTTGCCCTTGGCCAGGCGGTCGGGGTCGGCCAGGCCGGCATAGGGATCCTCAGGCGCCAGGCGCGCCATGGCCACGGCGCGCTCCACCAGCTTGGCGCGGGCTTCGGGGGAGATGTCGGAGCCGGAGACCGTGGCCTGCCGCTTGCCCACGAAGACCCGCAGGCCCAGGTCGCGCGACTCCTCGCGCTCGACCTCTTCCAGGTCGCCCATCCGCACGGAGATCGACAGGCTGCGCCGCTCGGCGCCGACCGCTTCGGCCGCGTCTGCGCCGGCCCTGAGCGCGGCCGCCACGACGTCTTTCAACAGGGTTTCGTCCATCGCAGGGATATGGCGGACGCCGGGCCCCCGAACAACCCTGGGGGCGGCCCTGGAACAAAAGGGCCGCAGCCAGACGCTGCACGCGCGCGCGTCATCCCCCGGCTTGTCCGGGGGACCCATTCACACCGAATCCATCTGAAAGGCCGGCGAGCGTCAACGCGGGGATCATCACGATCTCACTAGCGGCGGCGGCATGGGTCCCCCGGACAAGCCGGGGGATGACGATCGTGGGGTAGGGTGATGACGGCGGGGCTTAGGGGATGGCGTAGAACAACAGCGCCGCGGCCGCCGCGATGTAGGCGACCCATGTCGCCAGCACGCCCACGGCCCGCGGCCAGCTGGTCCCGCCGCTGCGCGACAGGCCGAAGCCGTGCAGCACGCGGCCGGCAAACAGGGTGAAGCCGATCGGGTGGATCAGCATCGGCGGCGCCCCGGCCAGCGCCAGGACTCCCAGGCCGACCAGCGCGGCGGGCACGTATTCCGTCGCGTTGCCGAACGCGCGGATGGCCTGGTTCAGCGCGGGCACGCCGCCGTCGCCGATCTCGACGCGGTGCTTGCGCCGCTGGCGGGTCACCAGCACGGCCAGCACCAGCAGCAGGATCAGGTGCAGCCCGACCCAGAGGGCGGCGGCGTGCACAGAGTCCTTGGGATCCATGAGGACGGGTTCCTACTCGACCGGGCGGCCGTCGCCGGGCAGGCCCAACCTAGCCCACTTCTCGGTCACCGCGTCGATCGTTGCACGGTCCATGCCGAGAACCTGGCCCCATTCGCGATGGGTCTCCGGCGGCCATTTGTCGGTGGCGTCCAGGCCGATCTTCGAGCCCAGCCCGCTCTCGGGCGAGGCGAAGTCCAGGTAGTCGATCGGCGTGTTCTCGATGACGGTGATGTCGCGCGCCGGGTCCATCCGCGTGGAGAGGGCCCACATGACGTCCTTCCAATCGCGGGCGTTCACGTCGGCGTCCACGACGATCACCCACTTGGTGTACATGAACTGCCGCAGGTAGCTCCAGACGCCCATCATCACCCGCTTGGCGTGGCCGGCGTAGGCCTTCTTCATCGACACCACGGCGATGCGGTAGCTGCAGCCTTCGGGCGGCAGCCAGAAGTCGACGATCTCCGGGAACTGCTGCTGCAGGAGCGGGATGAACACCTCGTTCAGCGCCTCGCCCAGCACGCTGGGCTCGTCCGGCGGCCGCCCGGTGAAGGTGGTGAGGTAGATCGGGTCCTTCCGCATGGTGATCGCGGTGACCTGGAACACCGGGAACGGCTCGACGGAGTTGTAGTAGCCGGTGTGGTCGCCGTACGGCCCCTCGTCGGCGTGCTCGTCCAGCAGCACCTGGCCCTCGATGACGACCTCGGCCTGGGCCGGCACCATCAGCGGCTGGGTCTTGGCGGGCACCAGGTCCAGCTTGGCGCCGCGCAGCAGGCCGGCGAACTGGTACTCCGACAGGGTGTCCGGCACCGGCGTCACGGCGGCCAGGATCGTGCCGGGGTCGGCGCCGATGACGGCGCAGGCGGGCAGGGGCTCGCGCTTGCCCTCGGCCTTCCAGCGGCGGTGGTGCTGGGCGCCGCCGCGGTGGGCCAGCCAGCGCATGATGGTGCGGTCGCGGCCGATCACCTGCAT
>CBHTUE010000193.1:0-9746 GCA_966096115.1 uncultured Phenylobacterium sp.
CCCCCCGCTCTTCAGCCGGCTCGCGCCGGCTTCGGCGGGCGGTCCCCCTTTCCCGCGAACGGGAAAGGCAAGGCGCCAAAGGCCAGGGCAGGGGCTCGTTACGTTATCCTGTAACCGTCCCTGAAACCGTTCAGTACTCCCCGCGCGGGCCCCCGCGCGCGATGAGGCCGCCCTGTTCGTCCGGGGGAAGGGCTGCCGTTCGTATGCGTAGTTTGGGGATCGCCGCGCTGGCCGCGATCGGCGCGGGGCTGTCGGCTGGGCAGGCCCTGGCGGCCGAGGACGAGGCCGTGGCGACCGCCGACGCCAACAACGTCGCCGAGGTTGTGGTGTTCGGACGCGGCGAGGCCAAGATCGGGGTGGCGCACGCGGCCAGCGAAGGAACCATCGCCGGCGCCGATATGCTGGTGCGGCCGCTGCTGAAACCGGCGGAACTGGTCGAGGCGGTGCCCGGCCTGATCGCGGCCCAGCACTCCGGATCGGGTAAGGCCAACCAGTACTTCCTGCGCGGGTTCAACCTGGACCACGGCACCGACCTCACGACCTACATCGACGACGTGCAGATGAACTTCCGCACGCACGGGCACGGGCAGGGCTATCTGGACCTGAACGGCCTGATCCCCGAACTGATCAACCGCGAGGACTTCCGCAAAGGGCCCTACCGCGCCGACGGCGGCGACTTCGCCCTGGCCGGCGCGATCTACATGAGCACGGTCGATACCTTCGACCGGCCGTTCGTGGCGGCGGAGGCTGGGTCGTACGGCTATGGACGGCTGGCGGCGGGCGGCACGCTGAAGGACGTGGGCGGCGGCCAGCTGACTTTCGTGGCCGAGGGCAAGATCTACGACGGCCCCTGGCAGGAGGGCGAGCACCTGCGCCACTACGCCGCCTTCGCCAAGTACGCCCGCGACATTGACCGGGGCCACCTGGAGCTGACGCTGCACGGCTACCAGGGCGACTGGCGCCCGACCGAGCAGGTCCCGGAGCGGATCATCGGCTCGCCCGTCTGCAAGGACGTATTCTGCTCGCCGGACCCGACCGCACGGGGCGAGACCACGCGGGTCGTCGCCAACGCCAAGCTGAGCGGCGAGGGCTGGAAAGCCAACGTCTACGGCCAGTTCTACGACTGGGACATGTTCTCGAACCCGACCTACGCAAACGCCGACCGGACGAGCGCGCAGATCCACCAGTTCGACCGCCGCGCCATCTTCGGCCTGCGGGCGGAGAAGACCTGGACGGTCAGTCCGCAGCTGCAGGCCCGCGTGGGCACGGAGAACCGCTACGACGACATCGACAAGGTGGGCGTACAGCAGACCTCGGCGCGCCGGTTCGTCAGCTCGTTCGGCCTCTACAGGGTGAAGGAGGCGTCGGCCGCGGCCTATGGCGAGGCGACCTGGGAGCCGCTTGACGGCCTGCGGATCATCGGGGGCCTGCGCGGCGACTACTACCACGCCGACGTGAACGCTCGCGACGCCGCGGCGGCGGCGGTGGGGACGGGCAAGGACGGCGACGCGGTGATCTCGCCCAAGATCGACGTGGCCTACAAACTCTCCGACACCGTCGAGCTCTATGCGGACTGGGGCCGCGGCTTCCACTCCAACGACGTGCGCGGCCACTTCACCGCTACGCCGACGCCGATGCTGGTGAAAGGGACGGGCCAGGAGGTGGGCGCACGCTTCCAGTTCGGGCGACTGACCCTGACCACCACCTACTGGAAACTGAGTGTCGGCTCGGAGTTGCGCTTCGTGGGCGATTCCAACGCCGTGGAGCCGACGGGCGCGAGCCGGCGGCGGGGCTATGAGGTGGTGACGTTCTGGCGGCCGTTCGAGTGGCTGGCGATCGACGGCAACTACTCGGCCAGCCACGCCCGCTACGACAACGGCGACCACATCCCCAACGCCTTCGAGAACTCCGCCTCGATGGGCGTGAGCTATGTGTCCGACGCCTGGAAGGCCAGCGTGCGGCTGCGCCACCTGGGGCCGTCGCCGCTGATCGAGGACAACTCCGTACGCGACAAGGGCTCGACGGTGATCAACCTGCGCGGCGCGCGTGAGTTCACCGACGTCGAGGTCTACGGCGAGCTGCTGAACGTCTTCAACAGTCGCGACAAGGACATCGCCTATCTCTACGAAAGCTACATCCCCGCCTTCGACGCCGCGCCTACCGACGGGCGGCTGAGCCGCGTGGTGGAGCCGCGCACCGTGCGGGTAGGGGCGACGTACCGGTTCTAGCTGTAACGGCCTGTAACGCCCACTTGGAACCGTTCCGTACTGTGGGCTGCGCAGGGCGGCGGGCAGGTTCGCGGGACCGGCCGGTTCCCCCGACTGGGCAAACTGTACCGCTGCGGACCGCCCGGCCGCCGCGAGCCTCGCGGACGGCGACCATCTCCAACGCCGTCGTCCGCGGGGTTTTTCTTTACTCGGCCGGCTCGGGCGTGGGCTGGGCTCCGGCCGACCGCATCGCCGCCATGTCGCGCATCGGGATCTGCGGGATCAGGAACACCACCAGCAACGCCGCGGCCACCAGCCACAGGCCCAGCGCGAAGGTGTCGGTGATGGCGCCGGCGATAACGTTGCGGACGAACTGCGGCAGCAGCACGTGGCCGCCGGGCGCCTGCGCGCCCATGCCCTGCAGCTTGCCGACGTCGACACCGGGCATGATCTGGCCGAGGCCGGTGTTCAGGCGGCTGGTCAGGATCGTGCCGAACACCGCCACGCCGATGGTCGAGCCGATCTGGCGGAAGAACTGGCTGGAACTGGTCACCACGCCCAGGCGCGAGATCGGCATGGCGTTCTGCACCGCTAGCGAGAACAGGCTCTGGCCCGGGCCGAGGCCGATGCCCAGCAACAGCATCCGCCAGGCCAGGTCCCAGCGCGGCGTGTGCGCGTTCATCTGGCTGAGCAGCCAGATGCCCAGCGCGGTCATCAGCACCCCGCCGATCATCAGCGGCTTGTAGGTCCCGGTCTTGCTGACCAGGCGGCCCGAGCCGATCGAGCTCAGCATGATCCCGCCCATCAGCGGCAGGGTGGAAAGGCCGCTGGTGGTGGCCTTCACCCCCTGGCCCAGCTGCATGAACAACGGCAGGAACGACACCGTGCTCATGAAGGCCATCGAGATCAGGAAGCCGGCCAGGTTCGCGGTGGAGAACACCCGGTTCTTGAACAGGTCCAGCGGCAGGATCGGGTCCGAGGCGAACCGCTCGGCCACGACGTAGGCCACCAGCGCCGCGGCGGAGCCGCCGAACAGGCCCAGCACGATCGCCGACGTCCACGGATACTTGTGGCCGCCGAAGGTCAGCGCCAGCAGGAACGGCACGACCGTAGCGATGATCAGGGCCGCGCCGACGAAGTCGATCTTGCCCTTCGCCGCGTGGGACATCTTTGGCATCTTCACGATGATCATGAACAGCGACAGCAGGCTGAGCGGCAGGTTCAGGTAGAACACCCAGCGCCAGCCGGCGACGACGTGGCCAGCGAGGGTCACCGTGCCGTGGTCGGTGAAGAAGCCGCCGATCAGCGGGCCTACGGTGGAGCTGAGGCCGAAGACGGCGCCGAACATGCCGCCGATCTTGCCCCGCTCGCGCGGCGGGTAGAGGTCGCCGATGATGGCGAAGGCGGTCGTGAACAGCGCGCCGCCGCCGATCCCCTGGATGGCGCGGAACACGATCAGCTGGGTCATGCCGCCGCCCAGGACGGGCAGGGCGCCGAACTCGCCGGACAGGCCCGAGAGCCAGGAGCCTAGCAGGAAGATCAAGATGCCGGCCAGCAGCACGGGCTTGCGCCCGAACAGGTCGCCCAGCTTGCCCCAGATCGGCACCATCACCGTCGACGACAGCAGGTAGGCGGTGGTGACCCACGAATAGAGCGCCAGGCCGTTCAGCTCGGCGATGATCCGCGGCATGGCGGTGGCGACGATGGTCTGGTCCAGCGCCGAGAGCAGGAAGACGATGGCCACGCCCCACAGCGTGACCTTGCGCTCATACTCGCTGAACTGCCGCTGCTCGCTCAACCCCGCCCCCGTCACGCCCCGGCCTATCTAAGCCGCGTTCACATAGGCGATGTGTCGCGCCGGACAAAGAGCGCTCTTCCCTCCCTTAATGGGGAGGGACAGGTCGCCGCAGGCGACCAGGGTGGGGAAGTGCGGGCCGGAGTGCGGGGCTGGATTGGCGTGGCGAAGAGCAGGCCGTCTGCGGGCGCAGAGCTTCGGACCGCACTTCCCCACCCTGGCGGCTTCGCCGCCTGTCCCTCCCCATTAAGGGAGGGAAGGGGCGGTGCGACCCTACCGCGCCATGTTCAGCACTTGGACCTGGGTGAACTCCTTCAAGCCTTCCTCGCCCAGTTCGCTGCCGATGCCGGAGAACTTGGCGCCGCCGAAGGGGAGGTCGGGGCGGATATCGGCGTGCTTGTTCACCCAGACGGAGCCCGACTCCATGTTTTCGGCCAGGTCCCAGGCGCGGTCCGAGTCCTTCGCCCAGATCGAGCCGCCCAGGCCATAGATCGAGGCGTTGGCGCGGCGCACGGCGTCGGCCGGGTCGGAGTATTTGATCACCGGCATCACCGGGCCGAACTGCTCCTCGTCGACCAGCTTCGAGCCTTCTGCGATGTCACGCACGACGGTGGGCTGGATGAAGTAGCCCTTGTCGCCCTTGCGGCCCCCGCCGGCGATGACCTTGCCGTCCTTCTTCGCGCTGTCGAGGAAGCCCATGACCTTCTCGAACTGGGCCTTGTTCTGCAGCGGCCCCATCTGGGTGCCCTGTTCCAGGCCGTCGCCGACCACCCAGTTGTTGGCCAGGGTGACGAACTCGTCGCACATCGCGTCGTAGATGCTCTCGTGGACGTAGATCCGCTTGGCCGCGATGCACACCTGGCCGGCGTTCTGCATGGCCGCGCCGAACACCTTGGGCGCGGTCTCGGCCACGTTGACGTCGTCCATCACGATGAGCGCGTCGTTGCCGCCCAGTTCCAGCGAGATGCGCTTCAGCGCGTCGGCGGCGCTGGCCATCACCTTCTTGCCGGTCTCGGTGGACCCGGTGAAGCTGATTTTGCGGATGTCCGGGTGGCTGGTCATGGCGCCGCCCAGGTCGTTGGCGTCGGTGATGATGTTGATCACGCCGGGCGGGGCCAGATCCTTGATCAGCTCGGCGACCTTCAGGGTGGCCAGCGGCGTGGTGGCCGCAGGCTTTACGATCACGGTGTTGCCGGCCAGCAGGGCGGCGGGAACCTTGAAGGCCATCAGCATGACCGGGAAGTTCCACGGGACGATGCAGCCCACCACGCCCAGCGGCTTGCGGCGCACCTCGATGCGGCTGGTGGCGTCGTCGGTGACCACCTTGGCCGGCAGGTCCAGGCTGGCGAAGTAGCGGAAGAAAGCCGAGGCGCCGAACACCTCGCCGGTGGCGTCGCCGATCGGCTTGCCCTGCTCCAGGGTCAGGACGCGGGCGATGTCGGAGGCGTTGGCCTGGATGACGTCGGCGATGGCCACCAGCACCTTGCGGCGCTCGTCCATGCTGGTCTTGCTCCAGGCCGGGAAGGCGGCCTTGGCGGCGGCGACGGCCTGGTCCAACTGGGCCTTCGAGGCGCGCGGACAGGCGGCGACCGACTCCTCGGTCGCGGGGTTGATCACCTCCATGGTGGAGTCGCCGGCGACCAGCTGGCCGTTGATGAGCATCTTGTAGTCCGACATGGGGTGTCCTCCGGGGGCAGGGCGCCGAGGCAACGCCCTTTACGCCGGGGCGGTCAAGCGGCGCCGCGCACCCTTTCCACGTCGGCGGTGGCCGAGACGCCGACGGTTGCGAACATCTCCTCCCGGTCCGGGCCGCCCTTGGGGGCGTAGAGGTCGGCGTTGCGCTCTTTTCCGCGGGCCCAGACGCGGGCGATCTTGGCCAGGTTGGCGGGGCGCTTCAGCCAGGCCTGCGGATGTTCCAGCATGTGGAAGCCGCGCAGGGCGTCGCGCAGCAGGTCGATGTCCTGGCGCACGGCGATGGCGACGCCGTCCTCCAGGAAACCGCGGGCGAACTTGGCGCGCAAGCTGGGTTCGGCGCCCGGCAGCAGGGCGGCGCGGGCGCGCTTGATGGCCGAGCGGTCGGCCTGGCGCATCACGTCGTAGTAGGGGCGCAGCTCGCGCTCGAGGGCGGCGCGATAGAGGGTCATGCGCCGGGCCGGGTCCGGCGTCGCCGCCAGGGCGTCGCGCAGCAGGTGGGCGCTCACGGCGGCGAAAGAACAGCCGCGGCCGTAGAGCGGGTTGGTGCGCACCACGCTGTCGCCGACCGGGAAGAAGCGCAGCACGGCCGGATGGTCGCCCTGGGCATAGTCGCGCCAGCGGCTTTCCAGCTGGCCCATGCCGAACACCTTGGACGTGGGCTCGGTGCGTTCCGGCTCGATCCACGGGGCGACGCCGGGGAGTTGCCGGCACAGCGCGTCGAAGGTCTCGGGATCGACGATCGCCTTGCGCAGCTCCTCCTCGACCTCCGGGGCGCACAGCGTGATCGAGAAGCAGCCGTTGTCGCCGGGGAAGACGCCGAACTTCAGGTAGCCCAGGTCGCCGGTCGCGCCGAACTTGCTGCGAGCGGGCTCCTCCTGGCCTGGACGCAGGCGGTAGTGGCGGGTGAAGTAGATCACGCCGCAGGGCTCGGAGCTCTCCGGAATCGGCGCGCCGGCGCCGGTCAGCTGTTCCCAGGCGCTGGACGTGCGGCCGGCGGCGTCGACGACGATGTCGCCATCCAGTTCGCTGCCGTCCTCCAGGACGACGCCCTTGACCGTCGGCGGCACGCCGGGGGCCAGCTTCAGCGCTTTGACGAAGGTCGAGGGCCGGATGGTCACGCCAGGCAGGTGCTCGGCGTAGCGGCGCATGATCAGTTCCAGCGTGGTGCGGCGGCTGGTGAGGATGGCCAGGTCGGCGTCGATCGGCTTCGGACGGTAGGTCGTCTTCAGCTTGTCGGGCAGGCCGCCCTCGAAGCCCAGTTCGCGGCAGCCGGCGGCCTGCAGGTCGGCCAGCAGTTGCGGGTGCTCGTCGCGGACCAGGTTGCGCAGGCGAGCCAGGAAGGCGTGGCTGTGGCGCAGGTGGCCGACGCCGCGGTGCTGCCAGTCGGTGAACGCGGCCTCGGCCCCGCCCTCCGGCGGCGGCGGATCGCGATCCAGCACCGTGATCTCACGGCCGGATCCGCTGAGCGCCATGGCGGTCCACAGGCCGGCCATGCCCGCCCCGATCACCAGTACGCGTTCGCTCATAAAGTCCCCCTCAAGACTGCTCGCGCCCAGTCTAACAGAGCCGCCCGCTTACGTTGGGGACCCCCCGCGCTTGCCGGCCTTGACCTTGGCCAGGGCCGCGCGGAGGGCGCCGATGTCGGCGCCGGGGATCAGGTAGTCGCCGACCACAAAGGCGGGCGTGCCCTGCAGGCCCAGCTTTTTGGCCAGGTCGCGCACGTCGGCCAGCTGGCTCTCGATCTGCGGATCGTCCGAGGCCTTGCGCACCTCGGCCGGGTTGAGGCCGGCCTCGGCCAGGTGGCGGTCCAGGGCCGCTTCGTCGAGGCCGCGGTCGGCCATCCACGCCTTGTAGAGCACCAGGCCCTTGGTCTTGCCCTGCGGCGTCAGCGCCATCTTCGCCGCGGTGTCGGAGACCTCACCGAAGATCGGGAATTCCTTGAAGACGAAGCGGACGTCCGGGTTCTCGGCCACCAGCTTCACGATCTCGGGGGCCACCAGCTTGCAGTAGCCGCAGCGGTAGTCGAAGAACTCGACGACCGTGTAGGTCCCGTTCGGATTGATCACCAGGTCCCGGGGATCGGCCTCCAGCTGCTGGCGGTATTTGGCCACCTCGGCCGCGCCGGCCTTGGCCTGCTCCAGCATCTGGTTCTGGCGCAGCTTGGTCACCGCCTCCTCGATCACCTCGGGGTGTTCGAGCAGGTAGGCGCGGACCTTGTCCCCGAACGCCGCGTCGGCGGTCTTGGGCTGGCAGCCCCCAAGGGCCAGGGCGATTGGGAGGATGGCCGCGGCGGCGGCGAGGACGGCGAGACGCTTCATGGACCGGGGCTATTGCTGGTTGTTGGCGATCGAGCCTTCGCGGCCCAGCTGGCGCAGGTCCTCGCGGGTGGGCTGGGCGACCAGGACGATGTCGGTGGCGCGCCGCCACTCCGGCGTGTTCTTGCCCAGCATCTCGCGGGCGCGCATCGCGAAGACGCGGGCCTGGCGCATGTCGCCGATGTTGAAGTTGTATTCGGCGGTGGCGAGGCGGGCGAGGCCGTCCTGGCCCAGCTTGTCATAGGCCTCGGCCAGCAGGCGCCAGGAGACGGCATTGTCCTCTTCCTGGCCCAGCGACTTCTTCAGCTCGGTGACGCCCTCGAACACCTTGTTCTTGTCGTCGAGCGCGATCAGCGTCTGGCCCAGGTTGACGTGCAGCAGGGGTGCGTTCGGCTTCAGCTCAACGGACCGGCGCTGCGGCGCCTCGGCCTCGGCGGTGCGGCCGAACTCGAACAGGATCTGGCCCTTGAGCTCATAGAGGTAGGGGTTGTTCGGCTGTTCGGAGAGCAGGGCGTCGATCAGCTTCAGCGCCTTGTCCGGCTCCTTCAGCTGGTAGTAGGCGATCGCGCGGGCGTAGCGGGACGGGTAGTCCTTGGCCTTCTCGTCGTACTTGGTGATCGCCACCTGCGGATTGATGAAGCCGTCCAGCTTGGCCTTCATGATGGCGTGCTCGGCCATCGCGTCGGGGCTGTCGACCTTGTCGTAGTTGGGTTGCTTGACGACCCGGTTGCGCAGGGCCTCGATCCGGTCGGACGAGATCGGGTGGGTGCGGAAATAGGCGTAGCGCCGCGCCTCGTCGAAGACCTCCTGGTAGCGGAAGTTGTCGAAGAAGTCGGCCAGGCCCTTGCCGGAGAGGCCGGCCTTGTCGAGCAGGGTGGCCCCCGCCTGGTCGGCGCGGCTCTCCTGCTCGCGGCTGTAGCCGATGGCGCCCAAGGTGCCGAAGTAGCTGGCGCTTCCGGCCAGGCCCGCGGCGGCCTCGGGCGAGCCGGCGATGGCGGCCAGGAGGCCCAGGCCCATCGTCAGCAGGAAGGGCTTCATGCCGGCGGCGTTCATCTCGCCCGAGCGGGCGGAATGGCCGGCGGCCAGGTGGCCCGTTTCGTGGGCCATGACCCCCTGCAGCTCGTTGGGGTCCTTGGTCTCCAGGATCAGGCCGGTGTTGACGCCCATGACCCGCGGCGCGGCGAAGGCGTTCATGTCCTTCGACCCGATCAGCACGATCTGGACGTTCTTCGGATCGATGTTGGCCGCCCGCAGGATCGGATCGGCGTCCTTGTGCAGGATCTCCTCGATCTCGGTGTCGCGGATCAGCGATTCGCCCTGCGCCGCGGCCGGGCGGGCCGAGGCGAAGAGGCTGCCGGCGACGACAGCGCTCAGCGCGTAGCGGGAAACCGACCGGAATGGGGAGTTCATGCTCACGTCTCTAACAGTCACCCCCGACCCCGGTCGGATGCTACCCCCCTAGCCGCGTCGCCACCAGCCTTTGCGCGGGGCGGGCGCGGGGCCGCTGATCTCGGCCGGATCGGGTTCGCGCGGCGCGGGCGCCGGCGCGGGTTCCGGCTCGGGGACGGCGGCGATCACCGCGGCTACGGCCTCGACCACCGTCTCAGGCGGAGCCTCGGCTGCGGGCGCGGCCTTCTTGGCCCGCGAGCGCTTCGGCTTGGGGGCCTCGGCGGCGACGGGTTCCGGCTCGGGTTCGGGCTCGAGCGCCTGCGGCGCGGCCCCGGCCTCGACGAC
>CBHTUE010000194.1:0-9720 GCA_966096115.1 uncultured Phenylobacterium sp.
GATCCTGGCGAGGGCGGTGTCTCTGGCTGGCCGGGACAAGCCCGACGATGACGGCTGAAAATGCAGGATAGAGGTCGCGCGAGCCGTCAGTTCGGCAGCTGCGCCCGCACCTTCGCCCGCAACACGTCGATGGGGGCCAGGCCCTTGTCGGTCTTGAAGTGCCAATAGGTCCAGCCGTTGCAGGCCGGCGCCGACTGCACCATGGCGCCCACCTTGTGGATCGAGCCCGAGAGCTCGCCCGCCACCAGGCTGCCGTCCGAGCGCACCCGCGCCGCATGGCGGCCCTGCGAGCAATAGAGCTCGTCGCCGGCCCGCAGCAGGCCCGCCTCGACGATCGAGCCGAACGGGATGCGCGGCTCGGACTTCTTGGAGCCGGTGACCACCATCTCCTCGGCCGTCGCCGGGATCACGCGCGCGATCCGCTCTTCCGCGATCTTCGCGTAGCCCGCCTCGCGCTCGATGCCGATGAACTTCCGCCCCAGCCGCCGCGCCACCGCGCCAGTCGTGCCGGTGCCGAAGAACGGGTCCAGGATCACGTCGCCGGGCTTGCTGGACGCCAGGATCACCCTGTGCAGCAGCGCCTCAGGCTTCTGGGTCGGATGCGCCTTCGAGCCGGTCTCGTCCTTCAACCGCTCCTCGCCGGTGCACAGCGGCAGCGTCCAGTCCGAGCGCATCTGCAGCTCGTCGTTGGCCATCTTCATGGCGTCGTAGTTGAAGGTGTAGCGCTTGCCGCCCTTGGCCTTGGCCGCCCAGATCAGGGTCTCGTGGGCGTTCGTGAACCGCGTGCCCTTGAAGTTCGGCATCGGGTTCGACTTGCGCCAGACGATGTCGTTCAGGATCCAGAACCCCAGGTCCTGCAGGGTCGCGCCCACGCGGAAGATGTTGTGGTAGCTGCCGATCACCCACAGGGCGCCGTCGTCCTTCAGGACGCGGCGGCATTCCTTCAGCCAGGCCTTGGTGAAGGTGTCATAGGCCTCGAAGCTGTCGAACCGGTCCCAGTCGTCGTCGACCGCGTCGACCTTCGAATTGTCCGGCCGCAGCAGGTCTCCGCCCAGCTGCAGATTGTACGGCGGGTCGGCGAACACGAGGTCGACCGAGCGGTCGGGGAGCTTCTTGAGCTCCTCGAGGCAGTCGCCTCGCATGATGGTGTCGACCGGCAGTCCCATGGCCCAACCCTGAAACAGAACAGACTGAATCATCAGGCCGACATGGTGAACGGGCCGTCAACGCCGATGGTTAGCCAGACCTTAATTGCGCGCTGGGCCGTTCAGGCGGCCAGCGCGGCCATCGCCGCTGCGGCGTGCGGCTGCAGCGCCGCCAGCAATTCCGACACCGAGACCGGCTTGTTGAGGTGGCCGTCGGCGCCCGCCGCCTTGCCCGCATCCACATGTTCCTGCAGGCAATTCGCCGAGACCACATAGATCGGCAGGCGGGGCCGCCGGAACTGGGCTTCCCAGGCGCGGATGCGGCGCATCGCCTCGAACCCGTCCATCACCGGCATCTGGAGGTCCATCAGCACCGCGTCGAAGCCGCCGGTAGTCACCGCGTCCAGGCCCTCCTGCCCGTCCTCGGCCTCGGCGTGGTCGATGCCGACGCTATCCAGGATCAGGCCCAGCACTTGGCGGTTCACCGCGTTGTCGTCGACGACCAGCACACGGAAGCGCCCCAAGGCGTCCGGGTCGCGCTCGACCTCCGCGATCGCCATCGCCTCGGCGGACGGCGGCGGCGGCAGCGCCGGCAGGTCCAGGGTGAAGCTGAACACCGCGCCCTGGCCGGGCGGGCTGGCGGCGTCGATCTCGCCCCCCATCAGGCGCACGTACTGCTGGCAGATCGCCAGGCCCAGGCCCACGCCGCCGTGCTGGCGGGTGGAGCTGTCGTCGCCCTGCTGGAAATGGCTGAACAGCGTGGCCTGCATCGCCTCGTCGAAGCCGACGCCGGTGTCGCGCACCTGGAACGTCACCTGGTCCGCACGGCGGCGGACGGCCAGGGTCACCCGGCCGGCGTCGGTGAACTTCACGGCGTTGCCGACCAGATTGCCCAGCACCTGGCGCAGGCGCAGGCTGTCGCACAGCGTATGGGCGCCGGCCTCGGCGTCCATCTCCACGTCCAGCGACAGGCCCTTGTGCTCGGCGCTAGGCCGATGAAGCGCCGCCACCGAGGCGACCAGTTCGGCCAGCGACACCGGCTCGGGCCGCAGGGCCTCGGCCCCGGCCTCGACGCGGGCCAGGTCCAGCAGGTCGGCGAGCAGGGTGTTCAGCAGGCCGCCCGACTCGCGGATCACGTCGACCAGTTCGCGCTGCTGGTCCGTGAGCCGGGCGCCGGACAGCACGTCGGCGGCGGCCAGGACGCCGTTCAACGGGGTGCGGATTTCGTGGCTCATGTTGGCCAGGAACTGGTTCTTGGCGCGGTTGGCCGCCTCGGCGCTGTCGCGGGCCTGGGCCAGGACGCGGGCAGTCTCCTGCTGCTCCGTGACGTCGGTCATCACCGTGACGCCGCCGCCGTCCGCCGTGGAGAACGCCTCGTGGCGGAGCCAGCGGCCATCGGGCGTGCGCAGGTACACCGCCGGCGAGCGAGCCGACGTGGCGTGCTTGCGCCGCTCCAGGTAGTCGCCGCCGCCGACGGGCGACCAACCGGCCCTGACAGCCGCTTCGATCATTTCGGCCCGCCCGAGGCCTTCGACCGGTTGGACCCCGCATTCGGCCATGTGCTCCGCATAGGCGCGGTTCCAGGACCGCAGGCGGCCGTCGGCGTCGTAGAACGACAGCGCCGACGGCACCACGTCCAGGGCGTCGCGCAGCCCGCTGAGCGTGGCGCGGCGGCCCACGCGCTCCATCCAGATCAGGCTGGCGGCCGCGGCGAAGATCACGCTCGCCATGGCGACGGTCGCCAGCGCCAGGGTTCCGCGACCCACCAGGTTCTCGGGGAACGCGAGGGTCGGGTCGGGGACCAGGGTCACCGCCGTCATGGCCGTGAAGTGCAGGCCGACGATCGACAGCACCAGGCCTGCGGCCGGACCCAGCCACTCCGCCCGGCCCTTCAGGCGCGTGCGGGCATAGAAGGCCGCGGCCGCGCCGGCCGCGCTGACGACGACCGCGGCGACCACATAGCCGAGGTCCCACTCGAACCGCGCCTGGGTGCGCATGGCCGCGATGCCCATGAAGTGCATGGCCGCCACGGAAGCGCCGGTCATGACGCCGCCGGCCACCGCCGCCGCGCGTCCCGGCTGCGCCACGGGCATCGCGAAGCCCAGGCCCATGCCGACGATCGCCGTCGCCAGCGACAGCACGGTGCCCGGCACGGCGTAGCCGATCGGCACATCCGGCATGTAGGCCAGCATGGCGACGAAATGGGTGGCCCAGACGCCCGACCCGGCCACCAGGCCGGTCAGCCCCATCCACGCCAGCCGCGTCGACGAGGCCGGCGCCCGCAGGCTGCGCAGGTGGAACCCGAACGCCGCGCAGCAGGCCGTCGCGCAGATCAGCGCGGCGACGACGACCAGGCGCAGGTCATGCTGCACGAAGATGCAGGTGAGGACGGAAAACATCGAAAGCCAGACCAGGAACTCGAACCGGCTTAGGCGGCCGAGGTTAAGATTGGCTGGCCGGATTCACGTTGGCCGCGAACAGTTTGACGCACCCCCCGGGAAACCGGCGGCTATCCGGCCGCGCCGCCCACGACCCGCTTGGCCAGGTCCAGCACCTGGGCGGCGGCGCGCTGGCTGTGCTGCTGGCGCGGCATCCGGTTCCAGGCGTCCAGCGCGGCGATCTTGTAGGCCTCGGCCAGGGTCGGGAAGTTGAACGTGTTCTCGACGAAGTACTCCAGCGTGCCTTCCAGGTTCAGCACCGCCTGGCCGATGTGGACCAGCTCGGTCGCCCCCTCGCCCACGATGTGCACGCCCAGCAGGCGGCGGGTCTCCAGCGCGAACAGCATCTTCAGGAAGCCGGAATTCAGCCCCATGATGTGGCCCCGCGAGGTCTCGCGGAACCGCGCCACGCCGCACTCGTAGGGGATGCCCCGCTCTCGCGCCTCCTCCTCGGTCATCCCGATGCAGGAGATCTCCGGCACCGAGTAGATGCCATAGGGGAAGAACTCCGGGGCCGCCTGGGCCGGCTCGTCGAAGGCGTGGCAGGCGGCGATGCGGCCCTGCTCCATCGACGTCGAGGCCAGGCTGGGGAAGCCCACGATGTCGCCCGCCGCATAGATGTGCGGCTGCGCCGTCTGGAAGGTGGCGGGGTCCACCTTCAGCCGGCCGCGCGCGTCGGCCTCCAGGCCGCAGGCGTCCAGGCCCAGGTCGTCGACCGCGCCCTCGCGGCCGGCCGAGAACAGCACCATGTCGGCCCGCAGCTCGCGGTGGTCCGACAGCCAGACCAAGCACTCGCCCGGCCCCTCGACCTTGGCGGCGGTGGCCTTGGCGCCGAAGCGGATGGCGACGCCGCGGTCGCGCAGGTCGTGCACGAACTCGTCGGCCAGTTCGCGGTCCAGGAACGGCAGCATGCTGGGCTGCGGCTCGACGATGGTCACCTTCACGTCCAGGGCGCTGAAGATCGAGGCGTACTCCACGCCGATGACGCTGGCGCCCACCACCACCAGCTGGCGCGGGATGCGGGTCAGGTCTAGGATCTCGTCGCTGTCGACGATGTGCTCGCCGTCGAAGCCGATGTGGGCCGGGCGGTAGGGCTTGGTGCCCACCGCGATCACGAACCGCTCGGCGGTGTAGGTCGCGACCTCGCCGTCGACGTCGACGGTCAGGGTCTTGGGGTCGACGAAGCGGGCGACGCCGCGGGCGATGTCGACGGTGTTGCGCGCGAACTGGTGCTCCAGCACCTCGACCTCGTGCTCGAGGGTGATGTGCAGCCGCTTGCGCAGGTCTTCGGCGGTGATGTCGCGCTTGGCGCGGTAGGCCTGGCCGTAGAAGCCGCGCTCGCGCCAGCCCGACAGGTTCAGCACCGTCTCGCGCAGCGTCTTGGAAGGAATGGTGCCGGTGTGCACCGAGACGCCGCCCACCCGGTGGCCGCGCTCCACCACCAGCACGCGCTTCCTCAGCTTGGCCGCCTGCACCGCGGCGCGGCGGCCGGCGGGGCCTGAGCCGATCACGATCAGGTCGTAGTGGTGTTGCGACACGTCCTTCGGACTCCGGCCGCGTGGCTTCCGCACGCCGGACACCCCTTAACCTTGATTTCTAAACATTCCCTCCCCAGGCCACCTCGGCGCCGTGCGGGTGGGTGACGGCCAGCCGCCGGTCCAGGCCGCCGGGCCAGGACTTCAGCCACACCTCGACCGTGGCCATGTTGGTCGGCGGCGGCTCGAAGCGCAGCCAGGCGAACGGGGCGTCGGGCGTGGCGCTTTCGCCGATCGCCTCGATCGCGGCGGCCAGGTCCGTCTGGGTCTGCGCCGGCAGGTACTGCCAGAAGATCGAGTGGAACAGCACCGTCGCCGCGCCGGCCTGCGGCCGCACCCGGGCGCGCGTCCAGTCGAGGGCGTCGGCCGCGTCCACGCTGACGCCCAGGTCCAAGGCCAGGTCGATGGCGCGGCGGCTGCGCTCCAGGCGCTCGAACATGTCCGGCCAGACGCAGGCCAGCAGGCGGCGGCGCTGCGCCGGGTCGGTCAGGTCGGTGGGCCGGCGGTCGCAGGCCCCCTTCTCCACCACTACGATAGCCGGCAGCGGCGGCGCGTCCCCCGACCATGCGGCGTCCACCACCACCGGCGAGGCCGGATCGCCCCAGACCACCGGCCCCATCTCATAGCGGAACCGGTCCCAGTGCTGGTTCAGGCCGGCGCTGGCGCCGATCTCGAAGCTGCGCAGCGGCAGGCCCGTCTCCGCCGCCACGGTCAGGAAGCCGCCCAGCAGGCCGCTGGTCCGCCTCACCTCGTTGGTCTGCGGCTCATGGTCGAGGAAGCGGGACAGCCTCTCGAAGTGCGGGCCGATCGCGTCGCGCGCCGCGGTCCAGGCGGCCTGCGGATCGATCGGCGCGCCCGGCCGCGGCCAGGCCGCCGTGAGCGCCGGCGCCTCGCCGCCCATGGCCAGGTGGTTGAACGTGTTGCCGACCCGGATCGGCACACCGTCGTTGTAGAGGCTGCGCAGGCCTGTCTCCGCCCACCGCGCATAGAGCTCGCAGGCCGGTCCGCCCGCCTCCAGGTCGGCGGCGATACGCTCCAGGAACCCCGCGTAGAACGGCGAGCCGATCTCGCCACAGATGCCGGCCTGGATGCGCAGCGCGCGGATGAGGTCGATGAAGTCCGCCATCGCGCCATGGCGCCGGACCACGCACCGGGGTCAATCTTGATTCAGTGGATCAATCGCCGACACGGCGCGAAGCGCCCTTTGAACCACGAAGACCACAAAGACCACGAAGCCGCCCAGACTCCCGCGGCGGCGCAGCCTTTCCAGCGCCCTTCGTGGCCTTTGTGGTCTTCGTGTTCAAACCGAAGAAGACGCAGAGACCGCAGAACGATCAGGCCGGCCGAGCCTCCTGCGTCCTCTGCGTTTTCTGCGGCTCTCTTCTGTTGCCTGCGGCGCTCAATCGAACGCCAGCGCGCCCTGTTCGGGCTCCACCTTGCGCGGGTCGATGCCGGCCAGCACCAGCTTCACCGGCCGCCACGCGCGGCGGTGGATCTCGCACGGCCCCATGGTCACCAGCGCCTCGACGTGGATGGGCGCGTTGTAGCCCTTGTGGCTGGCGAAACCGTAGCCGGGGTAGCGCTCGTCCATCTCCAGCATCAGCCGGTCGCGCGCCACCTTGGCCAGGATCGAGGCTGCGGCGATCGACTTCGACTTGCCGTCGCCGCCCACCACCGTCTTCACCTCGCAGCCCAGGTCGAAGCGGTAGTTGCCGTCCACCAGCGCCATGGCCGGCGCCACGCCCATCGCCGCGATCGCCCGGCGCATGGCCAGCCCCGCGGCGTGCAGGATGTTGAGCTCCCAGATCTCCTCGACGCTGGCGAAGCCGACGCCCCAGGCCAGCGCCTTGGCCTTGATCTCGAGCTCCAGGCCCTCGCGCTGCCTCGCCGTCAGCTTCTTGGAATCGTCCAGCCCCTTCGGCGTCCGCTTGCCGGGATCGAAGATCACCGCGCCCGCGCTCACCGGCCCGGCCCACGGCCCGCGCCCGGCCTCGTCGACGCCGCAGACGGGGCCGCCAATGAAGGCCTTCTCGAGCAGAAGTGTGGGTCCCTTCGCCATCAGCGGACCAGCGTCTTCACCTGGTCGTGCCGGAAGCAGCAGGTGAAGTGGTCGTTGACCATCCCCACCGCCTGCATCCAGGCATAGACGATCACCGGGCCCACGAACTTGAAGCCCTTGGCCTTCAGCGCCTTGGCGACCTCCTCGGCCAGTTCGGTCTTGGCTGGCACATCGCCGAACGCGGCCCAGCGGTTCTGCACCGGCTTGCCGCCGACGAAGCCCCAGCAGAACTCCGAGAAATCCTCGCCGTTGTCGCGCATGGCCAGGTAGATCTTCGCCCCCGAGATCGCCGCGTCGATCTTTGCGTTGGAGCGCACGATGCCGGCGTCGGCCATCAGCCGCGCCCGGTCGGCCTCGCCATAGCGCGCCACCTTCTCCGGGTCGAAGCCGTCGAAGGCCGCGCGGAAGGCGTCGCGCTTGCGCAGGATGGTGATCCACGCCAGCCCGGCCTGGAACCCGTCCAGCACCAGCTTCTCCCAGAGCGCGCGGGAATCGTATTCCGGCACGCCCCATTCGGTGTCGTGATAGGCCTCGTAGAGCGGATCGCCGGCCATGCCGCGCCATTCGCATCGGGTCAGCGCCGTGGACTGGGTCATCGCGGCACTCTCAGCGCAGGGCGAGAGTCGAAACAAGGGGCTCTATTTCGATGGCGTTCGAAGGCTTCCAACTGTCGCAGATCGACGTGGGCGAATGCTCCCTGCGCGTGCGCCACGGCGGCGCGGGTCCGCCGGTGCTGCTGCTGCACGGCTACCCGGAGACCCACATGATGTGGGCCCGCGTCGCCGAGAGCCTGGCCGAGGACTTCACCGTCGTGGTCCCCGACCTCCGCGGCTACGGCGGCTCGACCAAGCCGCCCTCCAGCGACGACCACGAGACCTCGTCCAAGCGCGCCATGGCCCGCGACGCCATCGCCCTGATGAAGCACTTCGGGTTCGAGACCTTCGACGTCGCCGGCCACGACCGCGGCGGTCGCGTCGCCTATCGCCTGGCCGTCGACCACCCGAAGACCGTCCGCCGCCTCTCGATCCTCGACATCATCCCCACGGGCGAAGTCTGGGCCCGCGCCGACCGCCGCTTCGCCCTGGCCTACTGGCACTGGTCGTTCCTGGCGCAGGCAAACCCGACGCCGGAGGCGCTCATCGGCTCGGACCCCGAGTTCTTCTTCTTCGAGAGCCAGTTCGGCGGCGCGATCCAGGGCTTCGATCCCGAAGCCTACGCCGACTACGTGCGCGCGGCGCGGAACCCCACCGTCATCCACGCCATGTGCGAGGACTACCGCGCCGGCGCCTTCTACGACCGGGCGCTGGACGACGAGGACAAGAAGGCCGGCCGCCACCGGATCGCCTGCCCGACCCAGATCCTCTGGGGCGCCAGGGGCGCGCTCGAGGCCTGGTACGACACCCTGGCCATCTGGCGCGAATGGGCCCCGGACGTCCGCGGCCAGGCCCTCGACTGCGGCCACTTCATCCCGGAGGAGAAGCCGGAGGAGACGCTGGCCCTGCTGCGCGAGTTCTTTTCCACCTAGCGTCCGCAAACAACGCTCGTCATCCCCCGGCTTGTCCGGGGGACCCATGGTGACGCTCACGCGTGAGACACAAGGTGGGTCGCGGCCTCCACGCTGCGAGCGATCACCCCCTCACGTGCGGCGGAGGAATGGGTCCCCCGGACAAGCCGGGGGATGACGCGCGGGTGGGGGAGAACTGGCTAGTCGGCCTCGGCCGGCGTCGGCGCCCATGCCGGCCGCTCCACCGTCACCGATCGCCCTGCCACATTAAGCGCGCCGTCGAGCCGGTCCAGGCGCACGAGCGCGATGCCGCCGCCCGCCCGGCTGGAGGTCACGACGCCAGCCCGCAGGTCGCCGTTCAGGATCTCGGCGCCGGCGTCCGCCGGCGTCCCGTCCAGCCGGAACGGCAGCATCCGGTTCTTGATCGTCCCGCGCCGCTTCATGCGCGAGGTCGTTTCCTGACCAACGAAGCAGCCCTTCTTGAAGTCGATGCCGTTCAGGAGGTCGAAGTTGGCCTCGATGGGATAGGTCTTGTCCGAGCCCCAGTCGGCCGGCCCCGGCACGCCCAGGCGCAGCTTCTGCGCCTCGCGCACCGCCTCGTCCGCCGTCACGGCGCCCGCGGGCGGCGACGCGCCATAGCCGCGCCAGCCCAGCTCCGGCAGCCGGGGATCGGCCACCCAGACCCCCTCGGCGGGCTTCGGCGGCGTCACGCCGGGCTCCGCGTCGAACAGGATCGACACCGGCGTCTCGTCCTTGGCGATCTGCACCTTGGCCCGTAGCCGGTACATCATCAGCCGCATAAGGAACGCGTCGCGGTGCTCGGACTCGACGTCCAGCCAGGCGCCGTCCTCGCGCCCCACCACGAACAGGTCGTACAGCAGCCGCCCCTGCGGGGTCAGCAGCGCGCCGAACCGCGCCTCGCCAGGCCCAAGCGTCTCCACGTCTTGCGTGATCAACCCCTGGAGGAAGCTTCGCCACTCCTCGCCGGCCACCGCGATCAGGGCCCGACTCGACAGATGCGCAACAGTCGCCGACATCC
>CBHTUE010000195.1:0-9649 GCA_966096115.1 uncultured Phenylobacterium sp.
ACCGGCGCCGACGGCTTCGAGTTCAACGCCTACCACGAGCCCGCCTTCACCCCGCACAAGGGCGGCGTGATCGTGATCCAGGAGATCTTCGGCATCGACAGGCACGTCCGCGCCGACGTCGAGCGCTGGGCCAAGATGGGCTACGAGGCGATCGCGCCCTCGCTCTACGACCGCCGCGAACGCGACTTCACCGCCGAGCACGACCCGGAGGGCCTGCAGGCCGGGATCGCCCACGCGCGCGCCACGCCGCTGGAGCAGGCCCTGGGCGACATCGCCGCCTGCCGCGACTTCCTCAAGCAGCACGGCGGCAAGATCTGCGTGGTCGGCTATTGCTATGGCGGCTCGCTGGCCTGGCTGTCGGCGGCCAAGGTCGAGGGCCTGGCGGCGTCCTCCAGCTACTACGGCTCCATGGTGCAGGCGAACGCCGAGCTGAAGCCGCTGTGCCCGGTGATCGTCCACCTGGGCCGCACCGACGCCGGCATCCCGGCCGACGACGTGGCCGCCGCCATCGCCGCGGCGCACGGCGACACCGTGCCGGTCTACATCTACGAAGGCGCCGGCCACGGCTTCAACAACGAGAGCCCCGAGCGCTACAACGCCGAGGCCGCCGACCTCGCCCGTCACCGCACGCTCGAGCTGTTCGACAACGCCTGAAGATGGGCGACACCGTCCGCCTGACCAGCGCCGTCGACGGCTTCGAATTCGATGCCTACCGCGCCCGGCCCGACGACGCCCGGCGCGGTGGACTGGTGATCTGCCACGCCATCTGGGGCGTCACGCCCCACCTGCGCGACCTGGCCGACAGCTTCGCCGAGGACGGCTACGAGACGATCGTCCCCAGCCTGTTCGACCGGCTGGGCAGGGGCTTCGCCGAGCGTGACACCGACCCCGCCCTCTACCCCCGCCAGAACGGCTTCGCCGAGGCGACCCACTGGGGCGCCGACGTACTGGACGCCGTGCAGGCGGCCATCGACGCCCTGGCCCCGCCGGTGTTCTGCATCGGCTTCTGCTTCGGCGGCACGACGGCCTGGCTGGCGGCGTCGCGCTGCACCGGCCTCTCGGCTGTGGCCAGCTACTACGGCGGCCAGATCATCGACTACCTGGGCGAGGCGCCGAAGGTCCCGACCATCCTGCACCTGGGAAAGACCGACGAGCTGATCCCGCCGCCGACGGTGGCGGCGATCCGCGAGGCCTACCCGGAGATGCCGGTCCACGAGTACCCCGCCGGCCACGCCTTCGTCGCCCCCAACGGCTTCCACGCCGACAGCGCCAGCCTCTCCCGCCTGCGCACTCTGGCCTTCTTCGCCCGCAACGGCGGCGGACGAAGCGAGGTCTAGTCGGGCATTCAAAATAGCGCCGTCATCCCCCGGCTTGTCCGGGGGACCCATGCCTCTGCCGCACGTGAGATCGCGATTGCCCGCAGCGTCGCCGATCGCGGGCCTTTCCGAGGATTTCGGTGTGAATGGGTCCCCCGGACTAGCCGGGCGATGACGAAATGGGGGTTATCCCGGAGGCGCTACCTCGATCACCTTCCGCACGTCCACGTCCTTCTCCAGCACCCGCACCAGCGCCGCCTGGGCGGCCAGGATGCCGATGCCGGCGCCGTAGGCCGAGAACACCCCGGCAGGATAGAGCCCGCCCGGCACGGCCCGCGAGATCTGCCAGTACATGAACCCTGCCGCGCCCCCGAGCAGGACCACGCCGCTGACGATCGAGAACAGCGTCTGGCCGAACCCGGCCTGGTAGCTCATCCAGACATAGCGCGTGAGCCCGCGGCGCAGCGCCCCCACCGCCAGCGGCACGGCCAGCGACAGGGCCAGATAGATCGCCGGGAACAGCAGAGTGCGCTGGGTGATCACCGCTTGCGTCCACGGCAGGCGGGCGAACGCGTGGACCACCGCGCCGGCATAGATCAGGCTCGCCATGGCGACGGTCAGATCCTGCGTGCGCTTGAAGCTCTTCCAGGCGGGCGTGTGGGCCATATCACGACTGTAGTCTCGGACCTGGGCGAGGCTAAGGCGGAAAGTCGGGGTAGGCTGGGCCCGTGGTGCGACTCAGCCTTCTTGCAGCCGTCCTGGGCGCGCTCGCCGCCGGCGCGGCGCGGGCCGGCGAGGTCGAGTGCCGCTTCGAGGGCGGGACCCTGGTCGTGCCCGCCGTCGTGGCCGGGATCGCTGGCGACTACATCCTCGACACCGGGAGCGCCCAGAGCCTGCTACACGAGACCGCCGCCCAGACCGCCGGGTTCGCCGAGACCGACATCAGCGGCGACGTGGCCGTGGCAGGCTTCACCGCGCGCGCCACGCCGCTGAAGGTGCTCGACCTCGACATCCGCACCTGGAACCTGCCAACCCCGGTCGCGGGCGTCATCGGCGCTGACGTGCTGAAGGGTTGGGTCGTGGAGGTAGCCTACGCGCCCTGCCGCGTACGGATCTGGGCGCCCGGCCAGGCGCCGCCGCTCCGCGGGCGCGACCTGGCGCTGGGCTGGGACCTGGGGCGGCCCACCGCCCCGGCCGCGGTCTCCGACGACGCCCACGAGGTCTCCGGCCGCTTCGTGATCGCCACCGGCATGAACGTGCCCGTCCGCCTGGCCGACGACCTGGCCGAGGCGCCCGGCGCCGCCAAGCCGGACGAGCTCTATCCGCAGGGCGTCTGGCTGGCGCGCCTGCCGCAGGTGACCTTCGCCGGCGCGGCGGGCCGCGACGTGGCGGCGGGGCTGATGAAGCCGGACGGCGAGGTCGTGGGCGTCCTGGGCGCCGAGGTTCTGGCCCACTTCCGCCTGCGCTTCGACTTCCCGGCCGGCAAGTTGACGGTGATCCCGCTGCACTAGGCGCGCCAGCGCCACCCTATCCGAGACACGAAGACCACTAAGGACACGAAGAGGTCGAGCCGGCCCCCGAGCCCTTCGTGGTCTTCGTGGTCGAAACGGATTGCCTACGGCGCTTAGAGCCCCGCCCAGACCTTCGCGAACGGCGCCACGTGGGGCAGCGCGTCCACCGCCCCGTGCAGCAGCACGACCAGCAGCAGGCTGCGCGTTCGGGTCCACAGCGCGCCGAACAGCAGGGCCAGCGGCGACAGGGTGGCGATGGTGAAGGCGCAGACCTGCACGGGATCGGTCGACCAGCCGTCGACGTCGGCGCTGCCGCGCAGGTAGAGGCCGGGCGCATGCGCCAGGCCGAAGATCAGCGCCCCGATCACGATCGCCCCCACCTCGCTGCGCAGCACCGCCGCCAGCCGCGTCTGCAGGACGGCGCGGAACAGGAACTCTTCGCAGACCCCCGCCTCGATGGCGATCCAGACGAAGCTGGCCGGCACGACCCACGCCAGGGTCGCGGCGGACGCATGCAGTCCCGCGATCTCCTTCAGGCTGGGGCTGACCACGGCCAGCAGGCCGATCAGCACCGCGCCCAGCACCAGCAGCGGCGGCCAGAACCCCGGCCGGTTGGCCCTGGCGGCGAACAGCGGCGACAGTCGCGCGCCCAGGGCCGCCAGCAGCAGCGCCGGCAGCGCCACATGCACCACCAGCTTGGCCGCCGTCACCAGGAGCTCCTGGCCCGGCCCGGGCGGCAGCACGCCGCGCAGGCCGGTCATGCCGAAGCCCAGGAAGCCCACGGCGTAGACCGCCAGGAAGGCCAGCACCGCGCCGAGCTCCACCTGCGGCCGCTGGACCAGGATCGCCGGGGGCCGCGCCTTCAGCGTCAGCGCCCAGGCGAGACCCGACAGCGCCAGCCCGAACACGCCCAGCGAGATCAGCGGGAACGTCCAGTCCGCGCCCTTCAGCGCCAGGTAGCCGGTCGCGGCCGCCCAGACGGCGGCATAGAGGCCGGCAAAGCCCCACGCAGGCAGGATGGCAGGACGGGTCATGGTCAAGCTCGCGTCAAAGTCCGGCGGCTTTGGCGGCTCGCGGTCCCGCGGGCAACTTAGCGATTGTTCATGCGAAAGGGCCCCGGAGTGATCCGGGGCCCTCGCGTCGTCTCATCCGTGGCAGGTCAGCCTAGTGGCCGACGTTGCGCCAGACCCGCTTGTAGGAGAACCACAGCAGGATGGTGAAGATGAACAGGTAGATCATCGCCCCCAGGCCGAACTCCTTGCGCTCGGTGGCCTTCGGATCGGCCGCCCAGGCGAGGAACGCGGCGACGTCCTTGGCCTGCTGCTCGACCGTCGACGGCGTCTTGTCGTCGAAGGTGACCTTGCCAGCCGCCAGCGGCGGGGGCATGCCGATGAAGCCGCCGTGCGGGGCCTCGCCCTTGCCCTTCCAGTAGGGCGACAGGTCGCCGGGGAAGTAGGCGTTGTAATGCTGCGTCGGGGTCATGGTCAGCCCCTCCGGCGGCTTCGCGTAGCCGGTCAGCAGCGAGTAGATGTAGGCCGGGCCGCCCTCGCGGGCCTTGGCCATCACCGACAGGTCCGGCGGGTTGGCGCCGCCGTTCGAGGCGCGCGCGGCGTACTCGTTCGGGAACGGGGCCGGGAACTTGTCGGCCGCGATGCCCTCGCGCTTGATCACGTCGCCCGTGTCGGTGTCGATGTCGGCGACCTGGACGTCCTTGGCCAGCGACTTCACATACGGGTTGTCGTTCGGGTTCTTGTACTCGGGATCGTAGAACGGCCCGCCCTTCTGACCCAGGTTGCGGAAGTACAGCAGGTTCATCGAGTGGCAGGCCGAGCAGACCTCCCGATAGACCTTGTAGCCCCGTTGCAGCTGGGCGGTGTCGAACTTGCCGAAGGGCCCCTCGAACGACCACTTGGCGGCGGCGCGCAGGGCATAGCCCTCCTGGGCCGACGCCGAACCGGCGACGAAAGCGAGCCCCAGGGCCGCGAGCGCGATAGCTTTGCGCAGCATGAGGCTCAGCCCCTCTTCTCAGGCGACGACACGGCGCCCGCGGGCGCGGCGGCGGGGTGGGACAGGACGGGTTCGGAGATCGACTCCGGCACCGCGAGCGGGGTCTCGGTCAGGCCGAGCAGCGGGGTGATCACCCAGAAGTAGGCGAAGTAGTAGAGGGCCGCGACCCGCGACAGCCAGACGAAGCTGTTGATGTTGGCGTCGAACAGCTGGAAGCCCGCGCCGATCGGCAGCACGGCCTTGTCCGGCGGGTTGGCGCCGCAGAAGCCCAGGATGATGCAGTCCACCACGAAGATCAGGAACCACAGCCGGATCGCCGGGCGGTAGCGCATCGAGCGCACCTTCGAGGTGTCCAGCCAGGGCAGGACGAACAGCGTGCCGATGGCGCCCGCCATGGCGATGACGCCCATCAGCTTGTCCGGCACGGCCCGCAGGATCGCGTAGAACGGCAGCAGGTACCACTCCGGCACGATGTGCGCCGGGGTCACCAGCGGGTTGGCCTGGACGTAGTTCACCGCGTCGCCCAGCGCGTCCGGCGCGTAGAACACGAAGGCCCCGTAGAGCAGCAGGAACACCGCGATCGCGAAGCCGTCCTTTACTGTGTAGTACGGGTGGAACGGGACGGTGTCGGCCGAGGATTTCACCTCCACGCCCTTCGGGTTGCCGTTGCCGACCACGTGCAGGGCCCAGATGTGCAGGGCCACGACGCCGGCGATCACGAACGGCATCAGGTAGTGCAGCGAGAAGAAGCGGTTCAGCGTGGCGTTATCCACCGCGAACCCGCCCCACAGCCAGGTGGTGATGGCCGGTCCCACGATCGGCAGCGCGCCGATCAGGTTGGTGATCACGACGGCGCCGTGGAAGCTCATCTGGCCCCAGGGCAGCACGTACCCAAGGAAGCCGGTGAGGACCATCAGGAAGTAGATCACGCAGCCCAGGATCCACAGCACCTCGCGCGGCGCCTTGTAGGACCCGTAGTAGAGGCCGCGGAACATGTGGATGTAGACCGCCAGGAAGAACATCGACGCGCCGTTGGCGTGCATCGCCTGGATCAGCCAGCCGTAGTTCACGTCGCGCTTGATGCGCTGCACGGACCCGAACGCCAGCTCGACGTTGGGGATGTAGTGCATGGCCAGCACGATGCCGGTGACGATCTGGATGCCCAGCATCAGCGCCAGGATGCCGCCGAAGGTGTACCAGTAGTTCAGGTTCTTCGGCGTCGGGAACGTCACCATGGTGTCGTTCGCGAAGCGGAGGATCGGGAGCCGGACGTCGAGCCAGCGCTCGAAACCGCTCTTGGGTTCGTAGGTGGAGTGTCCGCTCATCGGTTCAGCCCACCTTGATCTTGCTGTCGGACAGGAAGGCGTAGGTCGGCACCTCGAGGTTCTTCGGCGCCGGGCCCTTACGGATCCGTCCGGAGGTGTCGTAGACCGAGCCGTGGCAGGGGCAGAACCAGCCGCCGTACTCGCCGCCGTTGAAGGTCGGCACGCAGCCCAGGTGGGTGCAGGTGCCCACCAGGATCAGCCACTGGGCCTTGCCTTCCTTGTGGCGGCTCTCGTCGGTCGCCGGGTCGCGCATGTCGGCGTGGTCGTCCTTGATCGCCGCGGCGATCTCGGCCGCCGTGCGGTGGCGGATGAACAGCGGCTTGCCGCGCCACTTGATCGTGACGTGGCCGCCCTCTTCGACCTTGGTGACGTCGAACTCGATCGACGCCAGGGCCAGGGTGTCTCCGGCCGGGTTCATCTGGTCGATCATCGGCCAGGCCAGGCCGCCTACGGCGCCTACGGCGGCCGCGGTCGCGGCGATATGGATGAAGTCGCGCCGGCTCGGATCGTCGCCCGAGGCGTGCTGGTCGGGAGTTGCGCCCACGACGGTGTCGGCCACCTTGAAGCTACCCTTCGATAGAGGCCCGCGGCCTGCGCCATCGGGACCTGAAGCATTACAGGAGAGGTCGGCTGCTGGTCACGTTACACCGGGTCGGATGCAAACCGCACCATTCCCAATGATTCGTCCCCACTGCCCCCCGGCCAGTCCCGCTGGCACGAGGCTCTAGAATGCGTTTGGCCCTTTTTCAACCGGACATTCCGCAAAACCTCGGCGCGGCCCTGCGGCTAGCCGCCTGCCTGGGGGTGGGCCTCGACGTGATCGAGCCCTGCGGCTTCCCCCTGAGCGACGCCGCGATCCGCCGCTCGGCGCTGGATTACGGAACCCTGGCGCAGGTGACCCGCCATGCGGGATGGTCGGATTTCATTTCAGATTCAACGTGTTGTGGACGCGTCGTGCTGTTCACCACCCGCGGCGCCGAACCGTTTCCGGGCTTCGCCTTCCGCGGCGACGACGTCCTGTTGTTCGGCCGCGAGAGCGCCGGGGTTCCGGACGAGGTGCATGCGGCCGCTGGCGCGCGCGTGTTCATTCCCCTGGTGACCGGAGCGCGCTCGCTGAACGTCGTCACGGCAGCGGCCATCGCGGTCGGCGAGGCGCTGCGCCAGACGAACGGCTTCCCAACCGGCGCCGGAAACGGCTAGCAGACAGGGCCATGTCCACGACCTCCTCCCTGCCCCCGGAAATCCTGGCCCGCCGCGACCGCGCCAAGACCTGGTTCGAGGGCCTGCAGCAGCGCATCTTCGCCGAACTCGAACGCCTGGAGGACGAGGCGCCCGACGACCTCTATCCCGGCGAACCCGGCCGCTTCGAGCCGCGCCCCTGGACGCGGGAAACCGGCGTCGGCGGCGGCATCGGCGGTTTCCTGAAGGGCCGCCTGATCGAGAAGGCCGGCGTCCACACCTCCGCCGCCCTGGCCCGATTCTCCCCGGAGATGGCGGCTACCATGCCCGGCGCCGACAAGGACCCGACCTACGTCTCCGCCTCGATCAGCCTGATCGTGCACCCGGTCAGCCCGCGTTGCCCCACCGTGCACATGAACACCCGCTTCCTCTCGACCGCCGAAAGCTGGTTCGGCGGCGGCGCCGACCTGACGCCGATGCTGGACGAACAGCGCAGCCAGGAGGCCGACGACGCGGTGCTGTTCCACAGCGCGATGCAGGGCGCCTGCGACGCCTACGACCCGGAGTGGCACCCGAAGTACAAGGCCTGGTGCGACGAGTACTTCTACCTGCCGCACCGCAAGGAGACCCGCGGCGTCGGCGGCATCTTCTACGACCGCCACAACTCCGGCGACTTCGAGAAGGACTTCGCCTTCACCCGCGCCGTCGGCGACGCCTTCCTGGACGTCTACCCCAAGATCCTGCGCCACCGGATGAGCGAGCCCTGGGGCGAAGCCGAGCGCATGCAACAGCTGGTCCGCCGCGGCCGCTACGTCGAGTTCAACCTGCTCTACGACCGCGGTACGATGTTCGGCCTGAAAGCCGGCGGCAACATCGACACCATCCTGAGCTCGATGCCGCCGATGGTGGCCTGGACGTAGGCGCATGACCTCCCTCGCCGAACGCCTGGGCTACGCGCCCGATGAGAAGCTGCTGATCGTCAACTGCGACGACCTCGGCTCCTCGGCCTCGGCCAACCGCGCCACCGCTGCAGCCTTCGCGGCCGGAACCGCCACCAGCGCCACGCTGATGGTCCCCTGTCCCTGGGCGCTGGACGGCGCAGCGAAGTGTGCAGCGGGCGGGATTGGCGTGCACCTGACGCTGACCTGCGAGTACCCCGGCTACCGCTGGCGTTCGCTGACCGGCGCCGCCTCGCTGCACGACGCCCAGGGCTACATGCCGGCCACCACCCGCGAGGTCTGGGCCAACGCCGACCTCGACGAGGTCCGCGCCGAGTGCCGCGCCCAGATCGACCAGGCCTACGCCTGGGGCGTCGACGTCACTCATCTGGACGGCCACATGGGCGCCATCACCCTGGAGCCGCGGTTCTTCGCGATCTTCCTGGAGATGGCTGAGGCCTACGACCTGCCCGTCCGCATGACGAGCGTGCGCCAGGAGCCCGACCTCGGCTTCCCGGCCCGCGCGCTGGCCGCCGAGCGCGGCCGCCTGCACCCCGACCACACCGCCACCACCTGGGGCCGCCCGTCCCGCGAGGCCTTTACCACCATCCTGTCGAAGCTCCGCCCCGGCGTGACCGAGCTCTTCCTCCACCCGGTGGAGGACGGTCCCGAACTCCGCGGCTACGACCTGAAAGAGGCCCAGATCCGCGTCGACGACCACGCCCTGCTGGGCGACCCCGACCTGCCCGGCCTGATCGCCGCCGCCGGCGCCCGGCTGATCAGCTTCGCGCCCCTGCGCGACCTGATGCGCGCGGCCTGAGCATGGTGGTCATCCGCCCCTTCGAGCCCGAAGACCTCGACGCGCTCTACGACATCTGCCTGAAAACCGGCGACAACGGCAGCGACGCCACGCACCTGTACGAAGATCACCGCATCATCGGCGAGATCTTCGCCGCCCCCTACGCGGTGCTGGAGCCGCACCACGCCTTCGTCGCCGAGGACGAGCACGGCGTCGGCGCCTACATCCTGGGGACCGACGACACGAGGGCCTTCGAGGCGCGGCTGGAAGCGGAATGGTGGCCGGCGCTGCGCGCCTGCTACGCCGACACCGCCGACACGCCCCTGCACAAGCGCACCCGCGAACAGTGGGACGCCTACTACATCCACCATCCGCCGCCGAACCCGCAGGCCGTCGTCGACATCGCCCCGGCCCACCTGCACATCGACCTCCTGCCCCGCCTGCAGGGCCAGGGCGTCGGCAAGGCGCTGATGGACCGCTGGCTGGCAGCGGTCGGCGGCCAGGCGCACCTCGGCTGCCAGGCCCCCAACCTGCGCGCCCAGCGCTTCTACGACCGCTACGGCTTCCGCCGCCT
>CBHTUE010000196.1:0-9627 GCA_966096115.1 uncultured Phenylobacterium sp.
ATCGCGCCTTCGACGGCTTCCGGCCGCTGGAGGAGCCGCTGCTGCCCGGGTGGGCGGCGCAGGGCTATGCGGTGCTGGCGGTGGACGCGGCCGGCTCCGGTGGCTCGACCGGCCTGATCGTGGACGAATACCTTCCCTCCGAGCTCGATGACGCGGCCGCGGCGGTCGAGTGGGCCGCCGCCCAGCCTTGGTGCGACGGGGCCGTGGGCCTCAGCGGGCTGTCGTGGGCAGCGTTCACAGCGCTGCGGGTCGCCGGCCGCGGCGCGCCCAAGGCGCTGAAGGCTATGGTGCTGGGCGGCGTCTCGGAGGACGGCTGGACCACCGATATCCACGGCCTGGGCGGGGCGCCCTACTCCGCCGTGGTCGACTGGGCGGGCGTGATGCTGATGTTCAACGCGCTCCCGCCGGACCCGCAGCAATTCGGCGATGGCTGGCGCGCGGAATGGCTCAGGCGGCTGGCGGCGAACAAGCCTTGGGCGATCCCCTGGCTGACCCACCTCGAACGCGACGGTTACTGGCAGGCCAAGGCGACCTCGCCGAGCGACGTGCCGCTGCTGCTCTATTCCGGCTGGGCGGACAAATACTCCACCTCGGTGTTGCGGATCGCCGCGTCGTGGCGTGGGCCGGTGCGGACCATCGTCGGGCCGTGGGAGCACGCCGTGCCCTCGACGGCGGCCAAGGGGCCACGGATCGGCTTCCTGCAGGAGGCGCTGCGCTGGTGGGACAAATGGCTGAAGGGTCGCCAGACCGGCGTGCTGGACGACCCGCCGCTGCGGCTGTGGGTGGCCGCGCCGGACCGCAAGGGCGGGCTGGAGGCCGGCGCCTGGCGGGCAATGGCCTGGCCGATGACGAGCGCGGCGGCGGCGACGTTCCGCTTCGGGTCGGGCCGGATGGTGCTGGCGCCGGCTCCACGGACGCCCGCGGTGCTGAACGCGGACCTCTACGAGGACGGGCCGGGCTCGTGGCCGACGGCGGGGGCCCTGCTGACCGAGCCCGCGGCGGCGGACCTGGAGATCGTGGCGGCGCCGGTGCTGCGCTGCCGGCTGGGGTCCGATCGCGCCGGAGGATTGCTGGTCGCGCGGCTGCTGGACATCGCGCCGGACGGCCAGGCGGTGCGGATGACGACCGGGGCGCTGAACCTGGCGTTCCTGGACGGCCCCGGCCAGGCGAACCCGCCAAAGGCCGGCGAGACCGTGGAGGTCGCCCTGCCCTTCCAGGCCGCGGCTTGGCGGCTGCAGGCGGGCCATCGCCTTGGCCTGCTGCTGACCGCTGACGGCTGGCCGACGCTGTGGCCGGACCGCGCCGGGGCCACGCTCACCGTGGACCGTGGCAGCCTCGAGCTGAGCCTGCCGACAGCCGAAACCGCCGCCGCGCGGCCCTTCGAAGCGCCGGTGACGGCGACGGCGGCCGCCATGGGGCCCGCGAAATGGCTGGACGCGTCCAAGGAGACCCTGCTGCCGACCGGACTTACGGGGGCGGCGGCCAACGTCCCGGAGGCGTTCGCCTATCACCTGGCGGCCACGGGAACCGACTACCGCCTCGCCTCCCGTTTCGAACTGGCCCTCACCGATGGGGGCCGGCAGGCGGTCGCCGCCAAGGTCTATCGCGCGGCCTTCGAGCGCCCGGGCTGGTCGATCCGGGTGAACACCCGCCTGGTGGTCGGATCGACGCCGACGGCGTTCCAGATCGCCTGGACCGTCCAGGGCATAGAGAACGGCGCGACGATCTTCGACCGCAGTGGCGAGGTCCGAGTGCCGCGGGGCGCGGTCTAGGGCACGTTCGCTTCCAGCTCGTCCAGCCACACCCGCGCGGTCCCGTCCGAGGGCGCGCGCCAGTCGCCGCGGGGGCTGAGGGCGCCGCCGGAGATCACCTTCGGCCCGTTGGGCATCGCGCTGCGCTTGAACTGGCTGATCTCGAAGAAGCGGAACAGGAACAGCGACAGCCATTTCTTGATCGTCGCCAGGTCGTAGGCGTTGCGCGCTTCGGGCGGGAAGTTCTGCGGCCACTCGCCCAGCGCCACGTCGCGCCAGGCGTGCCACGCCAGGAACGCCACCTTCGACGGACGCAGCCCGAAGCGGGTGATGTGGAACAGGTTGAAGTCCTGCAGCTCGTAGGGGCCGACCTTGGCCTGGGTGCTCTGGATCGCCCCCGTCGCATCGGCAGGCACCAGTTCCGGCGAGATCTCGGTGCCGAGGATCGAGAGCAGGGTCTCGCCGGCCTTGTCGTGGAACTGGCCTGTCTTCACCACCCAGCGGATCAGGTGCTGGATCAGGGTCTTCGCCACGCCTGAGTTGACGTTGTAGTGGCTCATCTGGTCGCCGACGCCGTAGGTGCACCAGCCCAGCGCCAGTTCCGACAGGTCGCCGGTGCCCAGCACGAAGCCGTTCCGCTGGTTGGCCAGCCGGAACAGGTAGTCGGTGCGCAGCCCCGCCTGCACGTTTTCAAACGTGATGTCGTAGACCGGCTCGCCATTGGCGAACGGGTGGCCGATCTCCTGCAGCATCAGCCGCGCGGTCGGCTGGATGTCGATCTCCGCGCCGGTGACGCCCAGCTCGTTCATCAGCGCCCAGGCATTGGCCTTGGTGCCGTCGCTGGTGGCGAAGCCGGGCAGGGTGAAGCCCAGGATGTTCTCGCGCGGCAGGCCCGTGGCATCGAACGCCTTGGCCGCGACGATCAGGGCGTGGGTCGAATCCAGACCGCCGGAGACGCCGATGACGATGTGCCGGGTCTTGGTGGACTGGATGCGCTTGATCAGGCCCTGGACCTGGATGTTGAAGGCCTCGTAGCAGTCCTTGTCGAGGCGATCGGGGTCGTCCGGCACGAACGGGAAGCGGTCCAGTGGACGGATCAGCCCCACGTCCTCGAACGCCGGCTGGTGGGCGAAGCGCACGCGGCGGAACCGCTGCTCGGGGTGGCCGGCCGCCGCCGCCGCGTCGTTGAACGTGGGCGTGCGCATCCGTTCCAGGCGCAGGCGTTCCACGTCGATGTCGGCGATGGCGAACTGCGAGGCGGCCGGGAAGCGGTCCGTCTCGGCCAGCCGACGCCCCAGTTCGTGGATCGTCGCCTGCCCGTCCCAGGCGAGGTCGGCGGTGCTCTCCCCCGGCCCGGCGGCGGAATAGAGGTAGGCGGCGCTGCAGCGCATCGACTGCGACGAACACAGCGTCTCGCGGTCGTCGGCCTTGCCCACCACGATGTTGGAGGCCGACAGGTTGCAGAGGATCAGCGCGCCGGCCAGGGCGCCGGCGGCCGAGGGCGGCTGCGGCGCCCAGAAGTCCTCGCAGATCTCCAGGTGGAAGATGAAGTCGGCCAGGTCGGACGCCTCGAAGATCAGGTCCGTGCCGAACGGGACGGTCTGGCCGGCCAGGGTGATCTCCAGGCCGGTGACGCCGACGCCCGAGGCGAACCAGCGTTTCTCGTAATATTCCCGATAGTTGGGCAGGAAACTTTTCGGCACGACGCCAAGGATTTTCCCGCGCGAGATGGCGATGGCGGCGTTGTAGAGCCGGCCGTTGTGGACCACCGGCGCGCCGACGATCAGCACGGGCTTCAGGGTCTCGGAGGCGCGCACCAGGGCGGCGATCTCCGCCTCCACCCGCTTCGTAAGGGCGTCCTGCAGGAACAGGTCGTCGATGGCGTAGGCCGACAGTCCCAGCTCCGGGAACAGCATCAGGTCGCAGCTCTCGACGTCGCCCTCGTGGGCGAGCCGCAGGGTCTCGGCGGCGTTGAAGCCCGGGTCGCCGGGCCGCACCGCCGGCGTGCACACCGCGGCGCGGACGAAGCCGTGGCTGTGGATCGAGTGGAAGGCCTTCGTCACGGTCCGCTCCGGTCCGGAGTAATGCTCATTTTGAGCATATATAGCCCTGCCCGCCCGCCAACGCAAAACCACGCCGCGACTCAGGGTCGGGACAAGGTTGGCGAAGCGGCGGGCGCAAGGCTACCGTCGTCGACCAGGAGGCCCGATGACCGGTCAGATGCTGCGCGAACGGGGGCCGGGCGAGCACGCGCGGGTCACCAACGTCGAGCTGTTCTTCGACCTGGTGTTCGTCTTCGCGGTAACCCAGCTGTCGCACAGCCTGCTGGCCCACCTGACCCCGGAAGGCGCCCTGCACGCGATCCTGCTGATGCTCGCGGTCTGGTGGGCCTGGGTCTACACGGCCTGGGTCACCAACTGGCTCGATCCGGACCACCCGGCGGTGCGGGGGATGCTGTTCGTCCTCATGGGACTGGGGCTGGTCCTGTCCACATCCACGCCCGAGGCGTTCGACGAGCGCGCCCTGCCCTTCGCGCTGGCCTATGTGACCTTCCAGGTGGGCCGCAGCTTCTTCATGCTGTGGGCGGGCTGGGCCGACACCGTCCTGCGCCGCAACTTCCAGCGCATTTCCACCTGGCTCGTGCTGTCCGGCGTGCTCTGGATCGCCGGGGCGTTCGCCGAGCCGGACCTGCGCCTGCCGCTCTGGGGCGCGGCGCTGCTCATCGAGTACCTGGGCCCCGCCACCGCCTTCTGGGTTCCGGGGCTGGGCCGCACGCCGACCTCCGACTGGAACGTCGAGGGCGGCCACATGGCCGAGCGCTGCGGCCTCTTCATCATCATCTGCCTGGGCGAGTCGGTGCTGATGACCGGCGCGACCTTCGCGGAAGGCGACTGGCAGCCCGCCTCGGTCGCCGCGTTCGTGGGCGGCCTGACCGGCAGCATCGCCATGTGGTGGATCTACTTCAACGCCCACGCCGGGGCCGCCGCCGAGGCGATCGAGCGGTCCGTCGATCCCGGCCGGATCGCGCGCCACGCCTACACCTATGCCCACATCCCGATGGTGGCGGGGATCATCGTGGCGGCGGCGGGGGACGAGTTGGCGGTCGCCCACCCGCTCGGACATACGGCGCCGGCGACGATGGCGCTGATCATCGGCGGCCCGGCGCTCTTCCTGGCCGGCGGGCTGTGGTTCAAGCACAGCGTCTTCAAGGTGGTGTCGCTGCCGCGCGCGGGCGGCCTGGCCGCGCTGGCGCTGTTGGTCCCAGCGGCGCCGCAACTGACGCCGTTGGCGCTGTCAGCCGCGGCCACGGTCATTCTGGCCGTCGTCGCAGCCTGGGAGACGCTCAGCCGGCCGCAGGGCGCCGCCGAGCATCGTGTAAAGGTCTAGCCGCCCGGATCAGTCGTCGCGGTGGACGCGCTCGCGGCGCTCGTGCCGCTCCTGGGCTTCCAGGCTGAGGGTGGCGATGGGCCGGGCGTCGAGTCGGGCCAAGCCAATCGGCTCGCCGGTCTCTTCGCAGTACCCGTAGGAGCCATCCTCGATCCGGCGCAGGGCCTCGTCGATCTTGGAGATCAGCTTACGCTGACGATCCCGGGTGCGCAGCTCCAGAGCCCGATCAGTCTCCGACGACGCGCGATCGGCGAGGTCAGGATGATTCTCGGTCTCTTTCTGGAGGTGGGACAGCGTCTCGCGAGATTCGCGGAGGATGTCCTCTTTCCACGCATTCAGCTTTAGCCTGAAATACTCAAGCTGACGCTCATTCATGAACTCCTCGTCCTCGGAAGGACGGTAGTCCGGACTCTCAGCCAGAACTGTGGCTGTTTTCATGGATACCTCACGCCCCTAGGAACCCTGAGACACGCGGCGGCTGTATAGCAAAACGGGTTAACGTTTCAACGCATCAAGAATGCCGCAGCGCGATCAGGCCGCACCCGCCGAGCGAGCGGCCTGTCTAACCGGCGATCGATCGGGCGACTTCGAGCTTCGCCAGCTCCACCGCGGCGCGGGTTTCGATCTCGTCCAGGATGCCTTCTAGCTTGGGATCCTCGGTGGCCGCGCGCTGCTCGCGCACCGTCCGCGCCAGGCGGTCCAGCTGCCCCGCATCCAGGTCGCCGCCCAGCAGCGCGATCTTCAGCCCCTCGAGTTCGTCCAGCAGGCGGCCGGCGCGCTTCACCGAGCGGCGCTTGCGCTCGGTGGCGGTCTCCACGTCCTGCAGGGCCAGCAGCGCCTCGACGCCCATCACACCGCCGACGCCGGCGGTCCCCGACACCGGCGCGGCCGCCGCGGGCGCCGGCGCGCTGGCGATACGGAAGCCGTCGCCTCCGCCGCCGGCGCGCGCGGGGCGAGCGCCCGGCGTCTGCGACAGACCGCCTGTTCCGGTGACCTTCATGGATTGGCGCTTTACCCGTGCATAACCCGACAAGGGCCAGTGTTGCCGGGCAAGCTTGAGGCATGGTTAACGGGCGGCGGATTCTGCCTAGTCCGAACTTGCCGCCCGGGCGCCTCGCGCATTGATTTCACGACACTTTTGGACTGGCACGGTTCTCGCGTCGGGGCTTGCGAACATATTACGCCCGCAAGGTCCCGATGCGTCCGATCCGCCTCTTCTCCGCCCTCCTCCTCGCCGCGTCGCTGGTCGCCGGCCCGGCGTTCGCCAAGTCGCGGATCAAGGACATCGTCGAATTCGAGGGCGTGCGGGAGAATCAGCTGGTCGGCTACGGCATCGTCGTCGGCCTGAACGGCACGGGCGATGCGCTCCGCAACGCGCCCTTCACCAAGCAGAGCCTCGAGGCGATGCTGGAGCGGCTGGGCGTCAACGTCCGCGACGCCAACCTCAACACCAAGAACGTGGCGGCGGTGATGGTCACCGCCAAGCTGCCGCCGTTCGCCGCGCCGGGCGCGCAGATCGACGCCTCGGTGTCGGCGCTGGGCGACGCCAAGAGCCTGCTGGGTGGCACGCTGCTGGTCACCCCGCTGCTGGGCGCCGACGGCCAGGCCTATGCGGTGGCCCAGGGCACAGTGCAGACCGGCTCGGTCAGCGCCGGCGGGGCCTCAGGCTCTACGGTGCTGAAGGGCGTCCCCACGGCCGGCCGCATCGCCGGCGGGGCCAGCGTCGAGCGCGAGGTCAACTTCCAGCTCGCCGCCATGGGCCAGATGCGGCTCACCCTGCGCAACCCCGACTTCACCACCGCCCGGCGCATCGCCGAGGTGATCAACGCAACCTACCCGGGCTCCGCCGCGGCCGAGAACCCGACCATCGTCTCCGTGCGCCCGCCGGCCGGCCAGAACATGCCAGGCTTCATGGCGCAGATCGAGAACATGACCGTCGAGCCGGACAACGCCGCCAAGGTGGTGATCGACGAAGTGGCCGGCGTCATCGTCATGGGCGACGCGGTGCGCGTCTCCACCGTGGCGATCCAGCAGGGCAACCTGACCATCACGGTGCGCGAGCAGCCGGCGGTGAGCCAGCCCGGCCCCCTCGCCCGTGTCGGCCAGACCGCGGTGGTGCCGCAGTCGGACGTCTCGGTCGAGGAGGAGAAGGGCAAGCAGTTCCTGACCGTGAAGTCGGGTGTCTCGCTGGCCACCCTGGTCTCCGGCCTGAACGCGCTCGGCGTCACGCCGCGCGACATGATCTCCATCCTGCAGACCATCAAGGCGGCCGGCGCGCTGCAGGCCGAAATCGAGGTGCTGTAATGAGCGATCTGATGTCGCCCGCCACGATCTCGCCGAGCTTTCTGAAGCCGCTGCAGACGAGCGTGCTGCCCGGCAAGCTGACCAACCCGGCAGTCGGCGCCGCCCCCGTCGCCGATCCAGCCATGCGGGCCAAGGCCAAAGGCGCGGCCGACAAGTTCGAGGCCCAGTTCATGTCCCAGATGCTGGGCCAGATGTTCGAGGGCATCCAGACCGACGGTCCGTTCGGCGGCGGCTTCGGCGAGCAGATGTTCCGCTCGATGATGACCGACGCCATGGCCAAGAAGATGACCCAGGCGGGCGGCATCGGCGTCTCCGACACCGTCCAGCGCGAGATCCTGAAGATGCAGGGGCTGACCTGACATGGCCTTGTCCGCGACCGACGCCGCCGACCGCGTCGAGCAACTGGTCATCCTGACCGAGCGCCTGACCGAGCTGATCGCCCAGCAGGCGGCCTGTTTCGAGCAGCGCCGGCCGCAGGACGCCGCGGCCATGCTGGAAGAGGTCTCGCGGCTGGCGAACCTCTACCGCCACGAGAGCGCGCGCGTGCGCGCCGACACCTCGATGATCTCCGGCGCGCCGCTGGAGGCCCGCACCCGCCTGGTCCGCGCCACCGAGGGCTTCGACGCCGTGCTCGCTCGCCAGGGCCGCGCCATCGAGGCCGCGCGCACGGTCACCGAGGGCCTGGTCAAGTGCATCGCCGACGAGGTCGCCGCGCAGCGCACCCAGGGCTCGACCTACAACGCCGGCGGCATGCAGTCGGCCGGGGCGTCGGCCACGTCGATCACCCTGAACAAGCGCGCCTGAATTCCACGTTCGACGAATTGATCTTGCGTCCGAGGCGCGACTGTGTGCGTAAACATGCACACAAAATGCTTCTTTGGAGACGCACGACGTGACTTCCCTCTACGAACGGATCGGCGGCGCGCCCGCGGTGCTCGCGGCAGTGGACATCTTCTATGACAAGGTGCTGGCCGACCCGCGGATCGCGCACTTCTTCGACGCCGTCGATATGGACGCCCAGCGGCGCAAGCAGCGCTCGTTCCTGATCATGGCCTTCGGCGGACCCAACACCTATTCGGGCGCCGACATGCGCCGCGCGCACGCGGCCCTGGTGGCCCGCGGCCTGGACGACAGCCACTTCGACGCCGTGGTCGAGAACCTGGCCGCCACCCTGACGGAGCTGGGCGTGGGCGAGGCGGAGATCTTCGCCGTGGCGCAGGTCGCCGAGAGCGTCCGCCACGACGTCCTGGGCCGCGACAGCGCCGAGGCGGCGTAGGGCGCGAACCCCCGCCCTCCGATCCAGAAATCGGATCGTCATCCCCCGGCTTGTCCGGGGGACCCAGCTTCAGCTCGCTTGTGAGAGCGTGGGGAACCGCAGCATCGACGCCCGCGGGCCTTTCCTACGGATTCGGTGTGAATGGGTCCCCCGGACAAGCCGGGGGATGACGCGCGAGAGGTTGGCTCGTCGTCAGTGCATCGTCCCGGCGACGATCTCCAGCTTGTTGCCGTCCGGGTCCAGCAGCACGGCGCCGTAGTAGTCCGGGCCCAGGTCCGGATGGGCGCCGGCGGCGCGGATGACGGTGGCGCCGTTCGAAACAGCCGAGGCGTAGGCGGCGTCGACCGCCGCGCGTCCCGGCGCGGTGAAGGCCAGGTGTGCGCCCAGGCCCGCCACCTGCGCCCCGTCCACGGGGTAGAGGTAGAACAGGCTCTCGCGCCCGCCCGGCCCGTAGGCCAGCTCGCGCTCGCTCTGCGCCGACACCGCGGCGCCCAGCGGGGCCAGGAAGGCGTCGTAGAATCCGCGGGCGGCGGCGAGGTCGCGCACGCCCAGCGACAGGTGATCGAACATGAAAGGTCTCCCGGATGGCCCTGACTGGAGAGTTGGGGGCCACCCGGGAGGTCGGCAACAGTCCGCTTAGGGCGAACTGGCCTCAGTCAGGGCGGGGAGGATCCGCCTGTGCGGTCAGGCTCCGAGGCCGAAGGTGGCGGCGCCGATGTAGAGCGCCAGGACGACGATGGTGATGTGCGACATGGCGTCGAGGATGCGGGTGAGCTTGCGGGTCATGCGGGCGAGGTCCTTCCAGGCGGCGAGGATGGGGTTGCGGATCGATCGGGACAGGGTTGGGCTCATTCAGCCTCCTTCAGTTGCGCTCCAGGGGAGCCGGGGAATGGATTTGGCCGCGCACCG
>CBHTUE010000197.1:0-9506 GCA_966096115.1 uncultured Phenylobacterium sp.
GTGCCCTCGATCAGGCCGCGTTCCTCGCCGTGGAAGGAATAGCCTGGCCGCGCCTTGGAGAGCGCCTCGAAGATCGTCTGTTCCGCCTTGAGGTCTGCGGCCGAGACGAAGTCGGCGGGCGCCTTCTTGGCCACCTGCAGCTCGGCCAGTTCGCCGAAGTCGCGGTTGAGGCCGCGCGCGGCCTTGCGCGCAGCGTCGCTCATCACCTTCAAGAGGGCGGTCTGGGTGCTCACGGTATGAAAGATCTCGGCGGGGAAAAGTGGGCGCGATAACTAGTCGCGAGGACGCCCTAAAGCAAGAACGGCAAGGAGACGGCGATGGTGACCAGGACGGCGGCCTGCTTCTGCGGCGACTATTCGGTGACCCTGGAAGGGGACCCGATGCTGGTCTCCAGCTGCTGCTGCACGCGTTGCCAGCGCCGGACGGGCAGCTTCTTCGGAGTCACCGCGTACTTCAGCCCCGCGCAGATGGTCGCGCGGACCGGCGCGGCGCAGACTTTCCACAGGGCGGACGGCGCGACCACTTTCCACCGCTGCGCCCAGTGTGGGACGTCGATCTGGTACGAACCGGACGATCCCGAAGAGTGGGGCAATGTCATCGGGGTTTCGGGCGGCTGCTTCGCCGATCCGACCCTGCCGGGGCCCCACCGCATGACCCACACCGCGACCGGCCACCCGTTCGTGACCTCGCCGAAGGGTATCCCGACCTACGAGGACGGGCCGCCGGAATAGCGAAGGGTTCAGCCCCGCTCCGCGACGCCCGCGGCGATCTCGTGCTCGAAGGCGCGGACGGCGACGGCTGGCCCATCCGCGTAGCCCCACACGCCCGCCGACACCGCGACGAAGTCGGCGCCGGCCCGGGCGATCTCGCGGGCCGTCTCGACCGTTATCCCGCCGATGGCGACGCAGGGGACGACCATGTCCGCCTGCCAGCCGGTCAGCAGGTCGAGCTCGGCGCGCATGGGCGCGTCCTTGGTGGTGGTCGGGTAAAAGGCGCCGAAGGCCACGTAGTCGGCGCCGCCCTCGGCCGCCTCCATGGCCAGGTGCAGGCTGTCGTGGCAGGTGACGCCCACCATGCGGTCGGCCCCCACGATGCGGCGGGCCTCGGCCAGGCTCCCGTCGGTCTGGCCGATGTGGACACCGTCGCACCCGAGCTTCGCGGCGAGGTCCGGCCGGTCGTTCATGATCACCGCCACGCCGCGCGCCTGGGCGATGGGCAGCATCACGTCGGTTGCGGCGGCGATGACGTCGTCGGGCTGGTCCTTGAGCCGGATCTGCAGGGCCGCGACATCGCCGGCGTCCAGCGTGTGGGCCAGGAGGTGACCGAACGCCGCCAGGTCGTCCAGGCGCGGCGGGGTGATCAGGTAGAGGCGGCAGAGCGGAAGGGCCATCCCCTTCCTTAGCGTAGCAGCAGCTTCATCGCATAGGCGATGGCGGCGCAGCTGACCGCGCCGGTCATCGCCAGGCCGGCGAACCAGGCCAGCCGTTTCCATAGTGGCGGCAGGGCGGCGCCGGGCTCGGGCGGATGCTCAATGATATCCCGCACCCTCGCCTCCGACCTTGCCGCGGAACAACCAGTAGACCCACACCGTATAGCCGAGGATCGCCGGCAACAGGATCGCCACGCCCACCAGCATGAGCCCCAGGGCGTTGTCGGCGTTGGCCGCCTGCCGATAGGTCATCGCGTAGGGCACGATGTTGGGGAAGAAGCCCACCGCCAGCCCGATGTAGCCGGAGAAGAACACCAGGTAGGAGCCCAGGAATGGCGTCACGTGGTGGTTCCTGCGCAGGCCCCAGGCGGCGATGAGGAGGCCCGCAAGGCCGACCAGCGGGATCGGCGTCAGCGGCAGCAGCTTCGCCATATCGAAAACGCCGCCCTCGAAGCCCCAGCGCACGGCGACGCGGGGGTGCACCAGCAGGGTGGCGAGGCTGACCGCCGCCAGCAGACCCGCGGTGGCGAGGATGGCGATCCAGCCCCAGCGGCGCGCCTTGGCCTGCAGGTCACCCTCGGTGCGCCAGACGATCCAGGTCGCGCCCAGCAGCGCATAGCCGGCGACCAGGCCGACGGCCACCAGGGCGCTGTAGGGCGTCAGCCAGTCCAGCGGGCCGCCGGCGAAGCTGGTCCCCTCCAGGGTCACGCCCTGGATGAAGCCGCCCAGCGCCAGGCCCTGGGCCAGCGTGGCCGCCACCGAGCCGCCGATGAAGGCCGCGGTCCAGAACGCCTTGCCGCCCTTGCGCCCGTGGTGGCGGAACTCGAAGGCGACGCCGCGCAGGATCAGCGCCAGCAGCATGATCAGGATCGGCCCGTACAGCGCCGGCATCAGCGCGCCGTAGGCGAACGGGAACGCGGCCAGCATCCCGCCGCCGCCCAGCACCAGCCAGGTCTCGTTGCCGTCCCAGATGGGCGCGACGGACTCCATCATCACGTCGCGTTCCTTCGGCGTCGCGAAGGGAAACAGGATGCCGATGCCCAGGTCGAAACCGTCCAGCAGGACGTACATCAGCACCCCCAGCGCGATGATCCCGGCCCAGATGAAGGGAAGGTCCAGGCTCATTGGTCACCCTCCCCGACCGCTGCGGCCAGCGCCGAGCCCGGCGGTCGGCCATGGGCGTCGGGCGGCTCGTGGGCGATGGAGGGCCCGGCCGCCATCAGCCGCAGGATGTAGACCGCACCCGCGCTGAAGATCACCGCATAGATCACCATGAAGGCCAGCAGCGAGACGCTGACCTGGCCCGCGGTCACCGGCGAGACGGCGTCCCGGGTCCGCAGCACGCCGGTGACCACCCAGGGCTGGCGGCCGACCTCGGCGACGATCCAGCCGCAGATCACCGCGACGAAACCCGCGGGGCCCATCAGGATCGAGGCCCGGAGGAACCACGGACTGGTCTCAGGCCCGCGGCGCAGCATCAAGAGCGCGCCCCACACACCCAGGCCGATCATCGCCACGCCCAGGCCAACCATCACCCGGAACGCCCAGAAGACGATGAACACCGGCGGCCGGTCTTCCCTGGGGAACGACTTCAGCCCCTTCAGCTCGGCGTCGACGCTGCCGGCGGTGAGCAGGCTGCCGAGCTTGGGGATCGAGAGCTCCCAACGGTTGCCCTCGATGGCCCGGTCCGGCCAGGCGACGATATGGAAGGCCTGCTGGCTCTTCGTCTCCCAGAACGCCTCGATGGCCGCGAGCTTCGCGGGCTGCACCTCGGCGAGCCGCTTGCCGGCCGCGTCGCCGACGACCAGTTGCAGCGGCGCTACGATCGCGAACATGCCGATCGCCATCCGGAGCGCGATGCGGCTTTCGGCCTCCGGCCCCTTCAGCAGCCGCCAGGCGGAGGCGGCGCCCACCACCAGCGCCGTGGTCAGGTAGGCGCCCATCACCATGTGCGCGAACCGTTCCGGGAAGGTCGGCGAGAAGATCACCCCCATCCAGCTGGTGGCCCTGAGCGTGCCATCCGGCAGGGTGGTGAACGCCACCGGGTACTGCATCCAGCTGTTGGCCGAGATGATCCAGAAGGCCGAGATCAGCGTGCCGACGGCGACCAGGGCGGTGGCGGTGAAGTGCAGGCCGCGCCCGACCTTCTTCCAGCCGAACAGCATCACCCCCAGGAACGACGCCTCCAGAAAGAAGGCGGCCAGCACCTCGAAGGCCAGCAGGGGTCCGATCACCGGCGAGGCCACCGCGGCGAAGCGGCTCCAGTTGGTGCCGATCTGGTAGCTCAGCACAACGCCCGAGACGACGCCCATGCCGAACGACAGGGCGAAGATCTTCACCCAGAACAGGTAGAGCGTCTTGAACCGCTCATTGCCCGTGCCCAGCCAAAGGCCCTCCAGCACGGCCAGGAAGCTGGCCAGCCCGATGGTGAAGCTGGGGAAGATGATGTGGAACGCGATGGTGAAGGCGAACTGCAGCCGCGAGAGGATCAGCGCGTCCGGGTCCATCGCTCGCCCTTTCTGTGCGGGGGCTTCCATAGCACGGGCTGCGGCGCCGCGCCGCGTTCACCATGTGTTGCGAATGACTTGCAAACGCGTTCGCAAGAAGCTATCTGTAGAGCCTCAGCAGGAGCCGTCCGCGCGCCCATGTACGTCTGCAATTGCAATGGCATCCGGGAACGTCAGGTCCGCGCGGCGATCGCCGCCGGCGCCACCCGCCCGGCGCAGATCTTCAAGGCCTGCGATTCGGCCGTGCAGTGCGCCCGCTGCGTCTGCGACATGCGCAAGATGGTCGACGAAGAGCGCGAGGCGCTGAAGTTCGCGGCCGAGTAGGCCCGGTTCGCGGCGGTTTGCGGCGACCGCAAATCAATCTCAGACATTGTCTTTGACAGGCCCGATACGGCGGAGGCATTCCGACGCTTGGCAACCGGACGGAGTACGGCGATGCAGGGCGACAGGGCGATCATCCAGCTGCTGAACCGGGTGCTCACCAATGAGCTGACCGCGGTCAACCAGTATTACCTCCACGCCCGCATGTACGAGAACTGGGGGTTCAAGCGGATCGGCAAGATCACCTACGAAGAATCGATCGGCGAGATGAAGCACGCCGACAAGCTGATCAAGCGCATCCTCTTCCTAGAAGGCCTGCCCAACCTGCAGGACCTGCACAAGCTCTCCATCGGCGAGACCCTGGTCGAGGGCCTGACCGCCGACCTGGCGGTGGAGACCGGCGGCCGTGCGACCCTGATCGAAGGCATCAAGCTCTGTGAGACCTCGGCCGACTTCGCCTCCCGCGAGGTGCTGACCGAGATCCTGGTCGACACCGAGGAGCACATCGACTTCCTCGAGACCCAGCTCTCCCTCGCCAAGAGCCTGGGCGAGGCGAACTACCTGCAGAGCGCCATGGGCGAACTGCCCGACAGCTAGGGTTGCCCGCCGCCGCCGCTTGCCCCACCGTCGCGGCAACGAGACGGGGGAGGCTGGAATGGCGGCGACTGCGGAGGCTGGGGCTCCGGCGCGGGCGGGCGGCAATGTGACGGTGGTCGCGGGCGCCTCGGTCGGCACCGTCTTCGAGTGGTACGACTTCTACCTCTACGGCTCGCTGGCCGGCTTCATCACCACCCATTTCTTCTCGGGCGTGAACGAGACCACCGGCTACATCTTCGCGCTGCTGGCGTTCGCGGCCGGCTTCGCGGTGCGGCCGTTCGGGGCGATCGTGTTCGGGCGGCTGGGCGACCTCTGGGGGCGCAAGAACACCTTCCTGGTCACCATGCTGCTGATGGGTCTGTCGACCTTCGTCGTCGGCCTGCTGCCGGACTACAAGACCATCGGGGTGCTGGCGCCGGTGCTCCTGATCTCGCTGCGCCTGCTGCAGGGGCTGGCCCTGGGCGGCGAGTACGGCGGGGCGGCCACCTACGTCGCCGAGCATGCGCCGCCCGGCAAGCGCGGGCTCTACACGAGCTGGATCCAGACGACGGCGACGTTCGGCCTGTTCCTGAGCCTGATCGTCATCATCCTGGTCCGCACCAACCTGGGCGAGGACGCCTTCAAGGCCTGGGGCTGGCGCATCCCGTTCCTGGTCTCGGCGCTGCTGCTGGGCGTCTCGCTGTGGATCCGCCTGCGGCTGAACGAGAGCCCGGTGTTCCAGAAGATGGTCGACGAGGGCACCACCTCGAAGCAGCCGCTCACCGACGCCTTCGGCCAGTGGAGCAACCTGAAGCTGGTGATCCTGGCCCTGCTGGGCCTCACCGCCGGCCAGGCGGTGGTCTGGTATACGGGCCAGTTCTACGCCCTGTTCTTCCTGGAGAAGATGCTGAAGGTCGACGGCGTGCTGACCAACGAGCTGGTCGCCATCGCGCTGGCGCTGGGCACGCCGTTCTTCCTGCTGTTCGGCTGGCTGTCGGACCGGATCGGCCGCAAGCCGGTGATCCTGGCCGGCTGCCTGATCGCCGCGCTGACCTACTTCCCGATCTTCCAGGCGCTCACCGCCGCGGCCAACCCTCAGCTGGCGGCCGCCTCGGCGTCGGCCCCGGTGACCGTCGTCGCCGACCCGGCGACCTGCACCTTCCAGTTCGACCCGGTCGGCAAGGCCACCTTCACCTCGGGCTGCGACGTGGCGAAGGGTGCGCTGGCCAACGCCGGCGTCTCCTATGCCAACGAGGCCGCCCCGGCCGGGACGCCGACGGTGATCCGCATCGGGGCCAGGACGGTCCCGAGCCTGGAGGGGACCAGCCTCTCGAAGGCGGACTTCAAGGCCGCCAAGGAGGCCTGGTCGAAGGGCTTCGGCGCCGAGCTCAAGTCCGCCGGCTATCCGGCCAAGTCCGACCCCGCGCTGATGAACAAGCCGCTGGTCGTGGGCCTGCTGTGGCTGCTGGTGCTCTACGTGACCATGGTCTACGGCCCGATCGCCGCGGCGCTGGTCGAGATGTTCCCTGCCCGCATCCGCTACACCTCCATGTCGCTGCCCTACCATCTGGGCAACGGCTGGCTGGGCGGCTTCCTGCCGACGACGGCCTTCGCCATGGTCGCCGCCACCGGCAACATCTACTTCGGCCTGTGGTACCCGATCACTGTGGCGGCCTTCACCGCGGTGGTGGGCTTCCTGTTCGTGAAGGAGATGCGGGGCAATCCGATCGAGGACTGACGACCGGCCGCGGCAGCCCTGCGCCGGCCGCTCCCAGGCCCGCGAGCATCGGCAGGTGCGCAATCATCCTGCCCGCGCGACGAAACCTTTCGGCGATGCTGGCGTTAAGGGGTGTTGTCTCGGCGCCTTGGTCAGGGCGGCGGGGACAGGAGGGGCGTTCGTTTGACCACCGTGCTGAATAGATCCGCGGAGCACGCCTTTCTGAACGGAGGCGGCGCGACCGGCGCCTTGATGCGGACGCACGACTGGTCGACGTCGACGCTGGGGCCGCCCGACGGTTGGCCGCAGTCGCTGCGCTCGGTCGTCGGACTGCTGCTGAACTCCAGATTCCCGATGTTCGTCGCCTGGGGCGACGAGCTGGGCTTCCTCTACAACGACGCCTACGCCGAGATCCTGGGCGCCAAGCACCCGGCCGCGCTCGGAGCGCGCTTCTACGACATCTGGTCGGAGATTTGGCCCGACATCTGGCCGCTGATCGAGGCGGCGATGGCCGGCGAGGGCACCTGGCGTGAGGACCTGCCGCTGGTGATGAACCGCCGGGGCTTCGACGAGGAGACTTGGTTCACCTTCTCCTATTCGCCGGTACGGGACGAGAGCGGCAAGGTCGCCGGCATGTTCTGCGCCGTGGAGGAGACCACAGCCCGCGTGCTGTTCGAGCGCCGCAAGATCGCCGAGGTCGAGGAACGGGCGAAGGCCGAGAACCACCTGCGCCTCCTGGTGCTGGAACTGAACCATCGGGTGAAGAACAACCTGGCCACCGTCCAGGCCATCGCCGCCCAGACCCTGCGCGGGACCGAGAGCGCCGCCGAGGCCCGCGAGTCCTTCACCCGGCGTATCTCTGCGCTGGCCAGCGCCCACGACCTGCTCACCCGCGAGCAGTGGGAGGGCGTCGACCTGCTGGAAGTGGCCCACAGCGTGCTAGCTGCTCTTACCGAGGGGCATGAGGCGGTGCGCATCGACGGTCCGCGCCTGCGGCTGGATCCGAAGACGGCGCTGTCGCTGTCCATGGCGTTCCACGAACTGGGCACCAACGCCCTGAAGTACGGCGGCCTGAGCCGGCCCGGCGGCGGCGTGAGCCTGGCCTGGACGGTTGAGGCCGACGGCGCCCTGCAACTCACCTGGACCGAGCAGGGCGGGCCGCCCGTCACGACGCCGTCGCGGCGCGGCTTCGGCTCACGACTGCTGGAGCGCGGCCTGGCGGCCGAACTGGACGGCAAGGTCGAACTGCGGTTCGACCCGGCCGGCGTGGTCTGCACGATCCGGGCGCCGCGACCCGGCGGCTGAGCCTATTCGGCGGCGTGCTTGGTGATGCCGATCTTGGGGGCCAGCTCGCCGGCGGCGTAACGCTTGGCCATGGCCGACAGCGGGATCGGCGTGATCTTCGAGGCGTGGCCGGCGGTGCCGAACTCCTCGAAGCGCTGGACGCAGACCTTGCGCATCGCCTCCTTGGCCGGCTTCAGGTAGCCGCGCGGGTCGAACTCGCCCGGCTTCTCCACGAACACCTTCCGGATCGCCGCGGTGATGGCCATGCGGTTGTCGGTGTCGATGTTGATCTTGCGCACGCCGTGCTTGATGCCGCGCTGGATCTCTTCCACCGGCACGCCCCAGGTCTGGGGCATCTCGCCGCCGTACTGGTTGATCAGGTCCTGCAGGTCCTGCGGCACCGACGAGGACCCGTGCATCACCAGGTGGGTGTTGGGCAGGCGACGGTGGATCTCCTCGATCACGTTCATGGCGAGCACGTCGCCGTCCGGCTTGCGGGTGAACTTGTAGGCCCCGTGGCTGGTGCCCATGGCGATGGCCAGCGCGTCGACCTCGGTGGCCTTGACGAACTCCACCGCCTGGTCCGGATCGGTCAGCAGCTGGTCGTGGCCCAGCTTGCCCTCGAAGCCGTGGCCGTCTTCCTTCTCGCCCATGCCGGTCTCGAGGCTGCCGAGCACGCCCAGCTCGCCCTCGACCGAGGCGCCGACCCAGTGGGCCATGTTCACGACGTTGCGGGTGACCTCGACGTTGTAGTCGTAGTCGGCCGGCGACTTGCCGTCGGCCTTCAGCGAGCCGTCCATCATCACCGAGGTGAAGCCGTACTGGATCGCCGTGGCGCAGGTGGCTTCGTTGTTGCCGTGGTCCTGGTGCATGCAGATCGGGATCGCCGGGTAGAGCTCGGCCATCGCGTCGATCAGGTGCTTCAGCACGATGTCGTTGGCGTAGGACCGCGCGCCGCGCGAGGCCTGCATGATCACCGGCGAGTCGGTGGCCTCCGCGGCCTCCATGATCGCCAGCGCCTGTTCCATGTTGTTGATGTTGAACGCCGGGACGCCGTAGCCGTGCTCCGCGGCGTGGTCCAACAGTTGTCGAAGCGTAATCCGAGCCATCTCAGGTCCCCACCTGTATCCTACTGGGCCAGGGCGGCCACACCGGGCAGCGCCTTGCCTTCCATCCATTCAAGAAACGCGCCGCCCGCCGTCGAGACGAAAGTGAAGTCGCCCGTGACGTCCGCCGCGTTGAGGGCCGCCACGGTATCACCGCCGCCGGCCACCGCCACCAGCTTCCCCTCGCGGACCAGTTCCGCAGCGTGTTTTGCCGCCGCGACCGTGCCCTTGTCGAAGGGCGGGATCTCGAACACTCCCAACGGCCCGTTCCAGATCAGCGTCTTGGAGTTGCCCATGGCGCGGTTGAGGCGCTCCACGGTCTCCGGGCCGGCGTCCAGGATGCGCTCGTCCTCGTCGACGTGGCCGATGTCGCGCACCCGGGCCGGGGCGCCGGGCGCCATCTTCTCGGCCACCACGATGTCGATGGGCAGGAAGAGCTTGCAGTTGTTCTGCCCGGCCAGGCGGATGATCTCCCGGGCCGTCTCGGCCAGGTCCTTCTCGCAGTAGGAGGCGCCGACGTCGTGGCCCTGGGCGTAGAGGAAGGTGTTGGCCATGCCGCCGCCGAT
>CBHTUE010000198.1:0-9450 GCA_966096115.1 uncultured Phenylobacterium sp.
CGGCGCAGACACTGGCGAAATCGTGCAGCCAGAAGACGCCGGCCTTCAGGCCGGCCGCCGCCAGGATGGCGACGGTCTCGCCCGCCGTGTGGCCCAGCAGGCTGTGGATCGCGAAGCTGCGCGCCGCGCCGTCGCCGATGACGCTCAGCACCGCAGCGATGTCGGCTGCCGCGAAATAGCCCAGGGCGCGACCGTTCCACACCACGCCCAGCGGGCTGGGGTCGGCGTCGGTGCGCACCACCGGCCAGGCGCGGGCGGGATGCAGGTGCAGGTGGTCGCGGCCCAGTTGCTCCAGGCGCGCCGCCTCCCGCTGGATGGCCTGCTGCAGGCCGCCGACATTGGCGGTGAAGTCGTCGTGGCTGAAGGTGATGTGCAGCCGCTGGAGGTCGTCGCGCGAGTCGCCCAGCGCCCGCGACAGGTCGACCGCCGCCCCGGCCACCACGTGATCGGCGGCGATCGCGGCGACCCGGTCTTCGAGCGGCACGAGGTGGGCGATCACCTCATGCCTGAACCCCAGTGACGACTCGGCGGGCCAGGGATTTAGCCGGCCTACGGTCAGGTAGTGGACGAACGGATTGACGCCGGAGTGCTCCACGTCGGGATACCGGGCCAGGTACTCGCGCACCGAGAACTCGGCGGTCGGGTCGCGGCCCTCCTGCCAGCCGTAGGTCATGAAGTGCTCGAGCGGATCGACGCCGTGCTCGTCCACGTCGGGATAGGTCTTGCGGTAGTACGCCTCGTCGAAGGCCGCGGCGGCGATCTCCAGGTCGGTGCGCACGCGCGGCGGCGCGTCTTCCACCGGCGCGACAGCCTCCGGCGCCGCGTCCTGTGGCGCGGGGGCTTTGCGGCCCAGCCGGCCGAAGGCGATGGAGATCAGGCCCTTGCTCATGGCGGACCCGCCAGGTCTGCGGTCAGGCCGCTGTAGACCAGGTCGTAGAGCATCGCGTCGCGGTGGCGGCGCGCCAGGTCCAGGATCTCGCCGGAGACGAACGCCTGCGCCAGCGCCGCCTCGTCCGCCAGCACTCGGCCGAGGCCGGAGGCGGCGACGAAGGCCGCCACGTTGCCGCTGTCGGGCCCGGTGATCACCGCCGCGCCGGCGGCGGCGGCCTCGTGGGCCGTGAGCGAGAAGGTCTCGCGGCACAGCGGCCAGATCAGCGCCGCGTCCAGCTCCAGCGCCTCGGCGGCGTCCTGCATGGCGTCGGGTCGCTCGGGCGTCGCCACCACCGGATGGAAGGTCGCCGCGGTCCCCGGCGACGGCCGGGCGCCCAGGTGATGCAGCTCGTAGCGCCGGTCGCCGGCCAGCTGTTCAGCCAGGTCCTGGAACAGCGCCCAGCCCTTCAGCGCCGTGGGCACGCCCAGGAACCCCAGGCGGAACGGCCGCGGCCGCGCGGGCTTGGGCGCCGGCCCGCGCACCCTCAGTTCGGCATGCGGTAGCACCACGCGGGCGTGGTGCGGCAGTTGACCGTGGTCCAGCCAGAACGCCAGGGCGTTCTCCGAGGGTGCGGCCACGTCCAGCTCCAGCCGCTCGAACAGAATCCGGTGCGCCTCCGTATGCCGCGCCCGCACCGGGCCGTAGGCGCAGACCTGGCACGCAGGGCTGTCGGGCGGCGGCGCGCCGCAGTCGGCCACGTCGTTGCGCAGCAGGTGGAAGCCCGCGCACAGGCTGGCAAAATCGTGCAGCCAGAAGACGCCGCGCGTCAGCCCGGCCGCCGCCAGGATGGCGATCGTCTCCTCCGGCGCGTGGCCCAGCAGGCTGTGGATCGCGAAGCTGCGCCGCCCGGCGCCCGCCGTCGCCGGCCCCAGCGCCTCGCGCACGGCGTCGGCCGTGAACACGCCCAGCCGGCGGCCGTCCAGCATGACGCCCAGCGGTCCCGGCTCCTCAACCTTGCGCACCACCTGCCAGCCGGCCTCCGGATGCAGGTGCAGGTGGCGGACGCCACGCTCGGCGAACCGCGCCGCCTCGCGCCGCACCGACAGCTGCACGCCGCCGGCATGGGCCAGGTAGTCGTCGTGGCCGAAGGTGATGTGCAGGTCGCCCAGCGCCCCGAGCCGCTCGGCCAGGTCGGCGGCCCGGCCGGTCGGCAGCCCGGCGGCAACGCGCGCGGCGTGGGCGATCCGCGCCTCCACCGGCGTGGCCCGCGCGATCACGTCGTAGCGGAAGCCCAGGGCGTGCCGCGGCTCACGGCCCTCGGCGCGCCCGGCGAGGAGATAGTGCGCGAACGGATCGACCTTGGCGGCGACGACGTCCGGATAGGTGTCCAGGTAGTGGCGCACCGAGAACCCCGGCGCGGGGTCCCGCCCCTCGGTCCAGCCGGTGAGCGCGTAGTGGGCCAGCGGCTCCATGCCGGACGCCGCCACATCGGGGTTCGTCGCCAGGTAGAAGGCCGCGTCGAAGTCGCGCTCGATCGCCGCCCGGGCCTGCGCGCGTGTAATGGCGCCGGTGAGCGGGCCGCCATCCCCGGGCCGGGCCGACGGCCAGCTGATGAACGGCTCGATGCGGGCCGGCTCCGGCGCCCAGTCCACCCCGCCCAGATAGGCCGCGGCGTGGCGCGACGGGTGGATCATCCAGCCCGCGCGGCGGCCCACGGTCAGGTAATGGTGGAACGGCTCGATCCCCTTGCGCTTCAGCTCGGGGTTCTCGGCGACGTAGTGGGCGGCGGAAAACCACGGCGCGGGGTCGCGCGCCTCGGTCCAGCCGTGCCCGACGTAGTGCCAGAACGGATCGGTTCCCGCGGGCAGCTCGCTGTAGGTCGCCGCGTAGAATTCCGGATCAAAGGCCGACGCGATCACCGTGTGGACTTCGTCGGCGAGGGCCGGGACGGCCATGGAGTTCCTTTTGTCCTGCCGGGTCCTGCGGGACGGCGAGGGCTGGTGTGCAACAGATGCCCACCCTGATCAACCGCTTGCGGCGCGGCGCCGGCGCCCGTACTACCCGATCCAGAATGCCGAGGAAGCCGCAAGCCCGCAGCGCCGCCGTAGCGCCCCGCACCGCCTACCTGGTCCTGGGCATGCACCGCTCGGGCACCTCGGCGGTGACCCAGTTGCTGGCGCTGGCCGGCTGCGCGCTGCCGACCCACGTGATGCCGGGCGACGAGCACAACGCCAAGGGCTACTTCGAGCCCTGGAAGATCGCCGTGTTCAACGACGAGCGCCTGCGCGCCGGCGGCTCGGCCTGGGACGACCCGTTCGCCTACCCGTTCCGGCCGCTGCCGCCGGCCGAGGAAGACGCCTGGCGCGCGCGGGCCGTCGCCCTGTTCGACGAGGAGTTCCCGAACGGCGGCTTCCCGCTGATGAAGGACCCCCGCGCCACCGTCCTGATGCCGCTGTGGCGCGAGGTCCTGGCGGACCGCAAGGTCGAGGCGCGCGTGGTGATCCCGGTGCGCCATCCCCTGGCGGTCGCCGGGTCGCTGGCCCGGCGCGACGGCTTCGCGGCGGCCAAGTCGGTGCTGGTGTGGAGCGCCTACATGCTGGCGGCCGAGGCCTATACCCGCGACATGCCGCGCGCCTTCACCGGCTACGACGCCATGCTGGCCGACTGGCGGGCGGAGGCGGCGCGGATCGAGGCCGCCCACGGCGCGCCGCTGCCGGCGCTGACGAAGGCGGCCGGTCAAGAGATCGACGGCTTCCTCACCCCCGACCTGCGGCACAACGCCGGCGAGGACGGCCTGGCCGACCTGGGCTGGGCGGGCGAGATCGCCCAGGAGGTCTACGACTGGTTCGCCGCCAGGGCCGCCGGCGGCGACCCGCCCCGCCGCAAGCTGGACGCCGCCGCCGCAAAGCTGGCCAGGCGCCAGGCCGAGATCGGCGTCCTGGTCTCGCCCGCCGCCCGCGACCTTGCCGCGGCGCGCGCCGACCTGCTTGAGGCCCAGCGCGGGCTCGAGGTGGCCGATCGGCTGGAGGCGGACCTGCGCGCCGAGATGGCCCGCGAGCGCGAGGCCCTCGAGACCGGCTGGCGTTCGGCGTCGGAACGGCTGGAGCAGGCCTACAAGGCCCTGCGGCAGGTCAACTCCGAGCTCGACGCCGCGCTTTCGGACGAGTGAGCACCGGGTCCAGCGCCAGGTAGAGCACGCCGGTGATCGCCGCCATGTCCAGAAGGTACAAGTACCTGTAATCGCACGCGATCGAGATGATGAAGAAGCTGGCCGCGAACGCCAGCGCCCCGCCCATCAGCCCGGCGATCGCCAGGTCCGCGGGATCGCGCCGCCACAGCAACAACAGTCCGACCACCAGGGCCACCATGGCGTAGGTGATGTGGCTGTAGGCCGGCGTGTCGAGGAACCAGGTCACGTAGTTGTAGAGCCGGCTGTCGTCGGGGGTCCAACGACGCGTGAGCTTCAGGTCGGCCATCTGCTTCGGAGGGCCGTCGACGCCCAGGTGCACCGGCAGGCAGCGGTCGATCACTGGGGTGGCGAACACCTGGCGGAAGTCCGCCACGCGGGTCTTCAGGTAGATGCCGGGGTGCTGGACGATCAGCTCCATCCACTCGGTGTGGATCACGTTGGCGGGGATAGTGGCGAGGCGATCGCTGAGCGCGGCGTCGTTGTCCAAAGTATCGACGCGCTCGGGCGAATAGGCCTCCCGGGCATGCGCCCGCAGGAAATCGTCCAACTGCGGGTTGAAGGCGTCGATGTGGCTGAACGGCAGCGGCGCGCGGGCCGCGGCGCCGACCAGGTCATAGGTCTGCACGATGCGCAGGCCGCGCGCGCCGGCGTCGTCGGGCCGGTCGGCGCCCTGCGGCTGGGCATAGGTGCTGAGCGCCAGGGTCGCCACGGCCACCGTCCCCAGCCAGATCGCCGCGCCGAACAGGCTGCGCCGCCAGCCGACGCCGGATCCGGCCCAGGCGATCGCCACGGCGCCGGCGCCGGCCAGGATCAGGCCGTTCTGGCGCAGCAATCCGGCGAAGGCGAAGGACACTGCCGCCAGTCCGAGCAGCCCCCACCGCGCCGCCGGCACGGAGCTCTTCAGCGCGAAGGCCAGCAGGACGAAGCCGGCGATGGCCGATTCGGCGAACCAGACGTCCTTCCAGACGATGCCCGGATAGATCACCACCTGCGGCAGCGCCACCGCCCCCAACGCCAGCACCACCGCCAGCCAGGACGCGCGCGGCCGCAGGCTGGCCAGCGCCGCCCAGGCGGTGAACAGGATCGCGGCGCCTACACCCATGGCCAGGGCCTGGCCGGTCACGAGGCTGTCGGCCTGGCCCAGCAGCCAGCCGAAGATCGCCGGGTTCCAGGTCTCGCGGGCGTGGAAGCGCCCCTCGTGCAGGGCCAGAACCGAGTCGACGCTCATGTGCCCCGGCGCGTTCAGCCGCCACAGCAGCGCCAGGCCACCCAGCATGACGATGCGATAGACCCACCGAACGGCGGCGCTCTGGTCGCCGGCCGGGGTTCGCGACGCCTGGCTCAAGCGGGCCTCACGACGAGGAACAGGCCCGCCATCATCAGCAGGTAGCCCGCCGCCATCCCCCAGTTCGCCTGCTCCTTGAAAACCAGCCAGCCGCCCAGCGGCACCAGGCACGAGCCGACCAGCGAGAAGGCGTAGGCGAGGCTGAGCGGCACCCGCGTCAGCACGTAGAACCACAGCAGCGCGGTCACGCCGTACCAGGCGAAGGCGCCCATCAGCGGGAAGTTCTGGGCCACGCGGACCAGGAACGGCCCGCTCAGCTGCTTGTCATAGACCGCGCCCCACTTGAACAGCATCTGTCCCAGCGGCAGGGCCACCGCGAAGATGCTGCAGAGGCCGATGTCCTTCGGCGAAAGCGTCGGCGCACTCACTCCTCGGTCTCCAGCTCGCGCAGCACGTTCAGGTAGGGGTGGATCGGGCGGCTGGGCACGTTCAGCACATCGAAGTTCATCGCCTGCAGCAGGAACTGCACGCCCAGGATCACCGGCAGGGCGGCCAGCATGACCACGCCGGCCGAGGCCGCCTGGCCCGGGATCCGGTTGGCCAGGTAGCTCATCGCATACCCCACGCCGAACAGCAGGAAGAACAGCCCGAACACCAGCTCCAGGCTGGCGGCGGAGAAGTCGCGCACGAAGTACTGGCCGATCACCCGCTGGGCGAAGTTGCGCGCATGCCGGAACGCGAACGGCCCGACGATGCTGGAGATGCGGATGTTGGACACCTCGTCGGCGTAGCGGGCCGGCATCGGCACGTCGCGCACCACGGCCCGCAGGGTGCCCAGGTGATAAAGCAGGTCGGTCTCGAAGAAAAACCGCCGGCTCACCCGCTTCTCCATCACCAGCCGCGCGACGTTGGCCTCGATCGCGGTGTAGCCGTTGGTGGGGTCGAAGATGTTCCAGTAGCCGGTCGACAGCTTCGCCGCGAAGCTCAGCATGGCGTTGCCCAGCACGCGGACCGTCGGCATCGACGTCAGGTGGCTGATCGAAGTGAAGCGGTTGCCCTTGGCATAGTCGGCCTCGCCCAACAGGATCGGCGCGATCAGCTGGGCGGCGTAGCCCAGGTCCATCTGGTCGTCGCCGTCCACCTTGATCATCACGCGCGCGCCGCGGCGCGCGGCTTCGGCGTAGCCGGCCAGGGTGGCGCCGCCGACGCCCTGGTTCCTGGCCAGCCGCAGGACCACGACCCGGGGGTCGGTATTGTTCGCCTCGATGAAGTCGCCGGAGTTCTCCGGGCAGGCGTCGTCGACGCAGACGATGCCCTGGATCCAGGCCGGCGCCGCGGCGATCACCCGCAGGATGTGGTCGCGCACCTTGTAGCAGGGCGCCACCAGCCAGACCCCGGCCTCCTCCAGCGAGAGGGCCGCCATGGCGCGGTCTTTGGGAAATCTGGAGACGGTGTTCATGGGCTCGGTTCGAACGCGTCGCCCGGCTAACATGGAAGCTGCGCCCGGCGCCATCCTTGCGCCGCGATAGGCGCGCTGATACCTCGCACGCCTTCGGTCGGGAGAGGCTATTGCAAACCGCCACCCACATGCTGCGCACCGGACGGCGCGGCGGCATGTTCCAGCTGCAGATGGCGTTCAGGGACCTGCGCAACTCGTTCGGACGCATCGGCCTGGCCTGGTCGCTGGCGTGGCACGACATCGGCGCGCGTTACCGCGGTTCGATCCTGGGCCCGTTCTGGATCACCCTCAGCATGGGGCTGATGGTGCTGGGGATCGGCTTCGTCTACGCCAACCTCTTCCACATCGACGTGAACACCTTCCTGCCCTACGTGGCCCTGGGCATCGTGTTCTTCGGGGTGATGACCGGCACGATCAACGAGGGCTGCGACACCTTCGTGCAGGCGGCGGGCATGCTGTCGCAGACCAGCCTGCCGATGTTCACCTTCGTGTGGCGCACCGTGTTCCGCAACCTGATCAACCTGGGGCACCACCTGGTGATCGTGATCGGCGTGCTGGCCTTCTACGGCTACTGGCGCACGGCCAACGTGCCGCTGGCGCTGGTCGGCGTGGCGCTGATGGTCGTCAACGCCAGCTGGGCGTCGCTGCTGGCCGGCATCGCCTCGGCCCGTTTCCGCGACATCCCGCAGATCGTCATGTCGGTCATGCAGTTCGCGATCTTCTTCACCCCGGTCTTCTGGCCGACCGACCGGTTCAGCTCGCATCGCGCCGTCCTCGACTTCAACCCGTTCTACCACCTGCTGCAGGCGGTGCGCGGGCCGCTGCTCAGCCAGCCGGTGGGCGCGAACACCTACATCGTGCTGGTGTCCATGGCGGTGATCGGCTGGACCCTCACCTTCGCGATCTTCGCCCGCACCCGCCGCCGGATCGTCCACTACCTATGACCGTCTCGATCACCTGCACCGACCTGACCCTGCGCTTCCCGGTCTATGGGGTCGACGCCAAGTCGCTGAAGAAGGCCCTGGCGCGCGTCGTCGCGGTCGGCGGCGCGCTGGGCCGCCACGCGGGGGTGACGGACGTCACCGCCCTGCAGGGCGTCAACCTGAAGCTGGAAGCCGGAGACCGCCTGGGCCTGATCGGCCACAACGGCTCGGGCAAGACCACCCTGCTGCGCGCGCTCTCAGGCGCCTACGAGCCGGACGAGGGCACCATCGACGTCCACGGCCGCATCGCCGCGCTGCTGGACCTGGGCCTCGGGATCGACCCCACCGCCACGGGCCTCGAGAACATCCGCCTGCGCGGCCGTATCGCCGGGCTGTCCTCGAAGGAGATCGAGGACAAGATGGAGGAGATCACCACCTTCACGGGCCTTGGGCCATTCCTGGCGATGCCGGTGAAGACCTATTCGGCCGGCATGCAGGCGCGCCTGGCCTTCGCCGCGGCCACCGCCGTCGAAGCCGACGTGCTCCTGATGGACGAGTGGATCGCGGTCGGCGACGCGGAGTTCCAGAAGCTGGCCCACAAGCGCCTGCTGAAGCTGGTGGAGCGGGCCGGCATCCTGGTGCTGGCGACGCACGAGGCGCCCCTGCTGCGCCTCTACTGCAACAAGGTCATGCGCCTGGACGGCGGCGTCGCCTCCGAGGTCGTCGATATCCGCAAGCTGGACGAACTTCTGGCCCGCGAGGCGCCGGCCCCGGCCACCGCCGCCTAGGCTTCCTCCGGCGGCTTCACGGCCTGGAACTGGCGCAGCAGCAGCAGGTCGTAGGCGATCTTCAGGCTGCCCCCGATCAGCAGCGGCCACGGGAACACCGCGGCGCTGAACAGCGCGCCGGCGAGCGCCGGGCTGAGGGCGGCAGCCAGGCTGCGCGGCACATTGGTCACCCCCGCCGCCGCGGCCCGCTCGGCCGGCGTCACCACGGCCATGACGTAGGAGGTCCGCGCCGGCACATCCATGCTCGACAGGGCCGCGCGCACGGTCAGCAGGCCCAGCGCCGCCGGCAGGCTGGGCGCGAAGGCGGCGGCCACCACGCACAGGTTCGCGGGAATATGGGTGAACACCATGGTGTTGATCAGGCCGATCCGCCGGGCCAGGCGACCGGCCGCGAACTGCGATCCGGCCGTCAGCAGCCCGGTCCAGAAGAAGAACGCTCCCGCCGCCGCCAGCGACAGCCCGAAGCGGTGGAAGAGCCACAGGGCCAGCAGAGACTGCACCAGGAACCCGCCTCCGAACGAGTCCAGGCTGAACAGGCCGGCCAGCTGGTAAACCCGCGCCTTCGAGGGGCCGAGGCCGGTGCGCAGCTCGGCGGCCTCGGCGGTGTCCTCGGGCAGCCGGCGATAGATCAGGAAGGCCGCGACGCCCAACAGGCCGTAGAGCGCGAAGGCCGCCTCGATGATCCCGCCCCGGGTCCATCCCAGCAGGCGCGACAGCGGATCGACCAGCCCGACCGAGAGCGCGCCCAGGGCGACGGCGACCGCGCCCACCACATTGTAGGCGGCGAAGCGAGCCGTCCGCTCCGTGTCGGGCCCGGCGTGGGCCATCATGGCCTGCTCCAGGGGTACGAAGACGCTGACGTCGCCGCTGGAGGGGTTGAGCGTGCCCACGAAGGCCACCACCAGCAGCGGCCAGAAGGCGTGGACCTGCGAGA
>CBHTUE010000199.1:0-9424 GCA_966096115.1 uncultured Phenylobacterium sp.
GAGCCGTAGTAGGTCGTCCGCTCGGTCACCGGGTCGACCCCGGAGTAGGTCGGGCCGTAGTGCAGGGCGATCCGCATGGCCGCGTTCTGGCGCAGGCCCAGCAGCGACGGGTCGACGTCCTGCAGGCACTTGCACAGCTCCAGCGCCGCGTCGGCGCAGGCCAGGATGTCGGAGAACACCACATAGAGCGCGTCGCCCCAGGTGTTCTTGTGCAGCACCGCGTCGGTGTGGTCGCGCAGCGAGGTGGCGGCCCGCGCCATCACCTCGCTGTTGAACAGCGGCAACGCGCGCTCGTCGAGGCGGGCGAACCCCGGGAAGTCGGTGAACATCAGGCCATAGTTGCCGCGCGCCACCTCCGACAGCGTCGGCGCCGCCGGCGCGGGCGGCATCGGCAGCGGCTCGGTCTCGATCACCACCGAGCGGCCGCCCTTGGCCTGCCAGGCGCGCAGGTCCGAGCGCGCCTGGGCCGAGGGTCCGGCGGCGCGCCCCATGATCGCCATCTGCAGCACGTCGCCGTGCAGGTGCCGCGCGCGCAGCCGCGCCATCCCCATGGCCACCTTGGAGCCGTAGGCGAACTGCCCCTGCCCGCCCACGTGGCTCATGGTGCTGGCGAAGGTGACCGAGGTGGCCGCGTCGCGGCAGGCCTCGTAGCGCGCCACCCACGACGGCCCGGTCGGCGCCACCGCCTGCTTGACGAAGTCGGCCTCGGTCACCGGCAGCACCACGTGCAGCTCGATGCCCAGGGCCAGCGCCTGCTCGGCGAACAGGATGTCGCTCCCGCCGGCCAGCGATCCATAAACGAACCCGACCCGCTGGGCTTCCAGCTCCACCCGGATCCGCGTGGCCAGCCGCGCCTCCACGCCGGGCTTGGCCAGGAACATGTGGCCGCGATACGTCGCCACCGCGGGCGGGCCGATCAGCGCGGCCAGCTCCTCGACGCCGAAGTCCACGCCCAGCGCCGGCGCCAGCCGCTGCAGCTGGATCGCCGTGGTCGAGCGCTTGCCGAAGTCGGCGTCCTTGGCCCGCAACGCCTTCTGCAGCGCCGCCTTCGCGCGCTCCAGGTCGCCCAGCACCAGCCAGGCCTCCACCAGGCTCGCCTGGCCGTAGTAGTCGCGGGCGGCGTCGGCCCCGGGCTGGGAGACCACCACCTCGGCCAGTTCCTTCGCCAGCGCGTCGCGCCCGATCATCCGCGCCAGGGTGGCCGCGTTGACGGCGGGATAGGTGTCGCCGGTCCGCCGGTAGATCGACTCGTAGAGGTCGCAGGCGCCTTCCAGCAGCGGGATGTCGAGGGCGCCGCTGGCGCTGAATCCGGCGTCCTTGAGCAGGCGCGCGTTCAGCGCCAGCGCGTCGGCGTCCTCGCGCAGGCCCAGGCCATAGGCGTTGTACAGCTGCAGCCCGCGCACGGTGTCGCCCAGCCGCGCCAGAGTGAGCACTTCCAGATAGTCGAGGTCCGGCGACGTCTCGCTGCGAAGCCGGATCTGGTCGTACGCCGACAACAGATCGCCGCGCGCCAATGCGGCCCTGACCGCCGCAGCCCTACGCTTCTCCGGCATGCCTACCCCACCCGTGTCACCGACAATGCCTAGCTTGTTCTCCGGCCTGGCGACAGGTCGGGTTACGGCGATTGTGGCATTGAGGATGCCTCGTCCCTAGGGAACAGCGCGCAGAAAGTTGTTGATCCAGCCGCCGACCCTGGCCCGATCGTCGGGGCCGGCGAAACTGGCCAGCGCCCGGTCCGCCTCGTCGTCGGGATAGATCCGGCCGCGGCGGGCCTCGATCAGGGCGGCCGCATAGGCCGGCTCGAACTCGGGATGCGGCTGCATCGAAATCGCCGGCTGGTCGCGCCAGGCCAGCGCCGCGAACGGCGTGAAGCCGCTGGCGGCGATCACCTCGGCGCCCGGCGGCAGGCTCACCACCTGGTCCTGGTGGCTGGCCGGCAGGCGGATGTCGGAGGTGGTGTCCATGAACGGCTCGGCCTGGACCACCCGGTAGTCGTGCTCACCAATGCCCCAGCCCTTGGGCGACTTGATCACCTCGCCGCCGAACGCCTGCGCCATCGCCTGGTGGCCGAAGCACACCCCCACCAGCCTGGCCCGCCCCTTCGCCGCTCGCAGGAAATCGATCAACTGCCCGATCCAGGGGTCGGCGTCATAGACCCCCGCCGCCGAGCCGGTGACGATGTAGGCGTCGCAGTCCTCGGGCGCGGCCGGATACTCGCCCTCGTCCGCCGCATAGGTCCGCCACGCGTAGGCGTCGCGGCCCAGCAGGTCCATGAACATGTCCGGATAGGTCCCGAACTCCGGGATCGCCGGCCTGGGCGGCCGCCCGGTCTTCAGGATGCCGACCCGGATCAATAGGCCAGCCCCTGCACCACCGCCTTCAGCTTCTCGATGGCAGAGAGCTTGTCGTCGATGAAGTCGTGGTCGATCCACCAGTCCTCCACCTCGCGCAGCACCTGTCCCACCAGCGGCCCCTTCGGCGTCCCGGCGTTCATGGCGTCGGCGCCGCTCAGCGGGAAGGTGGGCCGCACCCAGCCCTCGGCGAGCGCGATCATCCCGCGCCACTGCATGGTGGTGGCCGTGCGCGGCGAGGCGGCCCAGGCCAGCTTGGCCCGGTCGCGGAAGCCGCCCAGGTCGCCGGCATAGACCGCGCGGCGGATCTCCCGCGGGCTCATCCAGCTCTTCAGCACCGGCGTCGGCGCCAGAGCCGCGACGATCCGGTCGCGCTCCGGGTTGGACAGCCGCAGCCGCGCCGCGAACTGGCCGGCGGCGATCTGGTCGTCCGGCAGCAGCGCCGCCAGCCGCAGCACCGGCTCGCATTCGAACAGCATCTCGCTTTCGATCCCCACCAGCGCCTCGAAGCGCGCCAGGTTGGCCGGAACCTTCAGCACCACCGCCAGCACCCCGGTCTCGGCCATCAGCCGCACGGCCGGGCGCGGGTCGTCGGCCGCCAGCAGCTTCAGCAGCTCCTTGGAGATCCGCTCGGCCGCCAGGCCGTCGATGTGGTCCTTCAGCGCCGCGCACGCGGCCACGGCCGCGGCGTCCGGCGGCCCCTTCCCGAAGTGGGCGTAGAAGCGGAAGAACCGCAGGATGCGCAGGTAGTCCTCCTGCAGCCGCCGCTCGGGCTCGCCCACGAACACGATGCGCCCAGCCTTGGCGTCGGCCACGCCGTGGCCGGTCGGGTCGAAGATGGTCCCGTCGCGGCGCGCGTACAGCGAGTTCAGCGTCAGGTCGCGCCGCTGGGCGTCCTCCAGCCAGTCGGTCGTGAACGCCACCGTCGCGCGCCGCCCGTCGGTGGAAACGTCACGCCGCAGGGTGGTGATCTCGTGCGGCTGGCTCTTCGACACCGCGGTCACCGTGCCGTGCTCGATGCCGGTCGGGATCGCCTTCAGCCCCGCCGCCTCCAGCGCCCGGGTCACCCGGTCGGGCGTCAGCGTGGTGGCGATGTCCAGGTCATTCACCGCCCGCCCGACCAACGCGTCGCGTACGCTGCCGCCCACGAACCGCGCGCAGTCGGTCCCGCCCTCGGCCTCCAGGGCGTCCATCACCGCCGCCGTCGCCGCCGCGGTCATCCACGGCCGTACGCCCAGGCTGTCGGTCATGCCACCGCTGCCCCGTACAGCCGCCCGTGCAGCGCGCGCAGGATGCCCGCCGTGGCGCCCCAGATGTACTGCTCCTCGTGGGTGGCGGCGTAGAAGCGCCGCAGCTCGCCGTTCGGCAGCGTGCGCTCATGTTCCTCGTAGTTGGCCAGGTCCATCAGCCAGGCGAACGGCGTCTCGAAGATGTCGGCCACCTCGCCCGGATTGGGAGTCAGCGTGAACCCCGGCCGCACGAACCCCACCACCGGCGTGATCAGGTAGCCGGTGCCGGTCTGGTAGGGCGTCGACAGCCCCACCGGCGCCACGAAATGCGGCTCCAGGCCCACCTCTTCATGCGCCTCGCGCACCGCCGTCTGCACCGGAGTCTCGCCCGGGTCCTGCCGCCCGCCCGGCAGCGCCACCTGGCCGGTGTGGTTGCGCAGGGTGTCGGCGCGCCGGGTCAGCAGCACCGTCAGCCCCGCCGGCCGCTCGATAAGCCCGATCAGCACCGCCGCGGGCCGCAGCGTCTCCACCGGCACGCCGGACCAGCCGCCCGGCGTCAGGTCGAAGTCGGACCCGGGCTTGCGGCCCTTCACGGCAAAGTCGTCCAGCGGGTCCAGGTGGCGGAGCATGAACTCGCCCAGCTCGTGCGGCGCGGAGGCGTCGTTCACAGCAGGTGCGCCTGCGCCGGCCCCACGGGGAACCAGGCGCCGTTGGAGCTCACGCCCAGGGTCGGGCCCTGCGGCGTGTCCCGCTCCTCAGCCATCTCCACCAGTTCGTAGAACACCGGCCGCGCGATCAGCGCGTCCAGACCGCGGCGCACATGCAGATAGGGCCGCGGCTCGCCGTCGGCGGCGATCTCCACCCGGATCGCGTTGTCCGGCCCCGCCTCCACCTCGTCGCCGACATTGGTGAGGAACCTCAGCGCCTCGCCGTCCCGGTCGACGCGCACGGCGATGAACGGCGCGTCCTCGACGGTGATCTTCATCTTCTCGACCGGCGTCACCAGCCAGTAGCCGTCCGGGTCCTTGCGCAGCACCGTCGAGAACAGCCGCACCAGCGCCTCGCGGGAAATTGTCGCCCCCTCGTGCACCCAGCGGCCGTCCCGCTTGATGACGATGTCGATCTCGCCCGAATGCGCCGGGTTCCAAAGATGCACCGGCGGCAGCCCGCGCCCGGGGGCCTGCTTGGCCGCCGCGATCACGCCATCCAGTTTGCCGGGTTCCGCCATCCGCCCAAGGTAGGGACCGCGCGGAGTCGGCTCAACTCCCCGTCCGCACCCGTTCTCGTCATCCCCCGGCTTGTCCGGGGGACCCATGCTTCCGCCGCACAGTGAGATCGTAACGAACTGCAGCTTCGCGGCTCGCGGGCCATTCCGGTGGGATCGGTGTGAATGGATCCCCCGGACAAGCCGGGGGATGACGATCGGATATTAGGAGCGGGCAGCCCTATCGCCCCCGCACCATCCCGCACAGCGCCACGTCGGCGAACTTGCGCGACAGCACCCGCTTCGGGTCCACCGGCCCGGGCAGGCTCACGTCGGGCGCGATCTCGAAGCCCACGCGGCCGAAGAACGGCAGGTCGCCTACCAGCACCACGGCCGCCTCGCCGGCCACCTCGGCCGCCGCGCAGGCGCGCTCCACCAGCAAGGCGCCCAGCCCGTGCTTGCGCGCGCTCTCCTCGACGGCCAGCGGGCCCAGGAACGTGATCGGCTGGTCGCCGCAGTTGGCGCGCCACATCCGCACCGAGCCCACCAGCGTGCCCTCCTCGAAGGCGACGAACGACAGCTCCGGCGCGAACTCGGCGACCTCGCGCACGCGCTCGGACACCTTGGCGAAGCGGCCCGGCCCAAAGGCGCGGATCAGCAACGCCTCGATCGCCGCGTCGTGGGCGGGGGTCTCGTTGACGAATTCGAGCGCCGGCGCGGGCCGGCAGGGCTGCAGGGACATGGGGTGGTCTCTAGATGCTTTGGATGACGACGTTGCGGCGCCGCGCCTGAACGGGCGGGGCCTCAAGGGGTTCAGGTGGCCCCCGGAGCGCTCTTTGGCGCTCCGATAAAGCGGGACTACGCCAGCGGACGTCGTCGCATCTGAAGGGCCCTCCGGGGCCATGGTCGGGAGGGCGCAGATAGGGCCAAGCCGCCCCCCCGTCAACGCCATTGCGACGATATGCGGCTCAGTGCAGGTTGCCGGCCTCCCCATGACCGATCCTGCCCCAGACGACGAGGTCCCCTCCGCACGCGCCCTCTTGAAGGAGCGCGACTACCTGCTGTTCTGGGGCACCCGCTGGACCGGCAGCTTCGCCAGCCAGATCCAGAGCGTGGCCATGGGCTGGCAGATGTACGCCCTGGCCCGTCAGGGCCATTCGGTGAACGAGAGCGCGCTGCTGGTCTCGATGCTGGGGCTCGCCGCCTTCGTGCCGGTGCTGCTGCTCACCCTGCCGGCCGGCGAAGCCGCCGACCGCTATGACCGCAAGAAGGTGCTGCTGCTCTGCCTGACCGGCGAGATCGTCAGCGTCTTCACCCTGGCCATCGCCACCGTACAGGGCTGGACCTCGCCGGCGCTCCTGATGGGCATCGCCGCCCTGTTCGGGGCCAGCCGCGCCTTCTTCGCGCCCGCCAACACCGCGCTGGGCCCCATGCTGGTGCCGCGCAAGCTCCTGCCCCGCGCCATCGCCTGGAACTCGCTGGCCTGGCAGACGGCGTCGATCCTGGGCCCGGCGGCCGGCGGCATCCTGGTCGCCCGCTCGTCACAGACCGCCTACTTCACCACCTTCGGCCTCTACGGCGTGGCCGCGGTCCTGGTCTTCATGATCCGCGGCAACGCCAAGCCGGCGCTGAACCCAGGCTCGCGCTGGCAGCTGATGAAGGAGGGCCTAGCCTATGTCTGGCGCCAGAAGATCGTCTTCGGCGCCATCTCGCTGGACCTGGCCGCCGTGCTGCTGGGCGGCGCCACCGCCCTGCTGCCGGTGTTCGCCCGCGACGTGCTGGTGATCCACGAGGGCCACTACGTGATCCTGGGCGTCTTCCACTACGAGTTCACCCGCGCCACCGCCTTCGGCGTCCTGCGCTCGGGCCCGGCGATCGGCGCGACGATCGTGGCCCTGACGCTGGCGGCGCGGCCGGTGCGCAACCACGCCGGCATCATCATGTTCCTGGGCGTCGCCACCTTCGGCCTCGCCACCGTGGTGTTCGGCCTGTCCAAGTCGCTGTGGCTGTCGGTAGCCGCGCTGGCCGTTCTGGGCGCCGCCGACATGCTCAGCGTCTACGTCCGCCAGACCCTGGTGCAGCTGGTCACCCCCGACCACATGCGCGGCCGGGTCGCCGCCGTCAGCTCCGTCTTCATCGGCGCCTCCAACGAGCTCGGCGAGTTCGAGAGCGGGGTCGTGGCGCGGATTCTGGGGCCCGTCCGCGCCGCGGTGTTCGGCGGCGTCGGCGCGGTGATGGTCACCGCCCTCTGGGCCCGCCTCTTCCCTGACTTGCGCCGGGCCGACCGCCTCGAATAAGGGTTCTCCCATTCATCTGGAGCGCGACAGCCGAAAGTGGGTACCGGTTTCGGCGCCCGTCGCGCTCCAAAATTTAGAAGCGAGCCTTCCTGTCGGAAGGCTCCAGGGAGATTGAGACCATGGGCGCATTGGACGGAAAGGTTGTCCTCGTCACCGGGGGCGGCAACGGCATCGGGCGCGATTGCGCGCTGATCGCGGCGCAGGAAGGCGCCAAGGTCGTGGTCAACGACCTGGGCGGCGGCCTGAAGGGCGACGACGAAGGCTCCGCGAACGCGGCCGAGAAGGTCTGCGAAGAGATCCGCGCCGCCGGCGGCGAGGCCGTGTCCAACTCCGACAGCGTCACCAACCTGGACGCCGTCTACGGCATGGTCGATCTGGCCAAGAAGACCTTCGGCGGCCTGCACGCCGTGATCAATCCGGCCGGCATCCTGCGGGACGTCATGTTCCACAAGATGACCGAGCAAGACTGGGACGCCGTCATCGCCGTCCACATGCGCGGCTCCTTCAACGTCGCCCGCGCCACCATCGAGCTGTTCCGCGAACAGAACGACGGCGCCTACATGTTCTTCACCTCCACCTCGGGCCTGTTCGGCAACATCGGCCAGGCCAACTACGGCGCGGCCAAGATGGGCATCGCCGGCCTCTCGCGGATCATCGCCATGGAAGGCGCGCGCAACAACGTGCGCTCCAACTGCCTGGCGCCGGTCGCCTGGACCCGCATGACCCAGTCGGTGCCGATCAAGGACGAAGCCGCCGCCGCGCGGCGCGCCGTGATGGCCGAGAAGATCCGCGCCGACCAGCCGGCCCGTTTCTCGGTCGCCATGGTCGCCCCGGCCGCCTCGAACGTGTCGGGCCAGATCTTCGGCGCCTCGGGCGAGAACATCATCCTCTACTCCCAGCCGCGGCCCATCGAGACCGTGACCAAGGAAGAGGGTTGGACGGTCGCCTCCATCCTGTCGGAAGCGGTGCCGAAGATGGCTCCCAAGTTCTTCGACCTGAACCGCGCCGCCCTGGCCGGCGCCCCGCCGGCCAAGGCCCCAGCCTAGGCCGCCCGCTAAGTCCTTGAAACAGAACGGCGGCGGGCTTCGGTCCGCCGCCGTTTCGCGTTCTGGCGCCGCCATTGCCAAGCTGATTGGCGATGAATACGCCGTTGTCCCAGTTTGGCGCAGCCACCCCGCAAGCCTCGGCCTTCGCCGTGGCCCAGCAGGCGCGCGCCAACTGGGATCGGGTCAAGGCCATGGCCGCCGCCGACCGGATGCACGGCGAGGCGGTCAAGACCGTCGAGCCGGCCAGGAAGCTGGTGCAGACGCCGCTGGAAATCCGCGCCCAGGTGATGGCCGAGCGCGGCGTCGACCGCCTGGACCTGACCCGCATGGGCGCCCAGGCCCGCCTGGAAGCCGAGATCTCCATCGACGCCGAGGCCCGCGATCGCGCCCGCCAGGCGAAGATCAAGACCGAAGGCAATTTCGTCGACCTGAAGGTCTGACGCGCCGCACGGCGGAACTCGGAGCTCCGGGCATCTAGGGCCTTGTCCGCGCTGCGGCGGACGAGCCAGAGGGCCCCGGCGCCATGAACATCGACAGCGACAAACTCAACGGCCTCGTCGGCAAGATGCTCGGCGACCTGGGCGGCGCGTTCAGCGTGCCCACGGCCCGCATCGGCTTCCGCCTGGGGCTGTTCGACAGCCTTCACAAGCAGGGCGCAGCCAGCGCCGCCGAACTGGCCGCCCGCACGGGGCTGGCCGAGCGCAATGTCCGCGAGTGGGCGCTGGCCCAGGCGGCCAACGGCTACATCACCCGCGACGACGCCGGTCGCTTCAGCCTGACGCCCGAGCAATCGATGGTCTTCGCGGTCGAGGACAGCCCCGTGTACCTGCGCGGCGCCTTCGACGTCTGCGCCGAGATGATCGCCGGCGAGCCCAAGGTCGAGGCCGCCTTCAAGAGCGGCCACGGCGTCGCCTGGGGCGACAGCTCTACCTGCATGTTCTGCGCGGTCGGGGCGTTCTTCCGCCCGGGCTACGTCAACGCCCTCACCCAGGCCTGGCTGCCCGCCCTCGACGGCGTCATGCCCAAGCTCACCGCCGGCGCCCGGGTGGCCGACGTCGGCTGCGGGGTCGGCTTCTCCACCCTGCTGATGGCCAAGGCTTTCCCCGAAAGCACCTTCGTCGGCTACGACTTCCACGCCCCCTCGATCGCCCAGGCCAACGCCCATGCTGAGAAGCACGGCCTGGCCGACCGCGTCCGCTTCGAGGCGGTCGCCGCCAAGGACATCGCCGAGCGCGACTTCGACCTCGTCACCATGTTCGACTGCCTGCACGACATGGGCGACCCGCGCGGCTGCGCG
>CBHTUE010000200.1:0-9418 GCA_966096115.1 uncultured Phenylobacterium sp.
TGCGGCGCAGGCATGGGTCCCCCGGACAAGCCGGGGGATGACGGTCGGGGAGGGGGTAGGTCAGCGCCCTCAGTGCCGCAGGACGATCTTTCCGAAGTGCTCGTTGGCCTTCATCTTGGCCAGGGCCTGGGCGAAGTCTTCCAGCGGGAAGACGCTGTCGATCGGCATTGAGAACCGGCCATCGTCCAGCGCGGGGGTCAGGTCGGCCAGCAGGGCGCGGGTGATCTCGGCCACTTCGTCCGGCGTGCGGGTGCGGAAGGTGACGCCGATGTAGGTGATGCGGCGCAGCGCATGCAGGTCCGCGTCGAACTCCGCCTTCTGGCCGCCCAGGCGCCCGACATTGACGATGCGGCCCAGGATTCGCGCGGCGCGCATGTTGGGGGTGACCAGTCCGCCGGACACCTGGTCGACGATCAGGTCCACGCCCTTGCCGCCGGTGAAGTCGAGCACGGCCTGCACCCAGTCCGGGTCGGAGGTGTCGATGGCGAGGTCGGCGCCGTAGTCCGTCAGCCGCGCGCGGCGCGCCGCGTTGGTCGACGAGCCGATGACCTTGGCGGCGCCCATCTCGCGGGCGATCTGCATCCCCAGGATGCCCACCCCGCTGGACGCGCCCTGGATCAGCACGCTCTCGCCTTCCCGCAGGCCGCCGGCGGTGACGATGGCGTTGTGCATGGTGCGCAGGGCGACCGGGAAGCAGGCGGCCTCCTCGAAGCTGAGGTTGGCGTCGGGGATGCGCAACACCTGGGCGGCCGGAACGGCCAGGACGTCGGCGAACCCGCCGGAGCCCATCACCCGGTCGCCCGGGGAGAAGTCCTTCACGCCCGCGCCGACCTCGGCGACCTCGCCCGCCCACTCCAGGCCCATGACCGTGCCGACGCCGCCGCGCGTGCCGTGCAGGTGGCCGGCGGCCATGGCCAGGTCGGCGCGGTTCAGGGCGTTGGCGTGGACCTTGACCAGCACCTGGCCGGCCTTGGCCTGCGGCTCGGCGATCTCACGAAGGGCCGGGCCCTTCTCGGTGATGACGACGGCCCTCATTTCTTCAGATCCGGGAGCGGGAGCGCGCCGTCCGGCGGCGTCGCCACCTCGGCCACGTTCAGGGTCATCGAGACCATGTCGTAGTAGCCGTTGACCGCGATCAGATCGATGACGCCCTGGTCGCCCAGCAGGGTCTGGACGCCGGCGTAGGTCTTGTCGCTGACCCGCCGCTCACGGCGCAGCTCGGTGCAGAACTCGTAGACCGCCGCCTCGTCCGGGCTCATGCCGCGCGGGCGCTTGCCCTGGGCCAGGTCGGCGGCGACGGCGGGCTCCAGGCCGGCCTGCAGCGCCAGCGGATAGTGGGCGTACCACTCATACTTGGCGTCCCAGGCCCGCGCGGTGATCAGGATCGCGAACTCGTTCAGCTTCCGCGGCACGCTGGAGTGGTAGCGCACATGCTCGCCCAGCTGCTGCATGCGGTCGCCCATGGCCGGGCTGCGGAGCCAGGCGTTGAACGGGCCGCCCATCGACTTGCGCGGCCCCGACTGGATCGCCTCGGCCAGCGTCTTCTGCGCCGGCGTCATCTGGTCCGGCGTCAGGACCGGAAAACGGTCCTTCGCGCTCGCACTGGTCGCCATCAGAACCCCCGCGATCAGGATTGCCGCCCGCATTTTGCCGTCCCCACAGCTTAAGCGCTCTCGCTGATGATGGCGCCTTCCAGCTCGCTTGGCTCGGGGGCTTCGAAGACGCCCTCGATGAAGTCGAAGTGTTCGGGCCGCACCTCGATGGCAAAGTTCTCGCCCTTGACCATGTTGCGCTCGGCCACCCGCGCCCGGCGGGCCTCGGCGCTGGCGGTCACGAAGTGCCACTGGATCGGCAACTCCGCGCCCTCGCCGATCTCGCGAACCCGGGCGCGGTCGGCGCGGGTCATCAGGCCGATGTCGAGGATCACCGAGGTCCCGGCCGCGAGGCAGCCGGCCGCCGCGGACCAGATCTGCTGCTCGCAACGCTGCACGCGCTCGATCATCCACTCGTACTCGATGGGGTCGGGCATGTCGGGGGCGAACAGGTTCGCCAGCCACTCATCCAGGATGAAGGGCACCACCTTCTCGCGGCGCGCGTAGCCCAGGGCATAGGTCGTCTTGCCGGCGCCGGAGGGTCCGAAGATCACGTGCAGGGTCGGGGGCAGGGTCGGGGCTAGGGTCGCGCTCATGGCGAAGTCCTAGAGGCTGGCGAGGCGGTTTGTCGATGGCGCGCGTTGGGGGCGCTTGACGGCTTATCCATAACCAAGTAGTTACAGAACCTATGAGTTATGAACAACAGCTCGACGCCACCTTCGCCGCCCTGGCCGACCCGACCCGCCGCGCGATCCTGGCGCGGCTGGCGACCGGCGAGGCCTCGGTGGCCGAACTTGCCGAGCCGTTCGCCATGAGCCAGCCGGCGATCTCCAAGCACCTGAAGGTGCTGGAGCGGGCCGGGCTGATCCGTCGAGGCCGCGACGCCCAGCGCCGCCCGGCCCGCATCGAGGCCAAGCCGCTGGAGGAGGCCAACATGTGGATCGAGCGCTACCGCGAGCTGTGGGAGGCGAACTACCAGCGCCTCGACGCTCTCCTCACAGAAATGGCTGGTAAGAAGGACTGACCCGATGCCCAAGCCCGTCACCGTCACGACGCCATCCGACCGCGAGGTCACCGTCGAGCGCACGTTCGACGCCCCGGCCCCGCTGGTCTGGGACGCCCATACCAAGCCCGAGCTGATCCAGCGCTGGCTGGTCGGCCCGGACAACTGGACCATGCCCTACTGCAGGGTCGATCTGCGGGTCGGCGGCCGCTACCGCTACGTCTGGCAGAACACGGAGACAGGGGGCCAGTTCGGCGCCTACGGCGAGCACCTGGAGATCGCGCCCATCGAGCGCATCGTCACCAGTGAGGTGATGGATGGCCTGGCCACGGGCGAGAAGATCGACGTGGAGAACCCGCCCTGGGGCGAGGGCGATCCCGCGATCAACACGCTCACGCTCCGCGAGGCGGGCGGCAGGACGACCCTGCGCATCAACATGCTGTTCCCGTCCAAGGAGGCCCGCGACATGGCGGTGCAGTCCGGCATGACCGACGGGATGGCCATGGGCTACGACCGCCTCGACGAGCTGGCCGCCGCGCTCGCGGCCGGCTGATGGAGGCCCGGGTCCGCGAGGTCCTGGCGCAGCTGCGGGCCCACGCCTCGGCCAAGACGCTGGCCGAGATGGGCCCGCGCTACGGCCTGGTTGTCGACAAGGCGCTGGGCGTGCCGATGGCGAAGATGCAGGCCGTGGCGAAGCCGCTGGCCCCGGACCACGCGCTGGCCGCCGCGCTGTGGGAGACCGGCTGGTACGAGGCCCGGATGGTCGCCTGCATGATCGACGACCCGAAGCGGGTCACGCCGGAGCAGATGGAGGCGTGGCGGGCCGACTTTGACAACTGGGGAATCGTCGACACGGTCTGCTTCAAGCTGTTCGACCAGGTCCCGTTCGCCCACGAGATGGTGGCGCGGTGGGTGGGGCTGAACGACGAGTTCGGCCGGCGCGCGGGTTTTGCCCTGCTGGCGTGTGCGGCGCTGCACAGGAACGGGTCGGACGCGGATTTCCTGAAGGGCCTGGCGCTCATCGAGGCGTGCGCGACCGACGGGCGGAACTTCGTGAAGAAGGGCGTGAACTGGGCGCTCAGGGCCATTGGCGGCAAGAAGAGCCCAGCGCTGCGCGCGGCCGCCCGCGAGACCGCCGCGCGGCTGGCCGCGTCCTGCGACAGGGCGGCGCGCTGGAACGGCAAGGATGCGATGCGGGCCTTCGCGAAGGCCGACTCGAGAGCGGGGGCGAACACATGATCACGATCCACAACTTGAGCCGCGGCGTCCGCGGCGTGCGCGTCGCCTGGACGTGTGAGGAGATGGGACTGGCCTACCGCGCGGTCCCCCTCGAATATCCGGTCCCGGCCGAATACCGCGCCAGGTATCCGCTGGGCTCGACGCCGTTCCTGGAGGACGACGCCGGCGTCGGCATCGGCGAGTCCGTGGCGCAGATGCTGTACCTGGCCCAGCGCTACGGCCCGACGCCGCTCTTGCCGCCCGCGCCAGCAGCGATGGCGCGGGTGCTGCAGATCACCGTCGCGTCCGAGGCCAGCCTGATGATCAACCCGCAATTGGGGACGAAGTTCGCAGCGCCGGAGGACCAGAAGGCCAACTGGACGCGGGACTTCTGCCAGGCCCAGGCGGCCGGGATGCTGGGCTACCTCGAGAGCCTGATGGAGGGCGACCATTTCGTCGGCGGTGGCCTGACCCTGGCCGACATCGCGGTGGCGACCGCGCTCGGCATGTGGGACGGCGCGCTCGGCCTGGACGTCCCGCCGAAGCTCGCCGCGCACCGGAGCCGCATGCAGGTCCGGCCCGCCTACCAGAAGGCGGCCGCCGCGTTCGCGACGTCCTGAACTCGCCGCGAAGCGGCTCGCATCGCAAAATTGCACCACGGAGCCTCCGCTTGCGCGGAGGCTCGCGGGCTCACCGCACCGTCAGGCCGCCGTCGATGACGAGTTCCTGGCCGGTGACGTAGCGGCTCTCGCTGGAGCAGAGCCAGAGCACGCCGTTGGCGATGTCTTCCGGGAAGCCCTTCACGCCCAGCGGCACCGCCATGGCCGACATGGCGTCCAGGTCCGGCGGGGCGTTGGCCAGCGGGTTCACCGCCTGGCCGACCGTCAGCCAGATCGGCGTCTCGATCAGGCCGGGGTGGACCGAGTTCACCCTGATGCCGTCCTTGGCGTTGGCGCATTCCATGGCGATGGACTTGGTGAACAGGCGCACCGCGCCCTTGGTGGCGCAGTAGCCAGCCAGCATGGCCGAGCCCTTCAGGCCCGCCACCGAGCTCATGTTGACGATCGAACCGCCGTCGCCGCTCTCGCGCATCAGCGGGATCGAGTGCTTCACGCCCAGGAACACGCCGTCGATGTTGATCGCGGTCTGGCGGCGCCAGTCGGAGAGCGTCATGTCCAGGATCGAGCCGCCGATGCCGATGCCGGCGTTGTTGACCAGGAAGTCCAGGCGGCCGTGGCGGGCCTTGATCCCGGCGACCACGGAGGCCCATTCGGCCTCGTCGGTGACGTCGTGGTGGACGTATTCGGCCTGGCCGCCGGCCTTCTTGATCCCGGCCACGACCTCGGCGCCGAGGTTGTCCTGGATGTCGGTGCAGACGACGAAGGCGCCCTCGGACGCCAGTTTCTCGCAGCAGCCGCGGCCGATCCCGCTGGCCCCGCCGGTGACCAGGGCCACCTTGCCTTCAACCCGACCCGTCATGTCCGCCTCCCGATCTCTTCTTGTCCGCCTTGAGGCCTAGCGCGCGGACGCGACGGCAATCCAGCGCTTTCGTGACCGGCGCTTTCGGCTAGATAGCGGCGCAGGACGGGAGGGTGGTTTGGGCGGCGAGATCCGGGTCAGGGCGTGTACCCCGCACGACGCCGCGGCGCTGTCGCTTATCGGGCGCGCGACGTTCCTGGAGACCTATGCCGACGTCCTGCCGGTGGAGGACATGCTGGCCTACACCGAGGACGACCACAGCGCCGCGACCTACGCCGACTGGCTGGCCGACCCGGCCTATCGGATCTGGGCCGCGGAGCGGACCGACACCCGCAACCTGGTGGGCTACGTCGTGCTCTGCCCGCCGGACCTGCCCGTGCCGACCGGGCCGGACGACCTGGAGGTCAAGCGCATCTACGTGCTGGCGACGCTGAAGGGCGGCGGGCTGGGCGCGAAACTGATGGGGTTGGCGGTCGAGGCCGCGCGGGCGGCCGGGGCCAGGCGCGTGCTGCTGGGCGTGCACGGCGAGAACACCGCAGCACACGCCTTCTATGCTCGCCAAGGCTACACCCGGGCGGGCGTGCGGAAGTTCCGGGTCGGGGCCAACGACTACGACGATCTCGTCCTGGCGCTGGCCCTCTAGAAGGCCGAACTCAGGCGGATGCTATTGCATCCACTTGGGGTCGGTGCTGCCCGTCGTAAGGATCCCGTAGATCAGGCCGACAGCCAGCAGCACGATCGCGGCGACCATGATGACGCCGATCATGCCTTCGAACTTCTCGGCCAGATGTTTCGGCTTGTGGTGCGTGACTTCGTGCGGCTCGGTGTGCATGACGCTTCCTCGCAGTTCTGTTGTGGGGCTGATGAGCCCCCGCCAGACTGCGGCAGACGCCAATGGCGTCCCCCGGAAGATCGCCGTCCGGCGGGCGCCGAAGCGTCCGGAGGGCGTATGATGCGGGCCGCCGGGGCGCGCCCTTGCCGCCTGTCTCAGTCAGGCGATTTGCGGAGTCTGCGCCTGAGAGGCGAGTGGGTCAATCAACAAGCGCAGGCTTAAACCTTTGACGATCTAGGTCTTTTGCGAGCGCGTCGCAGCCGCAACGTAGATGTCCGGTTGAGCGACCCAGTCGTTGCTGGCCCCGACGATCGGGCGGCCGTCGGCCTCGCCCTTCACGAAGGTGCCGTTCCACACGCGGTCGTAGATCGGCACCTCGTAGCGGACCAGGGCCTGCAGGCGGCCGGGCATGGCGTGGCCGGACTTCAGCTTCCACAGCGCGCGGCGATCGGCGCCGGGGGGGTCGAGGGTCATGTCGTCCAGGGCCTGCTCGCCGTCGTCGATCTGCCAACCGCCGGAGGCGCCGCGCGGGACCAGCAGGGTGGTGGCGGCCAGGCCGGCGCCCGCCAGCCAGGCGTAGTTGAACGGGGTCTCGAAGCGGGCCGCCTCCTGGCGCTGCTCGTGGAACTTGGCGGGACCCTCGTGGACGAAGCGGCGGCCGCCGAGCGTCCCCTCGGCGCGGAAGGTCCCGTAGACCTCGTCGCGGCCGGCCAGCACCTGGGCGGCCAGGGCGCGGGTCGGGCGGAAGCGGCCCTCGAAGCGGCCGGGCGCCTTGCCGGGGCCGTGCGGCGCGGCGCGGCTCTTGTGGAAGGGCAGGGCGGCCGACAGGCGCACTTCGGTGAGCTCCGGGCCGCGGCCGGTGCGGATCAGCGCCGCGTCCATCGGCGGGGCGCGGTAGTCGGCGACCGGGGTCCCGGCCAGGCGGTCGGCGGTGGCCGGCAGGTCGTGGCGGGTAAAGGCGTAGAGCTCGCCGTCGTGCAGCACGTGGCACCACAGCCAGGTGAACCCCTCCACCGGGAAGCGGCAGAAGCGCAGGGTGAGCGCACTGCGGCCGTCGGCGGAGACCGACATGACCATGGCCGACTCCGAATAGGCCTTCGATCCGCGGACGGCGAGGTCCGGGGGGGCGGCCACCGCCGGGCGGGCCAGGCGGCGGGCGCGGCGGCGAGCAGGCCGCGGCGACCGATCAGGTTCGCACTGGTTATGCCGCGCCGCATGGCCGTTCCCCCGTTTTGCCCGAGCCTAGCACGGCGCAGCCCGGCCGCTCCGTCGCCGCCCATGGACATCGGCGCCGCGCCGGGTCAGATCGGGCGCTAGGAGAAACCTATGGTCAGCCTGGACGACTACATCGACGATGAAGAGGGCGCCGCCGACTTCGAAGCGCTCAAGGACAGCCTCAAGGCGCTGGCCGACGCGATCGCCAGCACCAACCTGGCGGTGATCCACGCCGCCCAGGGCGACGCGGCGGGCGCGACCCAGCGGGTGCAGGCCTCGGTCGCGGCGCTGAAGCGTTTCCACGACGCGTACGAGGTGCTGAACGAGACGCCGGAGGGGGAAGAGGGCGAGGACGAGGACGACGAGGACTAAGCGTCTCCCTGCCAAAAAGCTCGTCATCCCCCGGCTTGTCCGGGGGACCCATTGATACGGAACGGCTGGGACGGGCCCGCAGCGTCGACGCCGTGCCTAGTCACGCTCTCAGGTGCGGAGGAGGAATGGGTCCCCCGGACGAGCCGGGGGATGACGAGCCTTTGAAGGTCGCGGAGGGCTACGCGTAGCTCTGCAGCGGTCGCACTTCGAGCGGGGCCTGGGCCGTGGCGACGATGGCCTGGGCGGCGGCCAGCGCAGCGGGCGTGGTGGTGAAGTAGGGGATCTTCATCATCAGCGAGGTGCGCCGGATCTCGAAGCTGTCCTTCAGCGACTGCTTGCCTTCGGTGGTGTTGAAGACGATCTGCACGCCGCCGTTCTTCATCTCGTCGACGATGTGCGGGCGGCCTTCCAGCACCTTCTTGACCAACTCGACCTTCAGGCCCTTCTCGGCCAGGTAGGCGGCGGTGCCGTGGGTGGCCAGCACCCGGAAGCCCTGGCCCAGCATCAGGCGCACCGGCTCCAGGATCCAGTCCTTGTCGGCATCCTTCACCGAGACGAACAGGCAGCCCTTGGGGGGCAGCACCGTACCGCCTCCAAGCTGCGCCTTGGCGAAGGCGCGGGCGAAGGCGGGGCCGGGGCCTTCGCCGGGGCGGATCCAGTCCAGGCCCATGACCTCGCCCGTGGAACGCATCTCGGGCCCGAGGATGGTGTCGACGCCGGCGAACCGGGCGAACGGGAACACCGCTTCCTTCACCGCGATGTGGTCGTAGGGCTTGTCCGTCAGGCCGAAGTCGCTGAGCGGGCGGCCGGCCATCAGCTTGGCGGCGATGGCGGCGACAGGCTGGCCGATGGTCTTGGCCACGAACGGCACCGTGCGGCTGGCGCGCGGATTGACCTCGAGCACGTAGATGCGCGGGGCGGCCGAGTGCGGCTCCTCGATGGCGAACTGCACGTTCATCAGGCCGCGGACTTCCAGGGCCCGGGCCATGGCCTCGGTCTGGCGCTTCAGCTCAGCGATCGTCTCGGGCCGGAGCGAGAAGGGCGGCATGGAGCAGGCGCTGTCGCCCGAGTGCACGCCGGCTTCCTCGATGTGCTCCATCACGCCGGCCACGAACACAGCGCCGGTGCTGTCGCACAGGGCGTCCACGTCCACCTCGGTGGCGCGGCTGAGGTACTGGTCGATCAGGACCGGACTGTCGCCGGAGACCTGTACGGCGGTGGTGATGTAGCGCTCGAGCTGCTCGTCATCGCGCACGATCTCCATGGCCCGGCCGCCCAGCACGTAGGAGGGGCGGATGACCACGGGATAGCCCACCTTGTGGGCGCCTTCGAAGGCCTCGTCGCGGCTGCGGGCGATGGCGTTGACCGGCTGGGCGATCTCCAGCTTGTGCAGCAGCTGCTGGAAGCGCTCGCGGTCCTCGGCCAGGTCGATGGCGTCGGGGCTGGTGCCCAGGATCGGGATGCCGGCGTCTTCCAGCGGCTGAGCCAGCTTCAGCGGCGTCTGGCCGCCGAACTGGACGATGACCCCCAGCAGCGTGCCCTTCGACTGCTCGACGTGGATCAGCTCCAGCACGTCCTCGGCCGTCAGGGGCTCGAAATACAGGCGGTCGGAGGTGTCGTAGTCGGTCGAGACGGTCTCGGGGTTGCAGTTCACCATGATCGACTCGACGCCGATCTCGTCCAGCGCGAAGGCGGCGTGGCAGCAGC
>CBHTUE010000201.1:0-9412 GCA_966096115.1 uncultured Phenylobacterium sp.
ACGGGCGCAGGTCGGCGCCGCCCCATGGGCTCTGCTTTAGCCCAGCGGCCACACCACCACCCCTGCCCCTCCCCCATCGAGGAGGAGGGACGCCTAGGTCTGCTGCCCCAGATGAATGTGGAATCGCCCTAGTCGCGCACGGCGCTCCAGGCGGCGTCGCTGAGCAGGCGCCGCGCGGCCCGCGGCGTCACGTCGGCCTGCCCGGCCGCCGCGGCGCGCAGGTAGTCGTAGGCCGGGCCCAGGATCAGGGCGTGGGCCACCGGCCACGGCAGCGCCCGCACCGCGCCGCGTTGCGCCCGCGCCTCATAGGTGCTGCGCGCCGCCGCCGCGCCGGCGTCCAGCAGGCGGCTCATCTCGGCGCTCTCGCGGATCAGCGGCTCGACGAAGCGCATCTCGTCCAGGATCCGGAACTGGTCCGGCCGCGCCAGCCCCCAGTCGACCAGGCCCTCCACCGACGCCCGGATCTCGGCCTCGGCCGTGTCGCCCGTCCGCGCCGCCTCGGTCGCCGCGCCCCAGGCCTGCACGGCCTCGAGGAACAGCGCCGCGGCGATCGCCGCCTTGCCGTCGAAGAAGTGGTAGATGCTGCCCGTCGACGCGCCGCTGAGCGCCCGGATGTCGGCGATGCCCGCGCCCGCGTAACCCTTCTCCAGGAAGACCGCGTGGGCGGCGTCCAGGATCTGTCGGCGGCGGTCAGGTACGGGATTCGGCATGAGAGAACATGTTATTAGAACATCGTTCTATTATCTACTAGAATTCTGTTCTACAAAGATCTGGGCAGATGACGAGGCGCACTCATGAGCGAGACGGCGAACCTGGCTGTGGCCCGCCAGTACCTGGCCGGGCTGGAAGCGTTCGACATGGCCGGCGTGAGGACTCTGTTCGACCCGGACATCGAGCAGATCGAATACCCCAACCTCCTGAAGCCCGCGGGCGACCGCCGCGGCGCGGCGGCCATGTCGGCCGACGGCGACAAGGGCCGCCGTATCCTCGCCGCCCAGACCTACGAAGTGCGCAACGCCGTGGCGCTGGGCGACCAGGTAGCCCTCGAGGTCGTCTGGCGCGGCACCTTGGCGATCCCCCTGGGCGGCCTGCCCGCCGGCGGCGAGATGATGTGTCACTCGGCGATCTTCCTGGAGTTCCGCGACGGGCGGATCGTGCGACAGCGCAACTACGACTGCTTCCCGCCGCTCACGCCCCCGGCCGGATGACCGCCAGGCCCGCCAGTTCGGCCGCGGCGAAGTCGAGGAAGGCGCGCACCCGGGCCGGCATCAGCCGGGCGCTGGCGGTGACCAGCTGCACCGGGATCGGGGCCGGCTCGTAGGCGCGCAGCAGCCGCACCAGCCGCCCGTCCGCGACCTCGTCGGCCACCTGGTAGGTGAACACCCGGGTGATTCCACGACCCTCCAGCGCCGCGCCGATCACCGCCTCGATGGCGTTGACCATCAGCCGCGGCCGCACCCGCACGGTCTGCGGCCCCCGCGACCCTTCGAAGCGCCATTCGGTCGGACCAGACTGGGTGCTGGAATAGATCAGCTCGTGTTCGGCCAGGTCCGCCGGCTGGAGCGGCGTCCCACGCCGCGCCAGGTAGTCGGGCGACGCCACCGTCACCCGTCGGACCTCGCCCACCCGGCGGGCCACCAGGCTGGAGTCCGCCAGCACGCTCAGCCGCACGGCCACGTCGAGCCCCTCGTCCACCAGGTCCAGGTTGCGGTCGTTCAGCACCAGGTCGCCGGTCACCTCCGGATGCAGGTCCAGGAACCGCAGCAGCAGCGGCGCCACGTGCCTGCGCCCGAACACCACCGGCGCGCTCAGGCGGATGACGCCGCGCAGGGGCCCGCCCTCCTCCCGGGTCATCGCCGCCTCGTAGCCGGCCAGCAGGGCGCGGGCCTCGTCCGCCAGGCGCCGGCCCACAGGCGTCACCGCCAACCGGCGCGTCGTGCGCTCGATCAGCCGCGCGCCGACGCGGGCTTCCAGCCCCGCCAGGATCCGCGTCACCGCCGGCGCCGAGCGCCGCAGCCGCCGCGCCGCCCCGGCCAGGCTCCCCGCCTCCAGCACCGCCACGAAGACCGCCAGTTCGTCGAGCCGGTCCATTCTTCCAAAAACCTGAATTCTGACTTGCGATCCTTCCGACTTATGCCCTCAGAACGCAATGATTACCTTGGTCCCTCCTGACAGAACTGGAAGGCTCCCATGATCCGTCTGCACGGCGTCCCCCTCTCCGGCCACGTCCACAAGGTCGAGGTGTTCCTGCGGCTGCTGGGCCTGGACTTCGACTACGTCGAGGCCCCGGCGCCCGCCCGCCAGACCGACGCGTTCGCGGCCCTCAATCCCCTGCGCCAGATCCCGGTGCTGGAGGACGGTGACCTGGTCCTGGCCGACTCCAACGCCATCCTCGTCTACCTGGCCCGCCGCTACGACCCGAGCGGCCCCTGGCTCCCCGACGAGCCCGTCCAGGCTGCCCGGGTGCAGCGCTGGCTCTCGGTCTCCGCCGGCGAGATCAAGTACGGCCCGGCCAACGCGCGCGCCGTCCACCTGTTCGGTCTCAAGACCGACCTGGCCAACGCCCACGCCGTGGCCAAGCGCCTGCTGGGCTTCATGGACACGGAGCTCTCCTCCCAGAAGTGGCTCGCCGGTCCCGCCCCCACGCTGGCCGACATCGCCTGCTATCCATACCTGGCCAGCGCCCCCGAAGGCGGCGTCGACCTGGCGCCCTACCCCAACGTCCGCGCCTGGATCGCCCGCTTCGAGGCCCTGCCCGGCGTCAAGCCGATGCCGAAGGCCGCGTGATGGACGCCAGCCCCTGGCACGCCGGCGAGGTCCGCGCCCAGACCCTGGCGGGCAACCCCGACCCCGGCGGCGGCGGGCTGGGCATCCGCGACGTCATGCCGGACCAGCACCGCATCTTCTTCAGCCAGATCCCGTTCCTGGTCGCAGCGACCGTCGACGAGGCCAACGCCCCGGTCGCCACCCTGCTGGTCGGCGGCGCGGGCTTCGTGGGCAGCCCCGACCCGCGCAGCCTGGCGATCGCGGCCACGGCGGCCGATCCGAGCGGGCAGCATATGACGGCCGGCGCGCCGATCGCCCTGTTGGGGATCCAACTGGAGACCCGCCGCCGGAACCGCGCCAACGGCCGGATCGCCTTCGCCGGCGAGGGCGGCCTCCTGGTCGGCGTGCGCCAGAGCTTCGGCAACTGCCCGCAGTACATCCACCCCCGCCGCCTGGAGGTCGAGCCCAGCGCCGAACCGTTCGAGACCTTCACCGGCCTGGACGAGGCCGCCCGCGCCCAGATCGCCGCGGCCGACACCTTCTTCGTCGCCACCGGCAGCGGGCCGCGGGTCGAGAACGGCGGCGTCGACGTCTCCCACCGCGGCGGCCCGGCGGGCTTCGTCCGCATCGAGGGCGACGAACTGGTGATCCCGGACTACCGCGGCAACCGCTACTTCAACACCCTGGGCAACCTGCTGCTGGAACCACGCGCGGCCCTGCTGTTCGTCGACTTCGCCGCCGGCCGCATGCTGCAGCTGCAGGGGACCGCCGAGGTGCTCTGGGACGCGCGCGACCTGCCTCATGCCGAGCGCACCTGGCGCTTCAAGGTCTCCGGCGGCTGGCACGGGCCGGCGGGACTGCGTCAGGCCGACTGAGCGGCCCGCGTCTGCGCCACGGGCGGCGGTTGCGGCCGCGAGAACGTCCACTCCTCGTCGGTCGAGAGGTGCGGCTGGAAGCGGTAGCCGTCGCGGTCGAACGCCTTGAGGCCCTCGGCCCGGTCGATGCGGTTGTCGATCGCGAAGCGCGCCATGGCGCCCCGCGCCCGCTTGGCGAAGAACGAGATGATGCGGGCCTCGCCATCCTTCTCCTCGAGGAACCGGCAGGTCACGACCGGCAGGGTCAGGGCCTTGCGGTCGACCGCGCCGAAGTACTCGCCGCTGGCGCAGTTCACGACGGTCTTGTCCTTGTGGCCCTGGGCCGCGCGGATCAGCGCCTCGGACACCCGCGGACCCCAGAAGTCGTAGAGGCTGGCGCCGCGCCGGGTCTTCAGCCGCGTCCCCATCTCCAGCCGGTAGGGCTGGATCGCGTCGAGCGGGCGCAGCACGCCATAGAGGCCGCTCAAGATCCGCACATGGTCCTGCGCCCAGCTCAGCGCCCTCTTGTCGAGCTCGCGGGCTTTGAGGCCCAGGTAGACGTCACCGTTGAACGCGAAGGCGGCCTGCAGGCCGTCGTCGGACGCTGGGTCGAAGGCCTGGAAGCGCTCGCGGTTCAGCTTCGCCAGGCTGTCGGACAGCGACATCAGCCGCTTCAGGTCCCGCGCCGTCAGCCGCTTCGTGGTCTTGGCGAGCTCCGCGGTCTGGTCGGCCATCTCCGGGGTCGAGAGCCCGGCGTGTGGCGGCCCCGCCGTGAAGTCGAGCGCCTTGGCCGGGGAAAGCACGATCAGCATGGCGATCCTTTGCCGTGACTTCCGCCCGGCGCCAAGGCCGCGGCGCCGAACTCTTACGGCTCAGCTTGCTTCGCGTCGGCCGCTCGGCGATGAACGGCGATGGGTCGGGCTCGCATGGATCGGGGACTTGCAGCGTTGCTGGCGGGGTTCGTGGCCCTGGCCGCCATCCTGTTGGGCGCCGTATGGCTTGCCGAACGGCAGAGCGAGACCGCCGGCTGGGTCCGCCACACCCTGGAAGTCGAGAACCGGCTGAGCCGGGTGCAGATGCAACTGCTGGAGGCGGAGGCCGCTCAGCGGGGCTACCTGCTGACCCACCGCGAGGACTTCCTGGCCCCCTACGGTTTCGCAGCGAACGCGCTGGAGCCGGAGCTCGCGGGGCTGGCCCGGGCCACCGCCGACAATCCCCGACAGGCCGCCAAGCTGGGGCGGCTTCGCGCGGCGGTGGATGGGCGCGCGGTGCTGCTTCGCGAGAACCTCGAGATCGGCCGGCGCGGCGAGGTCGTGCCGCCTGAGCGGCTGGAACGCGGCCGGCGGCTGATGGACGACGCGCGACGCCTGGTCATCGAGATGAAGGCCGAGGAAGAGAACCTGCTGACCAGGCGAACAAGAGAGGCGGCGCAGCAGGCGATGCTGGCGCGGATCGCGTTCACGGCCGCCGGCGCGGCGCTGGTCGGGCTGGGCGTCTTCGCCTTCGTGGACGGCCGGCGGCGACTGCGGATCGCCCTGGAGACCGGCGCGTCCCTGGCCGAGGCCAACCTCCACCTGAAGACCGAGGCGGAGAGCCGCGAGGCGGCCGAGGCGCAGGTTCGCCAGTTCCAGAAGGTCCAGGCGATCGGGCAGCTGACCGGCGGCATCGCGCATGACTTCAACAACATGCTGGCGATCGTCATCGGCTCGCTGGACCTGGCCAAGCGCCGATTGAAAAGCGACCTGGCCAAGGCCGAAATGGGCATCGACAACGCCCTGGAAGGCGCCGGCCGCGCGGCGCAGCTCACCGCCAGGCTGCTGGCCTTTTCCCGCCAGCTACCGCTGGCGCCGCAGGTGCTGGACGTAAACAAGCTGGTCGGCGGCATGTCCGAGCTGCTGCGCCGGACCATCGGCGAGAACCTGCGCGTCGAGACCGTCCTGGCTGGCGGCCTGTGGCGCACCCACGCAGACCCGGCCCAGCTCGAGAACGCCATCGTCAACCTGTGCGTCAACGCCCGCGACGCCATGCCCGATGGCGGCCGCCTGACCATCGAGACCTCGAACGCCCACCTCGACGACGCCTATGCCGACGCTCACGCCGAGGTGCAGCCCGGCCAATATGTGATGATCTCGGTGAGCGACACGGGCGTCGGCATGCCGGCCGAGGTGATCGACCGCGCGTTCGACCCCTTCTACACCACCAAGGGCGTCGGAAAGGGCACGGGCCTGGGCCTCAGCCAGGTGCACGGCTTCGTCAAGCAGAGCCAAGGCCACGTGAAGATCTATTCCGAACCCGGCGTGGGCACGACGATCAAGATCTACCTGCCGCGCAACACCGGCGAGCTGGAGGCCGGCGACACCGGCGCGCGGCCGGCCGGCGAACTGCCCCACGGCGCAGGCGAGGTGATCCTGGTGGTGGAGGACGACGAACGTGTGCGTCACCTGAGCGTCGATGCCCTGCGCGAGCTGGGCTACACGGTCGTCCAGGCCGCCGACGCCACCCAGGCGCTGAGCGTGCTGACCCTCCAGCCGCGCGTGGATCTCCTGTTCACCGACGTGGTGATGCCGGACCTCGACGGCCGGCGGCTCGCGGACAAGGCGCGAGAGCAAAGACCCGGCCTCAAGGTGCTGTACACGACCGGCTATACAAGGAACGCCATCGTCCACAACGGCATGCTCGACGCCGACGTGGCCTTCCTCGCCAAGCCGTTCACCATCGACCAGCTGGCGCACAAGGTGCGGCAGGTGCTCGCGGCCTAGAACAGCACGCCGTCTAGAAGAGAACCCTGGGGTTCAGGATCCGCTTCGGGTCCAGCGCGTGACGGATCGCCCGCTGGGCGGCCAGCTCGGTCTCGCTCTTGTAGCGAGCGCCCTCGGCCGTCTTCATCGCCCCCAGGCCGTGCTCGGCGCTGATCGAGCCTTCCAGGCGCGCGACGATGTCGTGGACGATGCGCGAGCCGGCGTCGCGCCGCGCCGAGTGCTCGGCGTCGGAGCCGCCGTCCGGCCGTAGCACGTCGTAGTGGATGTTGCCGTCGCCCACGTGGCCGAAGGCGGCGATCCGCGCGCCGGGCGCGAAGGCCTGCATCGCCGCCGTCGCCTCGGCCAGGAACGCCGGCACCCGGCTGACCGGAACGGCGACGTCGTGCTTCCAGGTGGCGCCCTCCGGCTTCTGGGCCGGCGACTGGTTCTCGCGGATCGCCCACAGCGCCTTGGCCTGGGTGTCGGTCTGGGCCACGACCGCGTCGCGCACTAGCCCCGCCTCCAGGCCGGCGCCCAGGAACCGCTCCATCGCCGCCTCTGCCGAGCCGGGCTCGCCGGACGAGAACTCGGCCAGCACGTACCAGGGGTGCGGTTCGGACAGCGGGTCGCGGGTGCCGGCGATGTTGCGGAGCGCGAACTCGACGCCCAGGCGGCCCATCAGCTCGAAGGCCTCGACGGCGCCGCCGGTCTCCTCCTTGGCCCGGCTCAGCAGGTCCAGGGCGGCCTCCGGCGTCGCCACGCCGATCATGGCCACCGCGCGGCTGGCCATCACCGGGAACAGCTTCAGCGCCGCCGCCGTCACCACGCCCAGGGTGCCCTCGGCGCCGATCAACAGCTGCTTCAGGTCGTAGCCGGTGTTGTCCTTGCGCAGGCGCTTCAGGCCGTTCCAGACCTCGCCGTTGGGCAGCACCGCCTCCAGGCCCAGCACGAGGTTGCGGGTCATGCCGTAGCGCAGCACCTGGGTGCCACCGGCGTTGGTGGAGACCACCCCGCCCACGGTCGCCGACCCCTCCGACGCCAGCCCCAGCGGGAACCGCCGCCGCACCTCGGCCGCCGCCGCATGCACGGCCGCCAGGGTCACGCCGGCTTCGGCGACGATGGCGTCGTCGTGGGCGTCGATCTCGCGGATCGCCCGCAGGCGCTCGGTCGACAGCAGGATCTCGCCCTGCGGAATCTGGCCACCCACCAGCCCGGTGTTGCCGCCCTGCGTGGTGATCGGCTGGCCGGCCTCGAAGCAGACGCCCACCAGAGCCACCACCTCCGCCGTCGTCTTCGGCAGCGCCAGGAACGGCGTGGTCCCGACCCAGCGGTCGCGCCACTCCACCAGCTTCGGCGCGATCCGCTCCGGATCCTCGCTCCACCCGCCCTCGCCTAGCACGGCCTTCAGGCGCGAGATCACATCGGCGGGGACGGCGGCGTTCATGGGCGCAATGTAGTCCTCGCCGCTCAGCCCACAAACCCCGCCGCGCGGCGCAGGCGGTCGTTGATCGCCTCGCCCAGGCCGTCCTGCGGGATCGGTGCGACGGCGATGGCGGTTGGGGCCGAACGATCCGCGGCACGGAGAAAGGCGAACAGGTTGGCGGCGGCTTCGTGCAGGTCGCCTGTCGGGCTGAGGTTCCAGGGCCCGGTCCCGGATGGGCCGAAGGACAGCCACGCCTCGCCGGCGCTCGGCGTATCGGCATTCAGGCGCATCGGCGCGTTCGGCGCATAGTGGCGGGTCAGCCGGCCAGGGGAGCGTTTCGCGTCGGCCTCGGCGTCGGCCATTGGCCCGACCACTGCCTCGATCTCGGCGCGGGTGACGGCGCCGGGCCGCAGCAGGCGGGGCTGGTCCAGCAGCGCCACCACCGTCGACTCCAGGCCGATCGTGCAGGCGCCGCCATCCAGCGCCGCGGCGGCCGCGGCGCCGGTCTCCTCGACCGCGTCGGCGAAGGTCGTCGGGCTCGGCCGGCCGGAGCGGTTGGCCGACGGCGCGACGATCGGACGGCCCAGGGCCTCGATCAGACCGTGGGCCAGCGGGTGTCCGGGGGCGCGGACGGCGACGGTGTCCAGCCCGGCGCGGGCCAGGTCGCAGACGGCCTCGGTGTCCAGCACCGGCAGCACCAGGGTCAGCGGGCCCGGCCAGAACCGCGCGGCCAGCGCCTCGGCGCGGTCGTCGAACCGGGCGATGCGGCGCGCCATGCCGACGTCGGCCACGTGGGCGATCAGTGGGTTGAAGCTGGGCCGTCCCTTGGCCTCGTAGACCGCGGCCACGGCGCGCGCGTTCGCCGCGTCGGCGGCCAGGCCGTAGACCGTCTCCGTCGGCATCAGCACCAGGCCGCCGGCCGCAAGCGCGGCGGCCGCGCCGGCTACATCCGCTTCACCTTCAGCGAAATGCTGACGCTCACCTTCGCCGGTATCTGATCGGTCTGCTGCCACTCGCCCTGCCCAACGCCGAAGGCCGTCCGGTCGAGGCTGGTTACACCGCTGACGCTCGCCGTGTCGCCGTCGATCTTGAGCCGGAAGGGCAGGTTCAGGGGGCGGCTGACCCCGCGCAGGTTCAGCGTCCCATGCGCGACGAACCGGCCGTCGCCGGTCTTCTCGAACTTCGTGGCGGTGAAGGTCGCCTTCGGATGCTCGGCCACGTCGAAGAAGTCGCCGGAGGGCAGGCTGGCGTCGCGCTGCTCGTCGCCGGTCTTCACCGAGCTGAGGTCGATGGAGACGCTCACCTTCGAGCCCTCCAGGGCGTCCGGGCTGAACAGGATGTCGGCGGTCCACTTGTCGAAGCGGCCCTGGATCTTGTCGCCGCTCCAGGCCGTCGAAAAGCCCAGCGTCGCGCCCCGCGACACGGCCCATTTCACCGGCGTGGTCAGCGGCGCAGGCGCCGCGGGCGTCGCCGCCGGAGCGGCGGCTGTCGCAGCGGCCGTCGTGGCCTCGGGCGCGGCGGGCGCCGGTTCGGCCGGCGCCGCGGGCGGCGGCGGCAGGACGCCCATCGCGGGCCGGGGCGGCTGGTAGAACAGCCCGAACGCGATCACGCCGACGGCCCCGGCAGCGATC
>CBHTUE010000202.1:0-9404 GCA_966096115.1 uncultured Phenylobacterium sp.
CCGGCCAGGTGATGTCGATCGTGGCCGTGCGGAAGGCGCCGTCCAGCAGTTCGTTGACCGCGCGGATCTTCGCCAGGTCCTCGTCGGTGAGGATCGGCTGGGCCACCTCCAGGCGCTTGTGCGTCCCGGCCTGCCGGCCCAGCAGGTTCGGCCGCGGCCCGATCATCGAGACCAGGCTCATCACCAGTTCCTCGCGGATCGGGTCGATGGGCGGGTTGGTGACCTGGGCGAAGTTCTGCTTGAAGTACTCGTACAGCAGCTTCGGCCGCGCCGAGAGCACGGCGATCGGCGTGTCGTGGCCCATGGAGCCGATCGGGTCGTCCCCGTCGCGGCCCATCGGCTCCAGGAAGAACTGCAGGTCTTCCTGGGTGTAGCCGAACGCCTGCTGGCGATCGAGCAGCAGCTGCGGATCGTTGCTGGGCGCCTCGCCGTGCACCTCGTCCAGCTTCAGCTCTTCCAGCTTGAACTGGGTCTCGGCCAGCCACTCCTCATAGGGCTCGGCCTCGGCGAGGGTGCGCTTGATCTCGTCGTCCTCGATGATGCGCCCTTCTTCCATGTCGATGAGCAGCATCTTGCCGGGCTGGAGGCGCCACTTGCGGACGATGCGCTCCTCGGGGATGTCGAGCACGCCGACCTCGGAGGCCATGATCACATGGTCCTGGTCGGTGATGACGAAGCGCGCGGGCCGCAGGCCGTTGCGGTCCAGGGTCGCGCCGATCTGGCGGCCGTCGGTGAAGGCCACCGCGGCCGGGCCGTCCCACGGCTCCATCAGCGCGGCGTGGTACTCGTAGAAGGCCTTGCGCTTGGCATCCATCAGCGGATTGCCGGCCCACGCCTCCGGGATCAGCATCATCACCGCCTGCGCCAGCGGGATGCCGCCGGCCAGCAGCAGTTCCAGGGCGTTGTCCAGGCACGCGGTGTCCGACTGCCCGTGCGGGATCAGCGGCCACATCTTGTTGAGGTCCGGTCCCAGCAGGTCGCTTTCCAGCGAGCGCCGGCGCGCGTTCATCCAGTTCACGTTGCCGCGGACGGTGTTGATCTCGCCGTTGTGGGCGATGAACCGGTAGGGGTGGGCCAGCTTCCAGGACGGGAAGGTGTTGGTCGAGAACCGCTGGTGCACCAGGGCCAGCGCGCTCTCGCAGCGCTCGTCGGCCAGGTCCTTGTAGAAGGTGCCCACCTGGCGGGCCAGCAGCAGGCCCTTGTAGACCACCGTGCGCGTCGAGAACGACGGCATGTAGACCTGGGTCAGCTCGGGGATGCCGCGCTTGGCGGCCAGCTCGGCCAGCGGGTTCTGGAACTGCTTGCGCACGGCCAGCAGCTTGCGCTCGTGGCCGTCCTGGTCCTTCACGTTCGGGCCGCGGCCGATGAAGGCCTGGCGGATCACCGGCATCTGCGCCAGCACCGCTTCACCGAGACCCGTCGTGTCGACCGGCACGTCGCGCCAGCCCAGTACCGGCTGCTTTTCCACGTGCAGGAAGTGCTCGAACTGCTCCAGGGCAGCCGCCCGCGCCAGCGCGTCCTGCGGCAGGAAGCACATAGCGACCGCGTACTCGCCGGCCGGCGGCAGGTCGACGCCTTCCTCCTGCGCCCAGGCGCGATAGAGCCCGTCCGGGATCTGGATCAGGCAGCCGGCGCCGTCGCCCACCAGCGGGTCCGCGCCCACCGCGCCGCGATGGTCGATGTTCAGCAGGATCTGCAGGCCTGCCGTAATGACCTCGTGCGACTTGCGGCCTTTAATATTCGCGACGAAGCCCACGCCGCACGCATCGTGCTCGTTCCGGGGATCGTACAGGCCTTGCCGCTCAGGCGGGGTCATCGTCGTCGTCTCTCACGCAAGCACGCCGAAACGCGGCCCGAGTAAGTGGACCGTGCGCGCTCTCTTTCGGCGCATTTACCCGGCAAGATCAGTGCTTGTCGATGGGAGTTATGCTGCGCTGCGGGGCAGATTTTTCTAACTGTTCGTGATCAGGGCCGCTCGGCATGGCGTAAGAGCCGCAGGATCAACGCCGACGGTGGTTGGCAGAGCGTCAGGTCCCTGTCCGCCGCCTCGAAGGAAACGACCGCCTCACCGGTCCTGGCCCCGCTCACGTCCCGCGGCGGCCTGGGCGTCTTCGGCGCGGGCCCCGGCGAGGATGTTCCTCAGGCCATAGTTGCCCTCGTGGCAGGCGTATTCGAACATCGGTCCGCCGCGCACGAACTCGTACTCGCCGCCCCACGGCTTGTCCCACATGGTCGGGTCGACGATCTCGAAGCGGTAATTCATCCGCCGGGGCGAGACCATGGTGAAGCGCTCGATCACCTTCAGGTTCTGCCACGCCCCCCGATAGGCCTGGGCTTCCGGCAGGTTCGTGGTCTCGACCACCAGGGTGTCGCCCTCCCACCAGCCGATGGAGTCGCCAAACCAGGGCCGCACGCCGTCCGTGCGGTGGGTAGAATTCAGCCGGATGTCCCGCAGGTCGTGGATCATCTCGGTGACGATGGCGACGTGGTCGGTCCCCATCTGGAAGAAGTGGTTGTTGTTGTAGAGCCCGTCGAACATCGGCGGGTCGGACCGCACGACGATGCAGCGCTCGGCCAGGCCGCGGGTTTCGGGGTTATCGTTCTGCGGACCCCGGTTCAGCTCGGCGGCGCTGGAGCCGCCTTCGCCTACCGCCGCGCGGGCGCGGCGCTCACGCTCGGCCGCCGTCTCCTGGCGCTTGGCCTTAGGATACTGGCCGTCCGGCGTGGTCAGGATGGACGTGCGGGGCTGACCGTTAACCCGCACGACCCGCTCGCCGGGCGCCGTCCAGGCCGCGTCGTAGTTGCAGACCTGGGCGGCGCCCGAGCGGCCGCCCGAGCAGGTGTCCTTGGCCTCGATGTCCTTGATGGTGGCGCCCGCCTCTGTGGGCGCGTTGGCGCGGGCGAGCAGTTTGTCGTTGGCGCCCTCGATGACCCGGGCCTCCGCCTCGGTCAGGACCAGTCGCGAGCCGAACGCCGGGGAGCGATTGATGCCGGTCAGGGTTTCGTTGTTCCACACGCCGGTGAAGTCGGGCTTGCCGTTGAAGCGCGGCGGCGAGAACCCGGGCGCAATCCGCGGTCCAAGGATCGGCGCCGGCGCCGGCACGTCCTGCAGCGAGCGCGGCGCGCCCTCGACCAACTCTGTGCCGGGCCGAACCTTGAGCTCCTGCGCCAGGGCCGGGGCGGCCGCGAGCCACGCACCTGTCGCCATCAGCAGAGCCGTGAAGGTGCGCGACGCCATGTGCCGGATCCTCCCCACGCCCCGCGCTCGCGCGAATATCAACGCCGCGGGCCCAACCGGAGCAGGAGAGTAGCGCAAAGCGCGGGGCGGGTAAGGGGTTAGCCCCGGCCGACGATCGGCAGGACCAACGCCGACGGCCGCGCGCGGCTCATGAACACCGTGTTGGTCGCCACGCGCATGCGCGTCCAGCGCCCCTCGGGCTCGCCCGTGTTCGGGTTGAGGTCGAAGTGTGGGTAGTTGCTGGACGAGACATGGAGGCCGATCCGGTGGCCGGCCTTGAACAGGTTCGAGGTCGGAAACGCCCGCACCCGGATCCGGTAGGCCTCGCCCGGCGTCATCAGCTCGGGCTTTTCCCAGTTGTCGCGATAGCGGCACCGCAGGATCCCATCCGTCACGTTCATCGCGAAGCCCTGCGGGTAGTCCGCGTTCGGCGGGTAGAGGTCCAGCAGCTTGATCGTGAGATCGGTGTCCGGGCAATCCGACGCGATCCAGAGCTCCGCCTCCACAGGGCCGGTCACCTCGACGTCCTCGGCCAGGGGCGCGGTTAGGAACGCCAGCACGTCGGGCCGGTCGGCCAGGGCGCGGCCCGGCTGCTCGGAGCCGAAGAACCGCGGCCCCTCGCGCTGGTCGAAGGCGCCGCCGACCATCACCGGCTCGCCGGAGGTGATGGCGCCGCCGATCGACGGGACCGGATGGCGCGGGTCGTAGCGGAACCGCGCGCTGCCCGGCCGTGCAGATGCGGCCGGGCCCAGGCCGCCGCCGGGCTGCAGGTAGTAGGACGTGGCCTTCGCGCCCGGCAGCGGCCAGTCGCGCTCGGCCCGCCAGCGGCCGCCGTGGTCCATTCGCCCCTCGGCGGTCTTCCGCCCCGAGCCGCCGCCCATCACGAAGATCCGCACCTTCGGCTCGTCGTCGACGCCGTTGGCCTCGCCCTTCAGATGCCGGTCGAACCAGCGCTTGCGCAGCGCCGTCAGGTCGGGCGCGACATTGCCCGCCAGCACCGCCTGAGGGCCGAAGTCCACGTCGCCGGCGAAGCTCTGGTGGTTGTTGCCGTGGGTCCAGGGCCCGAGGATCAGCCGCACCGGCCCGCTTTTCAGCTTCGACAGCGCCACGTAGTTGTCGGTCGCCGTGCGCGGATAGGGGTCGTACCAGGACGACATCCAGATCGTCGGCGCGTCCACGAACCGGTCGTAGAAGCCCTCGGCGTAGATGCCCAGCTGCTTCCAGAAGCCGTCGAACGTCCCGGCCTCCCACTGGTCGAAGACGTAGTCCTCGTACTCCGGCGCGGCGCTCAGCGGCGAGGCGCCCCGCGTCCACGGCAACTTCGCGAACCAGGCCTTGATGTCGACGGCCTTGAGCGCGGCGGCCAGCTTCGGGTCCGCCTGCGCCTCGGGGCTCTCCAGCGCGTTGTTCAGCGCCCAGGTCACCTGCTTCATCTCCAAGGCGCCGCCCTGGCGGATGCCGCCCTGGTAGGCGTTGGCGAAGCCGCCGGAGTTGATGAACAGCGCCGCCACGCCCGGCGCCCCGGCGCAGGCCAGGGCCGTCGTCGTGTGCGCCCCGTACGACAGCCCGTGCGCCCCGATCTTCCCGTCGCACCAGGGCTGGGCGACCACCCACGTGCAGCAGTCGAACCCGTCGGCCCCGTCGCTCAGGTATTTGACGTACTGCCCCTCCGAGCCCCCACGCCCACGGACGTCCTGGTAGACGACGACGTAGCCGTGGCTGGCGAACAGCCGGGCGATCTCGACGCTGGCGTGCCGCGTGGTCGCCTCCGACTTGCCGTAGGGCGTCCGCTCCAGGATCACCGGGAACCGCCCCTCGGCCGCCCCGCCGCCGCGGGCCGGCAGGTAGAGGTCGGTGGCCAGCTTCACGCCGTCGCGCATCGCCACCATGACGTTCGCCCGGACGATGACGTCCCAAGGCCCCGGCGGCTCGGCGGCGGCCGCCCGGTCCGGCCGCGCCAGCAACGACGCCGCCAAGCCCAGGAACGCCACGCCCAGCTCGCGCCGGTCGATGGCGGTCATTTCCGCGTGTACCGCACCACCGCCTTCTGCAGCACCTGCGCGCCATAGACCGCGCCCTTGCCGTCGGCGGTGATCCCCTCGGCCCCGCTGGTCGCCTGCTTGTCGGGGTCGGCCTCGGTGTCGGGGATGAAGGCGTCCACCTTGCCCGTCTTCGCGCTGCCGATCCGCAGGCCCCGCTTCCAGCCCGGGTGATAGCCGTACCCCTGCGGCTCACGGCTCTCGCTGTCCGCGACGTACAGCACGTCGTTCCGGTCGATGAACAGGCCGCTGGGCCGGCCGAACTGGCTCCAGGTGTCCAAGAGTTTGCCGTCCTGGTCATAGATCACGATGCGGTTGTTCCAGCGGTCGCCCACGAACAGCCGGCCCTTCGAATCCATCGCCAGCGTGTGCGGCACCTCCAGTTGCCCTGCGCCCGGCCCCCGCGTCCCCCAGGCCTTCACAAACCTCCCGTCCGCATCGAACTTCACGATCCGCGCGGGATCCTTGTTCGGCGTGTGGCCGTCGGCGACGAAGATCGATCCGTTCGGCGCGATCAGCACCGCGTTCGGCTCGGCGAAGGTGTCCTCGCCCACGGCCGAGACGCCCGGCTTGCCCAGGGCGCGCATGAACTTGAAGCCCTGGTCGAACTCGAACACCTGCGCGCCCTTGCCGTCCTGGGCGCGGTTGTCGGTGATCCAGAGGTGGTCGGAAGCGTCGATGAAGACCCCATGCGGGAAGTTGAACATCCCGGCCCCGTAGGCCTTCACGAAGGTCCCCTTGGCGTCGAACTTCATCACCGGGTCCAGCGGGCTGCCGGCGCAGCTGTTCGCCCCGCAGCGGTCGACGACCCAGACGTTGCCCTTGGAATCCACCGCCACGGCGCTGGACGACCCCATGGTCCGGCCCGGCGGCAGCTTGAAGAAGCCGGTGTCCGCCACATAGGGGTTTGGCTGGCTGTTGGGCGCGGGCGCGGTGTCCGCCGCGTCGTGGGCGAACGCGTCGGCCGCGCTGGCGGTTGGCTTGAACGCGTCGATGCGGATGCCGGTCAGGAACTCCGTCTTCTGCGGCAGCTCGGCCTGGCCGGCCGGGAAGCCGTTGAACTTCAGCACATAGGCCAGGATGTCGGCGACCGCCGCCCGGTCCAGCGTGCCCGGCGCGTCCAGCGGCATGGTGGTGCGCGTGCGGTCCGCCAGCTCGCCCACCGACAGCCCGTTCCAGCTGGACAGGAACTCCGGCCCCGCCAGCGGCTTGGCCTCGCCGGTGCCCGCCAGCCCCGCCCCGTGGCAGCTCCCGCAGTGCTCGACGTAAGCCGCCTGCCCGCGCGTGGCCTGGGCCTCGGTGTAGACGCCGTCCCACACCGACTTCGGCCCCTCCTGCGCCCAGAGCTCGCCCGCCACGAGCGCCCCGGCCGCCAGGGCCGCGATGAGGACGACGGCTCGCATCAGTTCGGCAGCGCGTAGGCGATGTACTCGCCCGAGTAGTTGCCGCCGCTGACCGCCACGATCAGGTACTGCTTGCCGTTCACGCTGTAGGTCATCGGCGAACCCGACTGCGGCGCCGGCATCCAGACCGCGCCCACCTCCTTGCCGGTGGCCTTGTCGAACGCCCGCAGCATCGCCCCGCGCGGGTGGTCGGCGGTGGTGGTGACCGCCCCGTCGCCGGCGATTACCAGCGACTTCGTCACCAGGGTGCCGATCTGGTAGCCGGCCTGGCCGGTGCGCGGGATGTTCAGCCCCTTCAGCGCCGGATTGTTGCGGATGAAGTCGGGCGTCTCGCCGGCCGGGATCTGCCAGAGGATGTCGCCGCTATCGACGTTGATCGCGCTGATCGTCGCGTACGGCGGCTTCAGCAGCGGCAGGCCGTCGACGGACAACCGGGGCGGCCCCCCGCCGCCGCCCGCCGGCGGCGTCTTCGGCGGCGGCGGCGCGTCGGCGCCGACCCCGTCGCCGGGCCCGCGGATCATGCTCACCGGCTGGCCGGCCACGCCGACCACATAGTTCATGTCCGACAGCCCGGCCGGCGGCTTCTGCAGGCCGTAGGCGCCCAGGCAGGCGTTGCAGGCGAACAGGTAGGCGATGTGGGTCTCCGGATCGAACGACCCGCCCGGCCAGTTGGTGCCGCCCTGCGCCGAATAGCTCAGCACGCCCAGCGGCCCCGGCGACGTCGACACCACCGGCGGCGTGTAGATCGGCCCCATCCTGTAGTTCTTCACCAACGCCACCGCCTTGGCGCGCAGCTCCGGCGTGAAGTCGATCAGGTCGCTCTCGGCCACGCCATTGCGCGAATAGGCCGCCGGCCTGGTCGGGATCGGCTGGGTCGGGGAATACCACTCGCCCGGCACGTCGCCCTTCGGGACCTTGACCTCCTTGATCGGCCAGACCGGCTTCCCGGTCTCGCGGTCGAACACATAGAGGAAGCCCTGCTTCGACGGCAGCGCCACGGCCTTGATCGGCTTGCCGCCGACGCTGATGTCCATCAGCAGCGGGGCCGACGAATTGTCGTAGTCCCACAGCTCGTGGTGGATCAGCTGGTAGTGCCACTTGCGCTGGCCGGTGGTCAGGTCCACCGCCACCAGACTGTTGCCGAACAGGCCATTGCCCGGCCGGTGTCCGCCGTAGAAGTCGCCCGTCGCCGATTCCACGGCGAGGTACGCCAGGTTCAGCCCCTCATCGACCGTCACCTGGGTCCAGACGCCGGTGTTGCCGGTGTCCTCCGCCGAGCCGTTCAGCCAGGTGTCGTAGCCGAACTCGCCCTTCTTCGGGATCGTGTGGAAGGTCCACAGCCGCTTGCCGGTGCGCGCGTCGTAGGCGCGGATATAGCCCTTGGTGTTGTTGCGCTTGGCCGGGGTGAAGCCCTCCCGGAACGCGGCGCCGACGATGATCGTGTTGCCCACGATCGTGGGCGCCGAATGCAGGCCCGCTTCGCCGGACGTCGGGTCGACCGGCTGATCCCAGTCGGCCTTCAGGTCGACCTCGCCGGCCGTCCCGAAGCCCGGGACGCGCGCGCCCGTCTTGGCGTCCAGCGCCAGCAGGCGATAGCCGGTGGTGACGTAGAAGATCCGCTGGTCCTTCCCGTCGGCCCAATAGCTCACGCCCCGTCCGGACAGCTGCCGGGGCGAGGCCGCGGCGCGCGCGCCCTCCCGCTCGGAATGCATCCACATCAGCTCGCCGGTCACCGCATCCAGCGCCACGACGGCGCGTCGCGAGCCTCCGGTCGCGTAGACCACCCCACCCACTTCCAGCGGCGTGCCCTCCAGCTTGAACTCGGGCCGGTTGCCCAGGGCGTCGGTCTTGAACCGCCAGGCCACCTCCAGCTTGTTGAAATTGCCGGCGTTGATCTGGTCCAGCGGCCGGTAGCGGCTGCCCGCCAGGTCGGCGGTGTAGGTCGGCCACTCCACATCCGCCGCCTGCGCCACGGCGCCCAGCGCCAGCGCCAGCGCGGCCAGCATCGTCCCGCCCGCCAGCAACACCTTCGACTTCGTCATGTCCCCTCCCCAGATCGCTCTAGCCCTCCTCCTCGATGGAGGAGGGTTGGGTGGTGGTGCGCACTGGAAGGTGACGCTGATCCTAGGTCGGCGCCGACCTGTGCCGTCTGCCGCATCGCCGCGGCCACACCACCATCCCCGACCCTTCCTCCATCGAGGAGGAAGGGAGTTTACTGGCCCCGCGTCAGGCCATGTCCTTCAGCTTGTCGAGCGCGAGCTTGATCGCCGCCTTCTGCTCCGTGCTCACCTCGACCATCGGCGCGCGCGGATAGATCTGCGGGCCGCCCATCTGCAGGGCCAGGCCGTACTTCATCGCCGCCGGCGAGCCGCCCAGTCCTTGCACGCCACGCTGCGCGCTGCGCAGCTTCTCCAGCGCCGGCTTCATGTCCTGCTTGGCGTGGTAGGCCGCGAACACGTCGGCGCAGAGCTTCGTGAACACGTTGCCGTCCGCCAGGATCGCCCCCATCCCGTTGCTGAACGCCTGCTCGAGGTTGTTGTTGGTGCCGGTGCGCATGTTCAGCGCCGGGAAGCCCTCGGCGAAGGCCTTGTAGCCCTCGGCGTTGCCGCTGGAGTCCTTGATCCCCGCCAGGTTCGGGTAGTGCGACAGGTTCTTCAGCAATTCCAGGCTGATGGGCGCCTCGCTGGTGCCCGGGATATGGTACAGGTTGATCGGGATCCGCAC
>CBHTUE010000203.1:0-9398 GCA_966096115.1 uncultured Phenylobacterium sp.
GTGAAGGACGGGACGTTCCGCGAGGACCTGCTCTATCGCCTGAACGTCGTGAACCTGCGTCTGCCGCCGCTGCGCGAACGTCCGGGCGACGTGGTCGCCATGGCCGAGTTCTTCATCAAGAAGTACGCCGCCGCCAACGGCGTGGCCGAGAAGCCGCTCAGCCAGGAGGCGCGCCGCCGCCTGACCGCCCATCGCTGGCCCGGCAACGTGCGCGAGCTCGAGAACGCCATGCACCGCGCGGTGCTGCTCTCGGCCGGCTCGGAGATCGACGAGCACGCGATCCGCCTGCCCGACGGCCAGCCGCTCGCGCCGGCCGACGCCCACACCCGCACCGCCCAGGCCGCCTCGGTCGCCGCGGAAACCGCCACCCGCGCCTTCGTGGGCCAGACGGTGTCTGAGATGGAGCAGCAGCTGATCATCGACACCCTGGAGCACTGCTTCGGCAACCGCACCCACGCGGCCAACATCCTGGGCATCTCGATCCGCACCCTGCGCAACAAGCTGAAGGAATATTCCGAGGCCGGCGTCCCGGTGCCGGCCCCGCAGATGGGCGCGAGCGCGGCCTAACCCCGGATGGCTGACTCCGCGTACCGCTTCGACAGCGCACCCACCGCCCGCCAGGCGTGGGGCTGGGTGGCGCGTGGCGAGGTGATGCTGGCGATCGGCGTCGTCGGCATCGTGGTGCTGATGATCCTGCCCATTCCGGCGTTCATGCTGGACGGGCTCTTGTCGCTGTCGATCCTGGCGTCGGTCCTGATCCTGATGACGTCGCTGCTGATCAAGCGGCCGCTGGACTTCACCGCCTTCCCGACCGTGCTGCTGGTCGCGACCCTGTTCCGCCTGGCGCTCAACATCACCACCACGCGGCTGATCCTCAGCCACGGCCACGAGGGCGCCCACGGCGCCGGGGCCGTGATCGAGACCTTCGGCAAGCTGATGATGGGCGGCAACTTCGTCATCGGGGTGATCGTCTTCGCCATCCTGGTGGTGGTGAACTTCGTGGTCATCACCAAGGGCTCGGGCCGGATCGCGGAAGTCGCCGCCCGTTTCACCCTGGACTCCATGCCCGGCAAGCAGATGGCGATCGACGCCGACCTGTCGTCGGGCCTGATCGACCAGGATGTCGCCAAGCTCCGCCGCAAGGAGTTGGAGCAGGAATCGACCTTCTTCGGCGCCATGGACGGCGCGTCGAAGTTCGTGCGCGGCGACGCTGTCGCCGGCCTGGTGATCCTGGGCATCAACGTGATCGGCGGCATCCTGATCGGGGTGATCCAGCACAAGGTGCCGATCGGCCAGGCCTTCTCCAGCTACACGATCATGTCGATCGGCGACGGCCTGGTCAGCCAGATCCCGGCCCTGATCATCTCGATCGCCGCCGGCTTTCTGGTGTCAAAGGCCGGCGTCGACGGCGCGGCCGACAAGGCGCTGGTCAGCCAGCTGGCCATGAACCCGATCAGCCTGGGCATGGTCTCCGCCGCCGCCGGCGTGCTGGCGATCATTCCCGGCATGCCGATCATCCCGTTCGCGATCCTGTCGATGGGCTCGGGCGTCCTGGCCTGGCGGCGCTCCAAGGCCGCCGCCCAGCCACCGGTCGTCGAGATCGCGCCCGCCCCGGTCGAGGCCGAGGATGAGCCGATCAGCCAGACCCTGGCCATCGACGAGATCAAGATCGAGTTGGGCTACGGCCTCCTGCCGCTGATCAACGACCTGGAGGGCCGCCGGCTCACCGACCAGATCAAGGCGCTGCGCCGCACCCTGGCCGCTGACTTCGGCTTCGTGATGCCCAGCGTCCGCATCCTCGACAACATGCGACTGCCCTCCCAGGGCTACTGCCTGCGCATCAAGGAGATGGAGGCGGGCCAGGGCGAAGTGCGGATCGGCTCGTTGATGGCCATGGACCCGCGCGGCGGCCAGGTGGAACTGCCCGGCGAACACATGAAGGAGCCGGCCTTCGGCCTACCCGCCACCTGGATCGACGACGGCCTGCGCGAGGAAGCGTCGTTCCGAGGCTACACCATCGTCGACCCGGCCACGGTGCTGACCACGCACCTGACCGAGATCCTCAAGGAGAACATGCCGGACCTGCTGACCTACGCCGAGGTCCAGAAGCTGATCAAGGACCTGCCGGCCGAGCAGAAGAAGCTGGCCGACGACCTGATCCCCAGCGTCGTCACCGCCACCACCCTGCAACGGGTCCTGCAGGCGCTGCTGCGCGAACGGGTTTCGATCCGCGACCTGGGCGCCATCCTGGAGGGCATCGGCGAGGCTGCCCCGCACACCGCCTCGATCACCAACCTGGTCGAACAGGTGCGCGGCCGCCTGGCCCGGCAGCTCTGCTATTCCTACAAGGGCGACGACGGCGCCCTGCCGATCGTGACCCTGTCGGCCGAATGGGAGAACGCCTTCGCCGACGCCCTGGTGGGCGCGGGCGAGGAGAAGCAGCTGGCCCTGGCGCCCTCGCGCCTGCAGGACTTCATCCGCGGCGTGCGCGAGACCTTCGAGCGCGCCTCGCTGGCCGGCGACAGCCCGGTGCTGCTGACCAGCCCGACGATCCGCCCCTACGTCCGCTCGATCATCGAACGCTTCCGCGGCCAGACCCCGGTGATGAGCCAGAACGAGATCCACCCCCGCGCCCGCCTGAAGACGGTCGGCGCGATCTAGGATCCGCGCGCACCTTTCGGCCCCGGTGGCGCGTCAGCGCCGAGCATCTAGAGCCACGGATTACACGGCTCCGCGGGCGCGGCACGCCGGGCGCCATCCGTGTAAATCCGTGTAATCCGTGGTTCAAAAATGACAGCGCCTGGGGCGCGCTTGGCGTCAGAGCGCCCGCACCTGCACCTTGCGGAATTTCACCAGGCCCTGGCCGTACTGCAGGGCGATGCGGCCGTGGGAGAAGCGGCCGTCCTGGACGTTGTCGACCGTCTTCACCCCGTTCAGCGTGATCGAGAACCGGTCGCCCTTCGCCCGGATCTCCATGACGTTCCAGCGCCCGCCGGCCTTGGGCATCGGGTCGACCTTGGCCACGCCGACGATCGCCCCGGTGCCGTACGTCGGGTCCGGCCGCTCGTCGTAGATGTTCATCTCGTAGCCGCTGACGGTTTCGATCTTCAGCGGGTTTGTGGCGCGGACGAAGATGCCGCTGTTGGCGTCGTGACTGACCCAGAATTCAGCGCGGATCTCCACATCGCCGAAGGTCTCCTTGGAGACCAGGAAGCCGGTCTTGCCGTTGTCGGCCTGGACCGCACCGTCCTTCACCACCCAGTTGGCGTCGCCGACCGGATCCCACGCCGCGAGGCCGTGGCCGTCGAACAAGGTGCGCCAGGCCGCGGCCGCCAGCGCCGGCAACGCGCCGGCGGCGAACGCGGCCGACCCGAAGGTGATCAGGTGTCTGCGACGCATGCGCCCTCCCCGGCTCCACGGCGAAGCGGGACCCTAGCGCGGCGGCGGCGCATCAAACAGGGGCTAGCGAAGCGGCGCGCAACCCTTGCCCTTGAGGCTGCTGTCGAGGAACGCCAGCGCCTTGGGCCAGTTGTCGGCGCGCGCCGCCAGCGTGCCTTCCAGAGTGCCGCCGGCCTGCGCGAAGGCGGCCTGGGGCGGCGGCTTCGCCGGATCCCACGGCCGGCCGAAGGCGGCGTGGCCGGCGTTGTCGTAGGCCAGGTGGCTGTGCGCGTAGCGGAACTTGGCGGCGTCCAGCCGCGCCATCACCGCGTCGGCCATCGGCGTGGACGGCCACAGCTTGTCGTCACGACCGGAGATCAGCAGCACGGGTCCGGCGATCTTCTCGACGGGGATGACCGCGTCAGCAGGCGCCGCCTCCAGGCTCTTCGCGTAGATGCCGCGCAGGCCGCCGTTGGCGAAACCCGAAAAGTCGTAGCGGACGTAGGCCACCGGCTGGCCACCCGAGGTCCAGGACGGCGTCATCGTGCCGAGATTGCGGGCCGGATCGTAGCCGCCCCAGGCGACGTTCGACGGCACGGCCGCCACCACCGCGCAGACGCGCCGGTCGCGCGAGGCCACCAGCAGCGCCGCCTCGCCGCCCTTCGAGATCCCGACCACTCCCACGCGGCGCCGGGCGACCTCCGGCCGCGCCGACAGCCAGTCCAGCGCGCGCGCGAAGGTCTCGAGCGGGATGTTTTCCAGGGTCGGCGACTGGCCGGGCCCGCGATAGTAGCTGAGCGCCAGCGCCCCGAACCCCTGCTCGGCCAGCGCCTTGGCCATCGCGCCGGAGCCGACGAAGCCCCCCTCCGACCCACCGAGGATCATCACCACCGGCGCGCCGGCCTGCGCCGCCGGATAGTAGACGCCGACCATGCCCGGACCGAGCTCGGCCAGGGGTTCCGGCGCGGCGATGGCGGGGTCGGACGCGGCCAACGCCGCGGTCAGGACAAGGGCTTTCAGCATGCGGATCCTCAGGCGGGCTTGGCGGCGCGGCGGCGCAGGCGCGGGCCGAGCGCGGTGGCGATCAGGAACACGACGATGAGCAGCAGGAAGGTCAGCATCACCGCACCGTGGGTCATGCCGATCACCTGGAAATTGTCCCGCCAGAAGTGGCGCAGCGGCTTCACCCGCAGGTAGACCTCGTTCACCCCGCCGCCGATCAGGTCGTAGGCGGCGATCAGCATCAGGGTCAGGTGGAGGTAGCGCCAGCCTCGGCGCGGCCGCTTGAACCGCGCCACCAGCCAGCCGCCGCCCGCCGAGACGATGGCCACGACCGCGAACCCGTGGGCGAAGGTCCACACATGGTGCGAATAGATGCCCAGGCTGGTGACCGCGGCGAACAGGATCGACAGTGTGAACGCCTGCCCGACCTTGCGGTGCAGCCGCGTGCCCTTCGGCGTGAAGATCACCCAGACCATCGACGCGATAGCCACGACGCACGCCGCCGTGTGGAACCACCCCAAGACCGACATCGACAGGTCCATCGACCCCTCCTGCTCTGGATGAGCTATATACTCTGCACTACAGAGTATTCTGTCAAGGGCACGATCTTGCCCTTCCCGTTCACGGGAAGGGGGGACCGTGCGCCGAGCGCAGCGAAGAGCGCGCGGTGGGAAGGGCAAGCGGACGACCGCGGAGCCTGCAACAGCCCGGTCGATCCACGGCGCTTGAGGCTCGCCCTTTCCACCCCCCGCTCTTCAGCCGGCTGACGCCGGCCTCGGCGGGCGGTCCCCCTTTCCCGTGAACGGGAAAGGCAAATGGAGCGCGAGCTAACTCTCTTCCGGAACCACCCCCTCCAGGATGTCCCGCAGGTACTGCAGGTGCTCGGCGTACGCCTTGCGGCCGGGCCGGCTGATGAGCGCCTGGGTGCGCGGGCGCTTGCCCACGAAATCCTTCACGATGGTGACATAGCCGGCCTTCTCCAGGGTCGCCAGGTGGGCGCCCAGGTTGCCGTCGGTGGCCTGGGCGATGGCCTTCAGGCGCTTGAAGTCGAGGCCCTGGCCGTCGGGCATGGCGTTCAACACCGACATGAGCTTCAGGCGCGTCGACTGGTGGATGATCTCGTCCGCCTGGGCCACGTCAGGCTTTCCGCAGCCAGAGGCCGCCCAGGATCAGGCCACCGCCGCCGGCGATCGCCAGCCACAGGAAGAACTGGTCGCGCGCGAAGATCCAGCCCGCGATCACGGCGAGCATCAGCGCCGCGCCGACCGCGGACAGCCTCCAGCCGACCGACAGGCCCAGGACCATGTAGGTCGCGCCCACCGCCAGGCAGATCGCCGCCTCGGCGCTGGCCAGGGAGTTCGTCGGCAGGACGATGGCGATGCCACAGGCGAACAGGAAGATCGCCACGGCGATCACCACGGCGCGCACGGCGGAATTCCCCCCGTGCGCCGTCGGGCCGGCCCGCAGGCCGATCAGCAGGCTGCCCACGACCCCGATCATCATCAGCGCGGGGAACGCGATGTCGCCGTGGGGCATGCGCAGGAAGGCCGCGATGTTTCCCACCGCCCAGATCGCGCCCCACAGGAACAGGTACGCGCTCGTCCGCGCGTAGCCGACCGCGGCCACCGATCGCCCGGCGGCGGCCTCAGCGGCCTTCAGCGCCTGGGCGGCTTCATCGCGGCCGATGCTCACGGCGACTCTCCACTCTGTGGTGCAGAGTAAATTGGCACGGGCCGGCAGCACTGCACAAGTTCCTCCTCATCGGGGGCGGAACTTGGGCTTGAACGCTCATTCAAGTCGTGCTTGGTTGAATGTTCAACCAAGTGGACGGCATGGACGAACTCCCCACCCGCGACCGGCTGGTCTTCGCCGCGATGAAGCTCTTCGGGGAGAAGGGTTTTCTGTCGACGTCGGTGCAGGACATCCTGCGCGAGGCGGGCGCCAACGCGGGCAGCCTCTACCACTTCTTCCCCACCAAGCAGGACGTGCTGGTGGCGGTGCTGGACATGTACCGCCTGGGCATCGAGCCCATGCTCCTGGCGCCGGCCTGGGCGGGCGTCGACGACCCGATCGAACGGATCTTCGCGCTGTTGGCCAGCTACCGCCACGCGCTGGAGATCAGCGACTGCCTTTACGGCTGCCCGATCGGCTCGATCGCGCTCGAGCTGCACGAGCCGGACCCGCCGGTCCGCGAACTGCTGAGCGTGAACTTCCACGGCTGGGTCGGGCATGTGGAGCGCTGCCTGGTGGACGCGGGCGCGCGCCTGCCCGCCGACCTGGACCGCCACCAGACCGCGATCCTGGTGCTGAACGTCATGGAGGGCGGCGTGATGCAGTCGCGCACCCACCGGACCCTGCACGCCTTCGACGCCTCGGTAGCGGGGCTTCGCGACTATCTCACCCGGCTGGAGCAGGCCGCCTCCGCCGGGCGCAACGGCGCGGCCGCGCAAGGGGAATCACGATGAAGGTGGGCCGTATCCTGGCCGGGGCCATGGCCCTGGCGCTGCTGGGCGTGGGCGCGCAGGCCCAGCCGGCGAAAACCCCCTCGATCAAGGACTTCCCGGAGGTGGCCGACACCTCGTTCACCGAGGCCGGCGGCAATCACGTGCTGCAGCTGGCCCTGCTGATCCCCGCGTCGCGCAAGGCGGTGTGGGACCGCTTCGCCACGGCCGAGGGCTACAGGGCCTGGGCCACGCCGATGGCCAAGATCGACTTCGGGATCAACGGCCTGATCGAGGCCAGCTACGACTCCCGCGCCAAGCCCGGCGACCCCGACAACATCCGCAACCGCATCATCGCCTATTCGCCGGAGCGGATGGTCGTCCTGAAGAACGAGAACGCCCCGGCCAGCCTGCCCGGCCGTGAGAAGTTCAACGAGATCGTGACGATCATCGAGCTGGCCGACGCCGGCCCGGGCCAGACACGGGTGACGCTGACGGGTGTGGGCTACAGGCCCGGCGAGCCCTACGACACGCTGCTGAGGCACTTCGGCTGGGGCAACGCCTACTCGCTGATGAAGCTGAAGGAGAGCTTCGTGAAGGGACCGATCGACTGGAAGAAGGTCGAGGCCCAGCAACAGGCCCAGGCGGCGGCCGCCAAGGTGCAGGGGACCAAGTGATGAACACCCAGACCCTCCTCCTGGCCACCGGCCTCGGCCTGGCGGCGCAACTGGCCATGGTGATCGCCGGCCATTACGTCCCGTTCGTGAAGGACCACGTGTTCATGTTTGGCGGCATGGCGATCTCGCTGGTCGCCGGGCTGCTGTACGCGCGGCTGGCGCACCAGGGCTGGTCGCACAGTCTGCTCGGCGGCGTCATCGCCGGCGCCGCGTGCGCGCTGCTGGGCATCGCGGTTTCGGTGGCGCTGAAGGATACGCCCGCGATCATCCTGGCGATCGGCACGTGCAGCTCGGCGCTCGCCGGCCTGACAGGCGGGGCGGTCGGCAAGCTGTTGGCCTAGCGCGCCGTCAGGCGAAGCGGCGACCTGTTCGCCGCCCGGACGGCGCGCCACGCAAGGATGGAGTGCAGCCGACGGCTGCCCTCCGGCGGATTCTGCGCCGTTGCAGGGGGCCGCCCCGGCTGATAGCGGTTCGGGCCTGACGGGCGCTCCGCCCGGTTGAGTCTCGGATATCGGATGCGGCGACCTCTCCAGCGACCCGACGGCCCCCGCGGCCAGTTCCTGTGGGATCTGCTGACCTTCGAACGCCTGATCACCGGCCCCCTGGCCCACCTGGTCTATTGGGCCGGACTGGGCATCATCGGCATCATCGCCTTCGGGGTGCTGGGCGCCACCGTCGGCGTGGCGATCCGCGAGGGCAACATCCTGGGCGTGCTGCTGGCGCTGGGCGTGCTGGGCGTGGGCGTGCTGGGCGTGGCGGTGGCCGTGCTGCTGTGGCGCGCCTTCTGCGAGTTCTACGTCACGATCTTCAAGATCAGCGAGGACCTCCACGTCCTGCGCCAGGACGTCGAAGCCGAACGGGCCCGCCAGGGGAAATAGGAGCCGCCCTTACCTCCCCCGCGAAGCGGCGGGAGGTAAGTTCGCGTTGGGGGACTACCGCGCCGCCTGGCGCAGGCCGAGTTCGTCCAGCGCGGCGACTTCGCGGCGGCCGGTTTCCTTGCGCGCGGCGACGGCCAGGTTCTCGGCGATGTGCTCGTATTTCTTCTGCGCCTCGAAGGCTTCGCCCAGCGCGTCGCGGGCGCCTTGCTCTTCGATCAGGATGACGTCGATCTCGGACTGCGCCTTGGCCTTGCGAACCCGCAGGCCCTCGAGGAACCCGGCGCGGTAGATGCCGGCGGCGGCCTCCTGGGCGGAGAACCCCGCCTCGGCCTCGCCCTCGGCCTCGAGCATCGCCAGCCTCAGTTCGGCGGCGACGCGGCGGTCGACGATCTCGGCCAGGCGCTTCTGCAGCACCTCGGCCTCATAGCTCGAGAGCCGGATCAGGGATTGGGCCCAACTCACGCGGCGCCTCCGTTCAGGATGTCAGAAAGGCCGGCGAACGAGGCGTCGAGGCTGGTGGCCTCGTCCTTGTCCTGCCCCAGGAAGGCCTCGACGGCCGGGTGCAGCGCAATGGCGCGGTCGATCAGCGGATCGGCGCCGGCGCGGTAGGCGCCGATGCGGATCAGTTCTTCCATGTTGGCGTAGGCGCTCATGGCCTCACGGGCCACCTTCACCACCTGGCGCTCTTCCTGCGTCTGGCAGCCCGGCATGGTCCGGCTGATGGACTTGAGCACGTTGATCGCCGGGAAGCGGCCGCGCTCGGCGATGGCGCGTTCCATGACGATGTGCCCGTCCAGGATCCCGCGGACCGCGTCGGCGATCGGCTCATTGTGGTCGTCGCCGTCGACCAGCACGGTGAACAGCCCGGTGATCGGGCCGGCCTTGGTGCCATCCGGGCGAATGGGGCCGGGACCGGCCCGCTCAAGAAGCTTGGGCAGCTCGGTGAAGACGGTGGGCGTGTAGCCCTTGGTGGTCGGCGGCTCGCCGGCGGCCAGGCCGATCTCGCGCTGGGCCATGGCGAA
>CBHTUE010000204.1:0-9382 GCA_966096115.1 uncultured Phenylobacterium sp.
TCGGCCGCGGCCTGCTGAACCCCGACCCGTTCGGCTAGGGCTAGAGCCCCTTCACAATCCCCTCGACCATCTTCTTGGCGTCGGCGAACAGCATCATCGTGTTGTCGCGGAAGAAGAGCTCGTTCTCGACCCCGGCGTAGCCCGCCGCCATGCCGCGCTTCACGAACAGCACGGTGCGCGCCTTCTCCACGTCCAGGATCGGCATGCCGTAGATGGCGCTGGTGGTGTCGGTCTTGGCCGCCGGGTTGGTGACGTCGTTGGCGCCGATCACGAAGGCCACGTCAGCGGTCGGGAACTCGGCGTTGATGTCCTCCAGCTCGAACACCTCGTCATAGGGCACGTTGGCCTCGGCCAGCAGCACGTTCATGTGCCCGGGCATCCGCCCGGCCACGGGGTGAATGGCGTACTTCACCTCCACGCCCTCTTCCTTGAGCTTGTCGGCCATTTCCCGGAGCGCGTGCTGCGCCTGGGCCACCGCCATGCCGTAGCCGGGCACGATGATGACCTTCGAGGCGTTCTTCATGATGAAGGCCGCGTCCTCGGCCGAGCCCTGCTTCACCGGCCGCGTCTCGACCTTGCCGCCGGCCGCGGCGGCGTCATCGCCGCCGAAACCGCCCAGGATCACCGAGACGAAGCTGCGGTTCATCGCCTTGCACATGATGTAGCTGAGGATGGCGCCCGAGGAGCCCACCAGCGCCCCGGTGATCACCAGGGTGACGTTTTCCAGGGTGAAGCCCAGCGCCGCCGCCGCCCAGCCGGAGTAGCTGTTCAGCATCGACACCACGACCGGCATGTCCGCCCCGCCGATCGGGATGATCAGAGTCACGCCGATCAGCAGCGACAGGGCGAAGATCCCCCAGAAGGCCCAGAGCGCCGAGCCGCCGCTCATCACCAGCACCACGATCAGCGCCACGATGCCGAGCCCGATCAGCAGGTTCAGCGTGTGGCGCATGGGCAGAAGGATCGGCGCGCCGCTCATGTTGCCGTTCAGCTTGGCGAAGGCGATCACCGAGCCGGTGAACGTCACCGCCCCGATCGCGAGGCCCAGGCTGAGCTCGACCAGGGACTGCAGGTGGATGCCGCCCTCGGGGGTGGCGATGCCATAGGCGCTGGGCGTGTGGATCGCCGCCACGGCCACCAGGCAGGCCGCCATGCCGACCAGGCTGTGGAACGCCGCCACCAGCTGCGGCATCGAGGTCATCGCCACGCGCCGAGCGATGAACGCGCCGACGCCGCCGCCCACCACCACGCCGCCCAGGATCAGGCCGATGGTCAGGGGATCGAGCTTGCCCTGGGTCCAGAGCGTGGCCAGCGCGGTGCCCACCGCAATCGCCATCCCGATCATGCCGTTGCGGTTGCCCGCCTGGCTGGTGGTCGGCGAACTCAGGCCGCGCAGGGCCAGGATGAACAGGACCCCCGAGACGAGGTAGAGGATGGCCGCGACGTTGGCGTTCACTTCGCGCCTTCCTTGTGCTGGACCGCGGGTTTGTCCTTCTTCTTGTACATCGCCAGCATCCGCTGGGTGACCAGGAAGCCGCCGAAGATGTTGACCGCCGCGAAGGCCGCGGCGACCGCGCCGGCGCCCTTGGAGATCAGGATGCTGCCCGAGAGCTCGCCGCCCGGCGCGTTGGCCGCCGCGGCCAGCAGGGCGCCCACGATGATCACCGAAGAGATGGCGTTGGTCACCGCCATCAGCGGCGTGTGCAGGGCCGGCGTCACGCTCCAGACCACGTAGTAGCCGACGAAGATCGCCAGCACGAAGATCGCCAGCCGGAAGACCGTGGGGTCGACGTCCATATCAGGCATTCCTCACTTCAGGCGGGCCTCGGTTGGAAGGTGGCGGAACAACCCGCCGAAAGGGTCACGTCGTAGCGGGCCATCCGGCTAGCTCTTCATCGCCGGATAGGTGACGGCGCCGTCCTGCGCGACCAGGGCCGCCTTGAGGATCTCGTCCTGATAGTCGGGGGCGAACTTGCCCTCCTTGTCCAGGAACAGGCCGGCGAAGGCGAACAGGTTGCGCGCGTAGAGGCTGGAGGCGTCGGCGGCGATCCGCCCGGGCAGGTTGGCCACCCCCAGGATCTTGGCGCCGGTCGCGGTGACCGTGACCTCGCCCAGCTTGACGCCCTCGACGTTGCCGCCCTGCTCGACCGCCAGGTCCACCAGCACCGAGCCGGGCTTCATGGACGCCACCTGCGCCGCGCTGACCAACTTCGGAGCCGGGCGGCCGGGGATCAGGGCCGTGGTGATCACGATATCCTGCTTGGCGATGTGGCTGGTGAGCAGCTCGGCCTGCTTGGCCTGGTACTCGGCGCTCATCTCCTTGGCGTAGCCACCCTCGGTCTGGGCGTTCTTGAATTCCTCGTCCTCGACCGCCAGGAACTTGGCGCCCAGGCTCTCGACCTGCTCCTTTGTGGCCGGCCGCACGTCGGTCGCCGTGACCACCGCGCCCAGGCGGCGGGCCGTGGCGATGGCCTGCAGGCCGGCGACGCCCACGCCCATCACGAACACCTTGGCGGCGGCCACCGTGCCGGCCGCGGTCATCATCATCGGCAGCGCCTTGCCGTAGGCCTCCGCCGCCTCGATCACCGCGCGGTAGCCGGCGAGGTTGGCCTGCGAGCTGAGCACGTCCATCACCTGAGCGCGGGTGATCCGCGGCACCAGCTCCATGGCGAAGGCGGTGACGCCCTGCTTGGCCAGCGCGTCCAGGGCGACGCGTTCCATGTAGGGGTTGAGCGTGGCGACGACGATCGTCCCGGCCTTCAGCGCCTTGATCTCGTCGCTCTCGGGCGTGCGAACCTTGAACAGGATGTCGGCCTTGGCCAGCGCGTCCTTGGCAGTCTTGGCCAGCGTCGCGCCGGCGGCCTCGTAGTCGGCGTCGGGGAAGTTCGCGCCCGCGCCGGCGCCGGCCTCGATCACCACCGAAAACCCGGCCCCGATCAGTTTCTTCACCGTCTCGGGCACGGCGGCCACGCGGGTTTCCCCGGCGCGGCGCTCCTTGGTCACGGCGATGACGGGCATGGTGCGCGGGGTCCCCGATGAAGCGCGGCGTCACCGACCATAGGAGGCGTTGTCACGCCCTGTCCAGCGACCGCCGGGATACGAAAAAGCCTCCGGGACCGGAGGCTTTTTGAAGGTCTGCGTTACGGCGTCAGTGCGCCGGAGCCGGGCTTTCCCGCAGGAACACGATCCCCGCGACCAGAAGCACCAGGCTGGTGAACAGGGCCCCGACGAACCCGAAGTGGGTGCAGAACCACAGCACGAAGAACAGCACGCCCACGGCGATCGCCAGGCTGCCCCACTTGGTCATGCCCATGACCAAGTGGAACGTCGACTGCTGCTCGCTGATGTCCATGGCGCCGCGGTGGTAGTCGGAGGAGGGTCCGGCCATCGGTTTTTTCACTCTCGGATGAATGGCAATTCGGGGCTGGGCCTACACGAACCGGGGCCTGCGCTCAAGCCGGCCAGGTCGCCAGCAGGGTCCTGAGCGCTGCGACCAATGCGAGCGGCTGATCGATCATCACGTGGTGATGCGAATTCGGGATCTCGACGTCCTGGATGTTGGGGCCCAGGAAGGTCGGCTCGCCGGACGCCTTGCGCCCGATGATCCGGCTCTTGTCGCCATAGAGGTGGATCGCCGGCACCTTGAGGTCCGGCGTCTCGCCGCCGAAGTTGCCGTCGGTGCGGTCCAGCTTCTCCCACATGTTGGGATCGAACTTCCAGGTGAAGCCCTCGCCCGAGCCGTCGGGCATCGGGGCCCGCTTCAGCGAGCGCCGCGCGATGAAGTCCAGGACGTAGTGGTTCTCCGCCGGCTGCGGCGGCATCAGCCGGAAGCGCGCCAGGGCCGCCTCCATGGTCGGATAGATGCGGCTGGGCCGGTCGGGGCTGGGGTTGTTGGCCAGCATCTCCTGGCGCTTCTTCCGCTCCTCCAGCACCTCGGGGGGCGGGCCGCCGAAGCCGGTGTCCACCAGGATCGCGGCCGACATGTGCTGCGGATAGCGCGCGGCGGTGAAGAACACCTGCCCGCCGCCGAACGAGTGGCCGATGTAGATCGGCTTCTTCGGCCCATCGTAGAGCCCAGTCGCCCGCGACACCGCCTCGGCGTCGTCGGCGAAGTCGTGGAAGCGGTAGGTGTCGCGCCAGTCGGAATTGCCCATCCCGGCCAGCGACATAGAGGTGACCCGGTAGTCCTTGGCCAGGTAGGGCGCGATGAAGCTCCACCACTCGGCGTGCGCGCTGTTGCCGTGCGCCAGCAGCAGGCCCTGCTTGCCACGCTCGCCCCAGCTCAGCGCCTCGATCTTGATGCCCAGCGACTCGACGAACTGGCGCTCCGGCTCCTGGGCGATCGCCCACTTGAACCACGCCGGCGACTCCGGCGGCTCACCCTTGTACGGCGCCAGCGGGGCGCGGACTTCCGGCGGCAGGTCGTCCATGTGGAACGGCCGGTCGTCGTAGGTCTCCTTCGAAGCCGCGGTCGGCTTCGGGTTCACATCATCTGCCATGCGGACGGGTCTAACGACCGTTTGAAAAATGGACAAGCATGTACCCCTTGCCTTTCCCGTTCACGGGAAAGGGGGACCGGAGGCCGAAGCCGGCGCAGGCCGGCTGAAGAGCCGAGGGTGGAAAGGGCGAGGACCGGGCGCCGAGCTTGCGGCTCGCCCTCTCCACCGCGCGCTCTTCGCTTCGCTCGGCGAGCGGTCCCCCTCCCCCGCTTCGCAGGGGGAGGCAAGGCGCTATTCCCCCGGCGCGTATTCCCGCGTCACGTGGCCCTTCAGCTGCGCCTCGGTGAACAGCACCGGCTTCGTCTCCATGCGGGCGAACAGAGGGGTCTGGTCGGCGTAGTGGGGCGAGGCGGCGTCCAGGGTGGCCGAGCCGAACTGGTGGATGCTCCTGGACGTCAGCGTCCCGTCCTTCGCCCAGGTCACGAACATAATGAAGGTGTCGCCGCCCGCGCCCACCAGCCGGCCGTCCGGCGCCGGGCGACCGTAGACGGCGCGATAGACGTCCGGCCCGCCGTCGACCGGCAGGTCGACCGTGCCGCGGCGGATGCGGTTGACCTCGCCCCAGGTGGGGTCGATGCGGCCGAAATGGGCCCTCAGGTCGCCCATCGTCGCCTTCAGGGCGGCCAGCGGCGCCTGCCCCTGCTGCACCTTCAGCACCGTGAGCACCGCCAGGGCCGCGGCGCGGCTGTCGACGTTCGTGCACCGGTCCCAGCCCTTGAACAGCGCCTGCGCCGCGGCGAGGTCGGCGTCACCGCCAGCCGGAACCGCCATCAGCGCCGACAGCCCCTTCGCCAGGTCGGACTTCTCGCTGTAGGCCAAGTCGTACTTGTAGGCCTCGAACTCGGCCTGGGTGATCGACGTGTCGGCCCCGAACGTTTCCAGCGCCCGCCAGGCGCGGTTGGTCATGTTGGTCTGCAGGCCCATGGTCTTGGGATAGGCCTCCGGCTTCAGGTCTTCATCCGGGCTGGTGGCGTGGAACGGGGTGTTGTTCGAGTTGAACACCCAGCCCGCCTTCGGATTCCACAGCTGCGGGACCTGGGCGAACGGCCGCTGCTTCGTCCAGATCAGGTCCGAACGGTCGCCGGGCACGGTCCCCGACCAGTCCACGCCGTCCTTGCGCACCGGGTAGCGGCCGTTGTGGACGTAGCCGATGTCGCCCCTCTCGTCGGCGAACACGTAGTTGATCGACGGCAGCAGCCCCCGCGCCATCGCCGCCTTCCAGTCGGCGACTGTCCGGGCCTTGTTCATGGCGAAGTACTGCTCGTTCTGGTGGATCTCATCCATGCCGGCATAGCGGATGGCGAACACCCCGTGGTCGGTGCGCACGACCGGCCCGTGGGCCGACCGCAGGACCTCGCGCTTCACGGTGTCGAACCCGCCATCGGCCCGCTTCACCTTCAGCTCGACCCAGCGGCTCTCGAACCGCTTCCAGGCGCCGTCCAGCCTGTATTCCTCGCGGTTCGCCGGATTGACCGTCAGTTCGTAGACGTCGGCCAGGTCGGGATTATCGACGGTCGAGGCCCAGCCCAGGTGGGCGTTGTGGCCGTGCAGCATGAACGGCCCGCCGGGGAAGAAGCCGCCGGCCACGTGCCAGCCCTGGCCGCTCTCCACCACCGCCTCGTACCAAGCCAGCGGGCCGGTGTAGGGCTGGTGCGAGTTGACCAGCAGGCGGGTCGCCCCGTCCGGGGTCCGCGAGGGCGCGACGGCCGCGCCGTTCGAGCCGACCTCCAGCTTGTCCTCGACCTCGGCCACCTTGCGGCTCGTCGGCCGCATCGTGCGGCGGAACACGTCGTCCAGGCCGTAGAAGGTGGGGCCGCGATAAACGACGCTGGCCGCCAGGTCCTGGCCGGTGATGGTCCCCAGCCCCGGCGCGACCTTCTCCGGGTGCTTGGCCGCATAGAGGTTGGCCCCGGCGGCATAGGCCTCCATCACCGCCTTGGTGTGCGGGTCCAGCCCACCGGCGTACTTGCGCCGCACCGTCCCCCAGACGTCCTGCAGCGCCACCAGGTAGTCGCTCTCCAGCCCCGCCGGCCCGGTCAGCTCCGCCAGCCGCCCGCGGGCGGTGAACACCGCCTCCTGCAGGGTGGCGAAGTCGTCCTCCGACTGGGCGTAGGCCAGGCCGTAGGCGGCGTCCGCGTCGGTCTTGCCCAGCACGTGCGGCACGCCCCATTCGTCGCGCCGGATGCGTACGTCCCAGGCCTTCGCAGCCCCTTGGGGCGCGGCCTCGGCGGCGCCCGCCGCCAGCAGCGCCGCGATCAGCGCGATGGTCCCCGCCCGCATTTCCCGACTCCCCAGTCTGTGACGAGTGTTGCGGACACCGGCGGCGCACGCAATTGATCCCTCCGGAGTTCAGGAGGGCCGCCATGTTCGCAGGTTTGCTGTTCGCCGCCGCGCTGGCCGCCGGCTCGGCCAAGGCCGCACCGCCCCCGCCGCCGAACATCCTGGCCCCGCCCGCCGAGCCGTCGGCCGCCGTCCAGCCCTTCGTGAAGGTGAAGGCGCCGCGCGTCTTCCTGATGGGCGTCCGCGTCATCGACGGGACCGGCGCCCCGCCGCTCGAGAACCGCATCGTCGTCATCGCGGACGGCAAGATCCAGGGCGTGCTGGACGGGATGACCACCCGCATCGGCCCCGGCCCCGACGACAAGATCATCGACCTGCAGGGCCACACCGTCATGCCCGGCCTCGTGGGCATGCACGACCACCTCTATTACATCGCCCGGCCCAACGCCGACGCGGCCGGCCATTCCGACCCGCCGCTGGTCGTGCCGCAGATGACCTTCTCGGCCCCGCGCCTCTACCTGGCCGCAGGGGTCACCACGATGCGCACCACCGGCAGCGTCGAGCCCTACGCCGACCTCAATCTCAAGCAGATGATCGACAGGGGCGCCCTGCCGGGCCCGCACCTGGACGTCACCGCGCCCTACCTCGAGGGCGCCAACAGCCCTTTCATCCAGATGCACCAGCTGAAGGACGCCGAGGACGCGCGGAAGACCGTGGCGTTCTGGGCCGACCAGGGCGCGACCTCATTCAAGGCCTATATGAACATCACCCGCGCGGAGCTGGGCGCGGCGATCCAGGAGGCCCACAAGCGCGGCCTGAAGGTCACCGGCCACCTGTGCTCGGTCACCTATCCCGAGGCCGCCGACCTGGGCATCGACGACCTGGAGCACGGCTTCTACGTCAACACCCAACTCGACCCCGGCAAGCAGCCCGACGTCTGCCCGACGACCTCGGGCGAACCGACTATCCTGCGTATGACCCCGGCCAGCGCCGAGGGCTCCGCCCTCATCCGCCAGCTGATCGCCAGGAAGGTGGCGGTCACCTCGACGCTGCCGGTGTTTGAGCAGCGGGTCGCCTACCGCGTCCCGCTGAACCCTCGGGCCATGGCCGTCCTGACGCCCGAGGCGCGCGAGGCCTACCTCTATGCCCGTAACCGCGCCGCCTCGGCCCCGCGCGAGGCCACCGCCAACGGCCTGAAGGCGCTGACCAACACCATGGCCATGGAGAAGGCCTTCGCCGACGCCGGCGGCCTGCTGCTGGCCGGCCCCGACCCTACCGGCAACGGCGGCGTCATCCCCGGCTTCGGCGACCAGCGCGAGGTCGAGTTGCTGGTCGAGGCCGGGTTCACGCCGGTGCAAGCCATCCGCATCGCCACCTTGAACGGCGCCACCTACCTGGGCCTCGCCGACCGCATCGGCTCGGTGGCGGCGGGCAAGAACGCCGACCTCGTGGTGGTGAAGGGCGATCCGTCCAGGGCCATCGCCGACATCGAGAACGTGGTCATCGTCTTCAAGGACGGCGTCGGCTACGACCCCGACAAGCTGCTGGACTCCGTGCGCGGCCGCTACGGCCAATACTGAGGAACCTCCCATGCGCCCCAACCGCCTGCGCCAGATCTGGGCCGACGGAAAGCCCGTCATCAACGCCTGGTGCAACATGCCCGGCGCCTTCACCGCCGAGGCCGTCGCCAGCCAGGGCTGGGACGCGGTCACCATCGACACCCAGCACGGCCTGATCGGCTACCAGGAGATGGTGGCCATGCTGCAGGCGGTCACCGCCTCGGCCGCCACGCCGCTGGTGCGGGTCTCCTGGAACGCGCCGGGCGAGATCATGAAGGCGCTGGACGCCGGGGCCTATGGCGTCATCTGCCCGATGATCAACAGTCGCGCCGAGTGCGAGGCGTTCATCAAGGCCGCCCGCTACCCGCCCCTGGGCCAGCGCAGCTTCGGCCCGATCCGCGCGGCGATGGTGGCCGGCGCCGACTACCACCGCGACGCCAACGACCAGGTCCTGACCTTCGCGATGATCGAGACCGCCGAGGCCCTGGAGGCCGCCGACGAGATCACCTCCACGCCCGGCCTGGACGGCATCTACATCGGCCCGTCGGACCTGGGCTTCTCGCTGGGCCTGCCGCCGGCGCAGGACAGCCAGGACCCGACGATCCTGGCCGCCTTCGACCGCATCCTGGGAGCCTGCCGCAGGGCCGGCATCCGGGCCGGCGTGCACACCTCCAGCGTCGCCTATTCCCAGCAGATGATCGGCAAGGGCTTCGACCTGGTCACCGTGGGCGCCGACATGCGCTGGCTGATGAGCGGGCGGCGCGAGGCGATGCAGATGCGCGAACACATCGACGGCAAGGGCTGACCGCGACCAGCGGCGCCGCGTGTCTGGACAAGATTTCACTCGTGCTGGCGCGGCAAATCGGGTTCCGTGCCGGCCACTTGGAACTGACCGGGTCCGCCCATGTCCGCACCGCGCAAGCTGAAGAAGAGCGAATCCCTCGAGATCCGCATTCCGTATCCGACCAAGCAGGCCTTCATGGCGCGCTGCCGCGACGAGGGCCGCTCGGCCAGCGAGGCGCTCCGCGCCTTCATCGACGGCCA
>CBHTUE010000205.1:0-9278 GCA_966096115.1 uncultured Phenylobacterium sp.
GGCCGAGCAAGCACCCTGGCGCGGCATCACCCCCTAAACACGGTTGCTCCCTCTCCGGTTCGCGGGGGGAGAGGAGGTGTGTGGGAGGTACACCGCGGGTCATGCGAACAGGCCGTGCAGCCACCACTTCGGCGGCGCCTCGGGGGCGCTGTAGAGGCCGGCGCGGAAGACCCAGAAGCGGGCTCCGGCGGCATCCTCCACGCGGTAGTAGTCGCGGACGTCCAGGACCGAGACGTCGCCGATCTCGCGTTTCCACCATTCGTCGCCGATGCGTTCCGGCCCCTCGGCGCGGGCCACGTCGTAGAGCCGGCCGCGCCAGCGGAAGCGGCGGGGGGGCTCGTCGGGCAGCAGGCTGGTGACGTCCTCCAGCGGCTCCGGCTGGCGGAACAGGCGGACCGGCCGCGGCGTCTCGCGGTCCCAGGGGCGCGCCTCGCTCTCCGGCGCGCCGAGGGCCGGGTCTCGGCCCACGGCCAGTTCGGGGACGTGGCTCTCGACCGGCGCGGCGCGCCAGACGCGTTCGGGGCCGAGGCGGTTGACGAGGCGGTCCACCAGCGGCGCCAGGCCGTCCTCCACCGACGGCGCGAGACCGGCCTCGATGCGCACCTGCCGGCCGGAGACCGGCTCCACCTCATAGGCGCAGATGGTCACGCACTCGATGCCGAAGCCGGGGTCGACGGTTTCCAGCTTGGGCTGGAACAGGCGGCTGATGCGCCGGGCGTCGCGGCCGGCCAGCGACAGGCCGACGGCGAGCGGCAGCGCCCGGCCGTCCACCCGATGGAAGGCGATCTCGAAGCGCCGGGCGCCGTGCCCCTCGGCCTCCAGCCGCGCGCAGAGCTTGGCGGTGACGTCGGTGGTGACGCGCTCCATGTCCTCCGGCGCGCTGATCGGTTCGAAGAAGGCGAGCCGGGCCATCCAGGGGGTCGGCGGCCGGCGGAAGGTCAGGGCCTCGGCGCTGCGCCCCAGCGCCTGGTCCAGGCGCTCCAAGGTCGCCGCCCCGAAGCGGCGGCCGAAGGGCGCGCGGGGGATGCCGAGGATCTGCTCCAGGCGGCGCAGGCCCAGGCGGCCAATCTGCGCGGCGGCCTCGGGATCGAGGCGCAGCGACGACGGCGGCAGGGGTTTCAGCAGTTCAGCCTGCCCGCCGGGCGGGGCGATGGTCCCGTCGCGGCCGTAGTGGGCCAGCGCCCAGGCGGCGCCCGGGGTATCGGCGATGGCGAGGCGGAAGCTGAGGCCGTTGACCCCCAGCCGCGCGCGGAAGTCGGCCATCAGCTCCGCCTCGCCGCCCCAGAGGTGGTCGACGCCGGAGATGTCCAGGAACAGGCCGTCCGGGGCGTCGGCGGCCACCGCGGGGGAATAGCGCACGCACCAGTCGACCAGCGCCGTCAGGGCCTCGGCGTCGGCTTGCGGTTCCGCCTCGGCGGTCTGGAGCTCGGGGAAGAGGGCCATGGCGTCGGTGGCCTTCTGCCCCACGTGGAGACCCAGCGCCGCCGCCTCCCGGCTGACGGCCGCCAGCCGGCGGACCTGCCGCACGGTCTCGATCAGGGCCAGGGGCCTCGAAGCAAGATGCTCCCCCACAGGGGGAGGGAGGACCTGAGAGGCGCTGGGACTAGGCGGCGCGTCGGTGGTCGGGTTGCGCCGGCGCCAGTTCGCGATCGCCCAGGTCGGCGACCAGGCGCAGAGGATGCGCGACATCGCTGGCCTCCCAGGAATAGGCCTGATCGGCCTCGAGGATCCATGAGCCGCCGCGCCCGCCGCGACAGCGTTCCAGGTCGACGCGGAAGCGGGGCGCGCCCAGGCCGAACTCGCCGGCGGGCGGCTCGGACGGGGCCGAAGCCACGCGCCAGCGGGTGGCGGCCACCGAGCCGGCCGCCTCGGTCTTGGCGGTCCCGCCGTAGGGACGGCGCTTGATGACGAAGCCGGTGGCGCCGCGCTTCTCGCAGGCCAGCTGCAGGCGCCGCCCGGCGGTCAGGCCCACCGCCTCGACCTCGCCGAACACGCAGGCGACGCCGACAGTGGCCAGCGCGTCCTCCATCACCGAGAGCGCCTCGGCCTCGTCGCGGGCGCAGACCTGGATGAGCCGTTCGGGCGGGAAGCCCAGCCCCGCCAGTCCGGGCGCCCAGAGGTCGTCGCGCCGCAGCACCCACACCGCCTCGCCGGTCTTCGCCAGGGGGCTGCCCATCAGGGCGGCGAAGGCGGCCGGAGCGGCGGCGGTCTCGGTCTCCAGCCCCGGGCTCACGATCTCGTGCCAGCGCCCCAGGGGCAGGCCGCCGCCGGGCAGGCGTTCGTCCAGCGCCGCCTCACCGAAGGCCAGGACGCCCACATCCGCCCGCCCACCGGTTTCGATGGCGGCGACTTTCGCCCGCAGGGCGGCAAGCCGCTGGCTGCTGCCGCGAAAATCGGACATGGCATTAGGACTCCTTTTGTTCCGACTTTGTTCTAGTCCTGGGAACAGAAGAGTCAACCGGCGCTCCGTCAGAAGCGGACGTGGCCGTCGCGCGGCAGATGCTCAGGGCGATGCGGCGAAGGGCGGCCAGCGCGGAGCCTGCGTCCGCTCGGGCAAGCCCGACCAACACCTTGAAATATAAGACACGTCATCCCCCGGCCTGTCCGGGGGACCCATTCACACCTGCGGCGCAGGAGGCTCGCAGCGGCGCCGCTGCGAATCCCTCGGCAACAGCGGGGTCAATGGGTCCTCCGGACAAGCCGGGGGATGACGATCAGGTGTTGGGGTGACCGGTCATCAGCTAGGCGATGATGTCGGGGGTCAGGTAGTCCTCGATGCGGGCGATCTCGTCCTTGAGGGCGAGTTTCTTGCGCTTCAGGCGGCCGATGACGATCAGGTCGGGCAGCGGCGCCAGCGACAGCGCCTGGATCGAGGCGTCCAGGTCCGAATGGTCCTGCAGCAGTTCCTGCAGGCGCGCCTGCAGCGCCTCTTCGGTGAAGGTGGAATAGTCGATCATCGGCCCCGACAGTCTAGCAGCATCCTAGCCCAGCGCAGCGGCCAAAGCCGCCAGCGCGTCGGCCGGCGCCGGCCTGCCCCACGCCGCCGAGGCCGCCTCCAGCGCCTCCAGCGCAGGGGCGCCGCCGCCGCGGTGGGCCATGGCGTCCAGGGTCTCCATGAGGAGCCGCTCGGAGGTCAGCTCCAGGCCCTTCACCTCTTCCCGGAACGCGAGGCGCGCCTTGTCGTCGACGCCTTCCATCGGGGCCTTCAGCGCCCGGCGGACGTCGCGGATCGGCGTGAGCGCGGTCGAATCCCAGGCCCGCGTCGTCGCGGCGGCCTTTGCCAGCAGCTCGGCGTCCTTCACCTCGGCGTGCACCGCCCACAGCAGGTAGGAGGTGTTCTGGCCGTGGCTGTCCTGCAGCGTCAGGCACGCCTCCGGCACGCCCGGCCGGGCATAGGCCTCCAGCACCCACTCCCAGATCGCCATCGCTACGCTTCACCTTTCGGGGGGCCGCCGAGGGGTCCGACATCCTCGCCCCAACGTTTGACCGGTTTCCATGACAGGCCGAAGAGGTCCAGGGCCCGGCCTACAGACTGGTCCACCATCTCCTCCAGCGTCTGCGGCTTGGCATAGAACGCTGGCAGCGGCGGGGCGATGATCGCGCCCATCTCGGTGAGCTTCACCATCGTGCGCAGGTGGCCCAGGTGCAGCGGCGTCTCGCGCACCAGCAGCACCAGGGGGCGGCGCTCCTTCAGGGTCACGTCGGCGGCGCGGGTCAGCAGCGAGGCGGTCACGCCGGTGGCGACCTCGCTCATCGTGCGCACCGAACAGGGCGCCACGATCATGCCCAGGGTGTGGAACGAGCCCGAGGCGATGGCGGCGCCCACGTCGCCCACCTTGTGCGTCACGTCCGCCCGGGCCTGGACGTCGGCGAGGCTGAGCTCGGTCTCCTGGGCCAGGGTCAGCGCCGAGGAGCGGCTCATGACCAGGTGGCTTTCGATCCCGAGCTCGCGGCAGGCGTCCAGCGCCCGCAGCCCCAGAACGATGCCGGATGCGCCCGACACGCCCACGATCAGGCGAGGCTTTTCTGTCCTGGCCATCCGGTGGGGTCCCCAACATCGCGCGACTCGACCCCGTTCCAGGGCCTCGCGTGCAAACATATGTGATCTGACAGCGGCGGGAAGCGGGTGTTCACTGAACTGCCAACCAACAGCGAGGAGGTGTCCCGCCATGGCGTTAGATGCCCGGATCCGTGAACTCGGATCCCGCCACCAGTCCCTGGAACAGGCCATCCAGGACGAATTGCGCAGGCCCTACGCCGACGACATCAAGCTGAAGGAACTCAAGCGACAGAAGCTCAGGCTGAAGGAAGAGATCGAGACTCTTCGCGGGCACATGCACTGAGTTCATCCCTCCCCGTCACGGGGAGGATGGATGACGCGAAGCTTCAGGCGGGTGGGGAGACCGCGATCGGCCTCCGCGCTCGTCGTTGTATTTTCTGACCGTCATCCCCCGGCTTGTCCGGGGGACCCATTTTGCGTGAGCCGTGAAGGCATTCGCTCAGCGGTGACGCTGCGGGCCGATTTCATCGGTCGGTGTCAATGGGTCCCCCGGACAAGCCGGGGAATGACGAATTTTGGGAGCGGTCGCTCCTAGTCCTCGTCGTCGTCGCCGTGATCGTCGGCGAAGACGCTGGCGAGTTCGGGCTCGTGGTCGTGCTCGGGCTCGTCGTGTTCCGGCTCGGCCTCGACGGCGCCGGTCTCCGACGCGGGCTTGAGGGTGGCGCCTTCCGGCTCGACGATGCCGCGGCGGGCGTCGTCCTTGGCCTTCTTGTCGGCCGCCTTGCGCACCACCGCGTCCAGCTCCAGCTGGGTGGCGAGGCCCAGCGTCACCGGGTCGACCGGCTTGATGTTGGCCGAGTTCCAGTGCTGGCGGTTGCGCACCTGGTCGATGGTGGCCTTGGTGGTGCCCAGCAGGCGCGCGACCTGGCTGTCGGCCACTTCCGGGTGGTTGCGCAGGAACCAGGCGATGGCGTCGGGACGGTCCTGGCGGCGCGACACCGGGGTGTAGCGCGGGCCCTTCTTCACCGGCTTCAGCAGCTCGGCGTGCCGGCTCTTCTGGGCCTTCATCCGGTAGTTCGGGTTCTTTTCGGCCGCGTCCAGCTCTTCGCGGTTCAGCTGGCCGTTGGCGATCGGGTCGGCGCCGCGGATGTCGCGCGCCACTTCGCCGTCGGCGATGCCCTTCACCTCCAGCGGGTGCAGTTCGCAGAAGTCGGCGATCTGGTCGAAGGTGAGCGACGTGTTGTCCACCAGCCAGACGGCGGTGGCCTTGGGCATCAGGATATTGGTCATTTTCTTACGTCCGGAAACGAAGGCGCCCGGCCTTGCGGCCGGGCGGGTGAGGATTTCTGTATAGGCCGGATGCCGCCGGGTGGGAAGGTTCTAGGCGCCGAAGATCCAACCGGGGGTCAGCGTCGACATCTGCACCCCCACCAGGATCACCTGGTCCGAGGAACTGCCGAGCGTGATCACCGTGTCCTCGCCGACCTGGTCCACGCTGAACACGGTGCCGGGATCGAGCTGGACCTTGTCGCCCTGGGCCAGGCTGAAGTCGAGCACGCGGTCGATGCCGGCGCCGGTGAAGCTGTGGAACATGTCGGCGCCGGTCCCGCCGACCATCGTGTCGTCGCCCCTGTCGCCGGACATGAAGTCGTCGCCGGCGCCGCCGACCATGCTGTCGTTGTCCTGGCCGCCGCGGACGATGTCGTTCCCGGCGCCGCCGTCGAGGGTGTCATTGCCCAGGTTGCCGTAGACCAGGTTCTGGCCGGCGCTGCCCACCAGGCTGTCGTTGTCCTTGCCGCCGACCACCCAGTCGTCGCCGCCGCCGGAGACGAGGGTGTCGTTGCCCATGTTGCCGTTGATGTCGTCGAAGCCCGTCCCGCCGACGATGGAGTCGTTGCCGTCGTCGCCGCGCAGGTAGTTCGTGCCCGAGCCGCCGTCGATGGTGTCGTTGCCGGCGCCGGCGGTGACCGAGTCCCCGCCGCTGTTGCCGCTCAGCTGGTTGTCCAGCGCGTTGCCGATGAGGGTGTCCGCGCCGAAACCGCCGACGGCGTTTTCGATCCGCGCGCCCTGGGCGATGGCGACGTTGCCGACCAGGCCGCCGACGTTGGAGAAGTTGCCTTCGCGCAGGTCGATCAGCCCCGGCTGCGAGTAACCGGAGAAGTCCAGGGTGTCGCGGCCGCCGGCGTCCCAGACCGCGAAGATCACCCGCGAGGACGACGACGACGCCGTGTACCACTCGCGGTCGGTGTTGGAGTTGAAGCCGTAGACCGTGTCGCCGGTCCGCGTGCTCATGTTGGCGCCGTACTCGTACTGGGCGCCGCGGATGTCATCCAGCTGCGGCGCGGCGGCGTAGCGGCCGCCGTAGCTGCCCCCGGTGTTGCTCTCCGAGAAGTAGCTCATCACCGTGTACTGGCGGGAGTCCTCGTAATACTCCGCGTCGTTGGCGTAGGTGATCGTGGCGTTGGCCGAGGCGTTGTAGTCGCCGGGATGGGCCAGGCCGATGGCGTGGCCGGTCTCGTGCACCAGCACCTGGGCGCCGTAGTTGCCCAGGCTCGGGAAGGCGTTGGATCCTGCGGTGATGTTCACCCACACGTCGCCCGACGAGCTGAACGGCGAGGTCGAGCCGGGATAGTTGGCGAAGGCGGCCGAGCCGGTTTCGCCCGAGGAGTAGTTGCCGAACAGGATGGCGGCCTGGTCGGAATAGGCAGTCTCGCCTTCCTGGCCGTTGCCCATGCGCTGGAAGGTGATGTTGGCGACGTCGGACCAGGCCAGCAGCGCCTGCTCGGCCTGGTAGATCTGGGTGGCGTTGAAGCGCTGGAAGCCGTCGGTGTCGCTGGGCATGCGGCTCGGTGCGCTGGCCCGGAAGGCGTAGGTGACGGTGAAGGCCTGGCCTGCGGTCCCACCCCAGCCGGGCGACGGCTGCATCGTCGCCGCGTCGAAGCCGGTGAGCTGCAGGCCCGCCCGGTCGATCGTGAAGCTGTCCTTGCCGTTGACGTTCGCGCCGGCCCGCTCGTCGGCGTTCAGGTACGAGGGGCCGACACCGTCGTCGATGACGGTCGTGAGCTGCACGTGAGCCTGCGGCTCAAGGCCGGCGAAGGTCAGCAGATCTGGGCTGGTCTCGATGGGCATCTTCGAACTCTACGCGTACCCATCCCCTTAATTTCCCTAAGAGAACGCGCACGGGCACACAAGTCACGGGTGCGTGGCGTTTGCGCGCACGCCCTAGATCTACGAGGGGCGAGCGCGCTTGGCTGCGGTGAAGCTTGCCCTCCTTTTCGCCGCGCGCCTAGCGGGCTCGCGTGAGAGGGGTGTGACCTTCCTTTCCCACGCTTGCGTGGGAGGGGGGGACCGCGCGCCGAAGAGCGCGTGGTGGAGAGGGAATGACCAATCCGCGAGGACGCCCAGGCGACCGCTGAGCCATTCGGGCGATCGATCGATCCGCAGAGTTTGAGGCTTGCCTCTCCACCATCGGCTCTTCGGCCGATGGTCCCCCTCTCCAGCTTCGCTGGAAAGGAAGGCTACGCCAGTGGGACCCGGCCCACGATCTTCAGGCCGTAGCCGGCGGAGCCCGGCAGGACGGTCTGGGACGAGGTGAGCAGCAGCATGTCGCGCACGCCCAGGTCCAGCAGGATCTGGGCGCCGATGCCGTAGTCGCGCAGCACGTTCTCGGAGTGGTCGGCCTGCGGCTGGCCGTAGCGTTCGGAGAGCCAGTGCGGGTTGGAGTCGCGGATGAACACCGCCACGCCGGCGCCGTCGAAGGCGTCCAGCTGGCGCAGCGCCCGGGGCACGTATTCGCGGCGCGCCTCGATGGCGCCCAGCATGTCGGTGGCCATGTCGACGCGGTGCATGCGCACCAGGGTCGGCTTCTCGGGATCGATCTTGCCCTTGGTCAGGACCACGTGCTCGGTCTGGTCGATCGAGTTGCGGTAGATGACCATCCGGAAGCGGCCGCCGTACGCGCTGTCGAACGGCGTCTCCAGCACCCGCTCCACCTGGCGTTCGGTGCGGCGGCGATAGGCGATCAGGTCGGCGATGGTGCCGATCTTCAGCCCGTGCAACTGGGCGAAGGCGACCAGGTCCGGCAGGCGGGCCATGGACCCGTCGTCCTTCATGATCTCGCAGATCACGCCGGCCGCGTTCAGGCCGGCCATGCGGCTGATGTCGACCGCGGCCTCGGTGTGGCCGGCGCGGACCAGGACGCCGCCGTCCTTGGCGACCAGAGGGAAAACGTGACCCGGCGAGACGACGTCGTCGACGCCCTTGGTCGGGTCGATAGCGACCGCCACCGTGTGCGCCCGGTCGTGCGCCGAGATGCCGGTGGTGACCCCCTCGCGCGCCTCGATCGAGACGGTGAAGGCGGTGCCGTGGCCGGACTGGTTGTCGGTGGCCATCGGCGGCAGGCGCAACTGGCGCGCCCGCTCGGCGGTGATCGACAGGCAGATCAGGCCGCGGGCGTGCTTGGCCATGAAGTTGATCTGTTCCGGCGTCGCGAACTGGGCCGGGATGATGACATCGCCCTCGTTCTCGCGGTCCTCGGCGTCGACCAGGATGTAGGGCCGCCCGTTGCGGGCGTCCTCGATGATGTCCTCGATCGGGCTGATGGCGCCGTGGACGCCGTCCGGATCGGGGGACGAGCCGACGATGTAGGGCTTCTTCATGCGTCTATCCCCGCGCTTGTCTTCAGGTGCGCCACGCGCATGTGCGCAAACTCCATGACCTGCTCGGCGACGGTGTCGAGCTGCCAGGCGTCCTTCTCGTCCTTGCAGGCCCCGGCCGGGTCGAACAGGTCGGCGGCCGTGTTGAGGGCCGCGCCGAACGGCGTCGGCCAGCCCCTCAAGGCATGTATGATCGCGCGCAGCGTCATCAAGGTGGTGCCACCCGCCTGGCCGCCCGCGGCGGTGATCACCGTGCCGACCGGTTTGCCGGTCAGGTAGGGATCGGCGTCCTTGCCAGTCAGCTCCAGGGTGTCGAGCGCGTTCTTGATCACGCCGGAGATCGAGCCGTGGTAGCCCGGGCTGGCGACAATGATCCCGTCCGCCGCGCGGACCGCGTCGGCCAGCTGCAGCTGAGCCGGGGTCGGCGGCGTCGGCCGCGGGTCGAAGATCGGCAGCGAGCCCAGGAACTCCCCGCCCAGCAGCCGCGTCTCCGCCCCCAGCGCCTCGGCGCGGCTGAGCGCGCAGACCAGCGCCTTTTCGGTGGACGACCCCGCGCGGATGGTCCCGCCCAGGCCGAGGATGAGGGGTTTGCGGCTCATGGGCTCGACCTCTAAGGCGCGGGG
>CBHTUE010000206.1:0-9278 GCA_966096115.1 uncultured Phenylobacterium sp.
ATCAGGCCCTTCCGCTCGCTCCGCACGGGCGTCGCCATCTCGGCGGCCGCGGTCGGGGGCGGCGCGCGGCGGGCGGCGACTACGTCGATCTGGGTGGTGTCGGTTTCGTGCCCCACCGCGCTGATCAGCGGGATGGGGCACGCGGCCACGGTTCGCGCCAGCGCCTCGTCGTTGAACGGCCACAGGTCCTCCACCGACCCGCCGCCGCGCGCCACGATCAGCAGGTCGGGCCGCGGGACCTTCCCCGCCCCGTCCAGCGCCGCGAACCCGCGGATGGCGTTCGCCACCTGCGCGGCCGCCGCATCGCCCTGCACCACCACCGGCCAGACGATCACCCGGCACGGCCAGCGGTCGCGGATGCGGTGCAGGATGTCGCGGATCACCGCGCCGGTCGGGCTGGTGATCACCCCGATCACCGCCGGCATGTCCGGCAGCGCCTGCTTGCGCGAACTCTCGAACAGCCCCTCGGCGGCGAGTTTCTGCTTCAGGCGCTCCAACTGCGCCAGCAGCGCGCCGACCCCGGCCACCTCCATCGTCTCGATGACGATCTGGTAGCGGGACCCCTGCGGATAGGTGGTGATCTTGCCGGTGACGATCACTTCCAGCCCGTGCTCGGGCCGCACCGACAGCCCCCGCACGCTGCCCTTCCACACCACCCCGTCGATGGCGGCGCGGTCGTCCTTCAGGGTCAGGTAGACGTGGCCATTGGAGTGGTGCGTGACCTTGCTGAGCTCGCCCCGCAGCCGTACGAAGCCGTAGGAGTCCTCCAGCGTCCGCCTCAGCGCGAACGCCAGCTCCGAGACGGAGTAGGGCTTGGCGTTGCCGGTTTCGTCGAGGATCGGGGCGGCGTCGGTCATCAGGGCTCAAGGTAAGGGCGCTTCATCGCGCGACCCAAAAGAAAAGGGCGCGTCCGGGACCGGAGGCTGCAGCAGCTTCGGCTCCGGACGCGCCCTCCATCCCCAACGGATAGTCGGACCGCCTCCCTCAGGCGGATCTCAGATGTAGCGGCGCAGGCTCCGGGCGAGCTCGGCGGCGCTGGACTTCTTCTTCGCCTGGGCCGGCTGGTAGGCCACCGAGGCGTGTTCGTGGCAGTAGGGGCCGTTCTCCTCGGAGCGGCGGCCGCAGAAGGTGAAGCTGTCCAGCGACGGGTCGCCGATCGGCCACTTGCACATGTGCGCGCCCAGGGTCAGCACGGTCGCCGTGCCCGGCGTCTCGTCGACGTAGCGCACCGGGGCCGGGGCCGGGTGGGCCGAGACCGGCTCGGCCAGGCGGCGCGGGGCCGACGGCGCGGCGGCGATCTGGCGCGCCGGACGCGGGGCCTTGAAGACGGTCCGCTGCGGCTTCGACGGCGTGGCGCGGCCCGACAGGCCCAGCCGGTGGACCTTGCCGATGACGGCGTTTCTGGTGACCCCGCCTAGCTGTTTGGCGATCTGGCTGGCGGACAAGCCGTCCTGCCAGAGCTTCTTCAGGAGTTCGACGCGTTCGTCGGTCCAGCCCATTTTGACCTCGCCTCCCCACTGGTCCGGCGCGCCCCCGAGCGGCGCCGGCATCAACATCTTGTGGTGCATGGCTAACTCGCCCTTCACCAACCACCATCAGTAGTAAACAAACGGCTAACGGCCACAATAGGCGCCATCACGTTCTCCACAGGGAACTAGATGTTGCGTCCCAAGTGAGTCGCTTTGTCGCGGTCGCGCAGGGCCGATGGTGTTCGCGGCGCGAGCGGCGCAGCCGCATGAAACCGCAGAGGGCGCGGAGGTCTCGCTGAGGACGCAGAGAGCTCGGTGTCTCTGCGCCCTCTGCGCAATCTCTGCGATCTCAGCGGTTAAATCGGACGGCGCCGACGCGCCGCCCAAGCCCGGCCCCGCGGGAGAGGTTGCCGCGCCCCTCTCTTGCGCTGCGCACGATGGGGGGGCACATCTCGGCCATGCGAGACATGCCGATCGTCGAAGCCGCCCTTCCGCCGCAGCCGCGGGTCTACGAGGGCGTGAACTGGCTGGGGTTGCGGACCCTCTACGTCCGCGAGGTCCGGCGCTTCTTCAAGGTGGGCATGCAGACGCTGGCCGCGCCGGTGGTGACGGCGCTGCTCTACATGCTGGTGTTCGTGGTGGCGGTCGGCGGCGGACGCGACGTCCACGGCGTGGCCTACGGGACCTTCGTGGCGCCCGGCCTGATCATGATGCAAATCCTGGGCAACGCCTTCGCGAACTCGTCATCGTCCCTCTTGCAGGCCAAGTTCAACGGATTGATGGGCGATTTCATGACCCCGCCGCTGACCCCGGTGGAACTGCTCATCGGCTTCGGGGCGGGCGCCGCCACCCGCGGCATCTTCGTGGGCGTGATCAGCCTGGCCGCGGTGCTGCCGTTCGCCCGCCTGCCGCTCGCCCAGGTCTGGGCCGTGCTCTACTTCGGCCTCTCGGCCGCAATGATCATGGGCTTCCTAGGGATCATGGCCGGCTTGTGGAGCGAGAAGTTCGACCACATGGCCGCGGTCACCAACTTCGTCATCATGCCGATGACGTTCCTCTCGGGGACCTTCTATCTGGTCGAGAAGCTGCCGGAGCCGTTCCGGACGTTCAGCCACTTCAACCCGATCTTCTACCTGATCGACGGCTTCCGGTATGGCTTCATCGGCCGGGCCGAGGGCAACCTGGCGGTCGGCGTCGCGCTTACCGGCGCCCTGATGCTGGCCCTGGGCTGGACCTGCCTGTGGATGTTCCGCGTGGGCTACAAGATCAAGACCTAGGCCCGCTGCACCTCGGACGGCGTCACGCCCAGCAGGCGGCGCATCCAGCGGGCCAGGTGGCTCTGGTGGGCGAAGCCGGTCTCCAGCGCGACCTCGGCGATGCTCATCTCGCGCCTCAGCAACAGGTCGCGCGCCCGCTGCACGCGGCGCTCCATGACATAGGCGTGCACCGACTGGCCCATGGTGCGGCGGAACAGGGTGGTCAGGTGCGGGATGCTGACGCCGACCACCTCGGCCAGCTGCTCCAGGGTGAGGTCGGCCTCCAGGTTGGCCTCGATGAAGTCGACCATGCGACGCACCTGCGGCTTCGACAGCGTCTGCCGCCCGGCCATCCCGATCGCGGCGAAGTTCTGCAGCAGCCGGGTGGCCAGCGCCACGGCCAGGCCGTCGGCGTAGATCCGGCCGGCCGGCTCCGGCGCCTCCAGCTCGGCCATCAGCGCGCGCACCACATGCTCGACCAGCGGGTCGCGGGCGCCGAGGCGCGGGGCCAGGTCGTTCGGCAGTGACAGCGCCTCGGCGGTGGAGGCGACCAGGCCGGGGGCCAGCCGCACCGAGATCATGTCGCACGGCAGGTGGTCTTCCCAGAAGCCGCTGGCCCCGCCCGGGACCATGTCGAAGTCGGCCGGCGCGCCGATGCGCCGCTGCTGCACGCCCTCGCAGGCGCAGTCCGTGGGCACCGCGGGCGTCAGGTAGAAGATCACCCGGTGGTCGGGCATCACCGCGCCCGGATAGCGGCCAGGCTCGGCGTGCACCTCGGTGGCGGCCAGCGGGCCCCACTCGCGGCGGCGGCCGAAGGTGAGGGCGGGCTCGCCGAACTCACTGAACTTGAACGGGTAGGTCATGCGGACGTCCTCACTGCAAGACGAACGCCAGCCGCCTGCAAAGTCAAAGCGCAACCGCCGGTTATCGGCGCGTCATCATCCGATTGTGCTCCGGGCCCTCCGAACGTGCGCGACGGCCGGCCGACGGGGGCGGCAACGTCCACTCGTCACAGGAGGCCCGTTCGATGACCGCCGCCGTATCACCATCCGTCGCGTCGTTGCCGGCCCGTGACCTCGCGTCCCGCATTGTGACGGCCGGCCTCGCGGGCGGCGCGGTCGATCTCGTTTACGCCTCTGTCATGGGGATCGCGAGCGGCCGCAGCGTGCTCAAGGTCTGGCAGGGCGTGGCCTCGGGCTGGATCGGCAAGGCGGCGGGCGAGGGCGGTCTCGCCACGGCCGCGCTGGGCGTCCTGACCCACTTCGGCATCGCCACCTGCATGGCCGGCGCCTACGCCTTGGCGGCGACGCGGCTGCCGATCCTCTATCGGCGGTGGCTGGTCTTCGCACTCCTGTACGGCGTGATCCTCTACGGGGTCATGTACCGCATCGTGCTGCCGCTCCGCTTCCCGGGCGCCGGGGGGTGGAAGGGCGGCCTGTCCGTGCTCGACATCTGCGCCCATGTGGGCCTGGCGCTGGCGGCGGCCTTCGTCCTCTCGCGGCCGGCGAGGGGCGCGCGATGAAACGCAGCGCCGAAGCGTCCGCGGCCCAGGATATCGCCGCCCTGCGCTCGGCGCTGATGGTGCGCGAGCACCTGGGCTTCCGCCGCGCCTCGGAGGTGCTGGGCGTCAACGCCTCGGTGCTGTCGCGCCGGGTGCTGGCCCTGGAGGACGCGCTCGGCGTCTCTCTGTTCCAGCGCACCCCCGGAGGCGCGCGCACGACGGGCGCTGGCGAGCGCTTCCTGTCAGATGTCTCGCGCGCCCTCGAACTGCTGACCAAGGCCGCCGTCCGCGCCGGCGCCGCCGGGCGCGGCGAGGTGGGCCGCCTGCGCCTGGGCCACGTCTGGCCGCTCACCGCCGGCCCGGCCGAGGCGATGCTGCGCACCTACCGCCGATCGGCCTTCGACGTGGAGCTGGAACTGCGCGCCGGCTCCGCCGCCGAGCTGGTCGCCACCGTCCTCGACCGCGAGCTGGACGCCATCCTGATCGACGCGGAGGACGCCCCGCCCGGCCTCGACAGCCTCTGCCTCTGGTCCGAGCCCTGGCTGCTCGCGCGGCCGCTGGACGCCTCGGACGAGGCGCTGGGCCAGGCCCCGGTGCTGTGCGCCGCCGGCGACGACTGGGCGCGGATCCAGCGCCTGGTCAGCGACCGTGGCGGCTCCCGCGCCGGCGTCCGCGTGCAGATGACCAGCCACGACGGCGTCCTGGGCCTGGTCGCGGCCGGCGCCGGCCACGCCGTCGTGCCGCAGAGCGTGGCCCAGGCGACGCGGGCGGCCATCGCGTTCTCCCCGCTGCCTGGACCGCCCGCGGCGCTCCGCCTGGTGGCCGCCTGGCGCAACGACCACGACAACCCGGCGCTCCGCCGCTTCCTCAGCCAGCTGCGCGCGACGGCGTCTGGCGAGCCGCCCATGATCGCGCCGTCCGTCGTCAAGCCGTTGCGCGCGGCGGGAGCTCAACGATGATCGACGCGATCGGCGCCGTCCTCGACGCCCTGGGCGATCCCACCCGGCGCGACCTCTACGAGCGCATCCTGGCGCGGCCGTCGCGGATCTCCGGCCTGGCCGCCGCCGTGCCCGTGACCCGGCCCGCGGTTTCGCACCACGTGCGGGTGCTGAAGGACGCCGGCCTGGTGGCCGAGGAGGACGGGCTGCTGGTGGCCGTCGTCGAGCCGCTGCCCCAGCTGCGCACCTATTTCGACCGGCTGTGGTTCGAGGCCTCGGTGGGCGAGGGCTGGCTGCGCGAGCGGTTCGCCATGTCGCGCCGCCTGCACGCGCTCGAGGCCGCCCCGCCCGCCGCGCCGCGTTCGCGATCGGCCTGAGCGTGGACACCCCGCACGAGCCCTGGCTCGCCGAAGCGTCCGACGCGCCGGCCGAGCTGTTCCGCGCGCTCGCCGATCCCGTGCGCCGCCAGCTGCTGGAGCGCCTGGTCGCCGGCCCCGCCGCGGCGGGCGAACTGGCGCGCCGCATGGCCCTGCCGCGGGTCAACGTGAGCCATCACCTGGGCGTCCTGGCCGCCGCCGGGCTCATCGACCAGCGCCAGCGCCGCGCCTCGGTGAAGCCCCAGGCGCTTACCCGCCTGCGCCGCTATTTCGACCTGGCGCTGACCACCGCGGCGATCAACCGGCCGGACCCGCCCGGCGGCCTGTTGCGCACGTAACACAACCGTTGCAAAAAGCCCGCCCGACGGGCCGCCGAACCGCCGCAAAACGTCGGAAAAACCCCGTATATCCAGTGTGTTGCGATGACCGCAACGGCCGTTGCCCTGGCGTCGATTGACCCCTTTTGTGACCCAAACCTAACTCGCGATCACCGGGCCCCGTCACAGGGGCTGAAACTCTCAAGTGGGGATGCGGGGCCGCCCTCGGTGGCCGACCGCGGAGGGGATTTGATCGTGAACAAGCAAACTGTACGCGCGCGCCTTCTGGCGTCTTCGATGATCTGCGGGGTAGCCCTGGCGGGGCCGGCGTTCGCCGCCACCGCCGCGGCGACCACCGAGGAGGTCCAGGAAGTCGGCGTCACCGGCACGCGCAGCCCGTCGCCGAACCGGGAGAGCCTCAGCCCCGTCACCGCCGTGACCGCCCCCGCGATCAAGGCGTCCGGCGGCACGCGCATTCCATCGCCGAACCTGGAGAGCGTCAGCCCGGTCACCGCGGTGACCGCCGCCGAGATCAAGGCGTCCGGCGTCACCCGCGTCGAGGACATGATCAACCAGCTGCCCCAGGCTTTCGCCGCCCAGGGCGCGTCGATCTCCAACGGCGCCACCGGCACCGCCACCCTGAACCTCCGCGGCCTGGGGGTCTCGCGAACCCTGGTGCTGATCGACGGCCGCCGCCTGATGCCGGGCGACCCGGCCTCCACGCCGATCGGCCTGGCCGCCGACGTGAACTTCATCCCCACCGCCCTGGTCGAGCGCGTCGACGTGCTGACCGGCGGGGCCTCGGCGGTCTATGGCGCCGACGCCGTGGCCGGGGTCGTGAACTTCATCATGACCAAGAACTTCGAGGGCGTCCGCGTCGACGCCAACTACTCGACCTACCAGCACGACAACGGCAGCAGCATCGCCGATGTGGTCCGCCAGTCGCAGGCCCGCTCGGCCAGCCCGCAGTTCTTCGGCCTGCCCAAGCACAACGTCCGCGACGGCGACGGCACCCAGGTCACCCTGGTGATCGGCGCCAACAGCGCCGACTCCAAGGGCAACATCACCGCCTACGCCACCTACCGCCAGAACAACCCGATCCTGGAAGGCGCCCGCGACTACTCGTCTTGCACCCTGAACTCCGGGTCCACCTTCCTGGCCGCCGGCTGCGGCGGGTCAGGCACGGCCTTCCCGGCGCGGTTCGGCAGCTTCGTGGTCGACATCACCTCATCGGCCCAGCAGTTCCGGCCCCGGGTGGCGGCGCGCGACGTCTACAACTTCGGCCCGACCAACTTCTACATGCGGCCGGACGAGCGCTACGGCATGGGCGCCTTCGCCCACTACGAGGTCGCGCCGTGGGCCGAGGTCTACGCCGACCTGATGTTCATGGACGACCGCTCGGTCGCCCAGATCGCGCCGGGCGGCGTCTTCGCCGGCACGTTCAACATCAACTGCAACAACGCGCTGGCCTCGGCCCAGCAGCTCACCACCCTCTGCGGCGCCGACGCCGGCACGGCGGCCACCCGCTCGCTCACGGTCGCGCGGCGCAACGTCGAGGGCGGCGGCCGCACCACGGACTTCCGCCACACCGACTACCGCTATGTCGTGGGCCTGCGCGGCTCGCTCAACGACAACTGGAGCTACGACTTCTTCCTCCAGTACGGCACGGTCGGCTTCAAGGGGATCACCGGCGGCTTCTTCCAGACCGCGCTCATCCAGCAGTCGCTGCTGGTGGGCCGCAATGCCGCCGGCCAGCCGGCCTGCCTGGCCGCCCTAAACGGCACGAACCCGGCCTGCGTGCCCTACAACATCTGGATGAACGGCGGCGTCACCAAGGCCGCCCTCGACTTCCTGGAAACCCCCAGCTTCACCAGCGGCAACACCGCCGAGCGCCTGGCCAGCTTCTCGCTGTCCGGCCAGCTGGGCGACTACGGGGTCAAGAGCCCCTGGGCGAAGGACGGGGTCGGCATCGCCATCGGCGCCGAGTACCGCCGCGAGAATCTGGACTTCACCTCCGACTTCGTCTCGTCGGCGGGCCTGCTGAACGGCGCCGGCGGCGCCGCGCCGCCGGTCAACGGCGCCTTCGACGTCTACGAAGGCTTCGCCGAGGCGCGCGTCCCGCTCATCGAGGACCAGCCGTTCTTCCACCGCCTTCAGCTGGAGCTGGGCTACCGCTACTCCGACTATTCGTCGGTCGGCACGACCTCGACCTACAAGATCGGCGGCGACTGGGAGCCGGTGGAGGGCGTGCGCCTGCGCGGCGGCTACAACCGCGCCGTCCGCGCGCCCAACGTGCTGGAGCTCTTCAGCCCGCAGAACGTGGTGCTGGACGGCACGCAGGACCCCTGCGCCGGCCTCAGCGCCGCCAATCCGCTGGTCGCCAAGTGCGCCAGCCTCTTCAAGCTGACTACCGCCCAGGTCCTGGCCATCGAGAAGAACCCGGCCAACCAGTACAACGGCCAGGTCGGCGGCAACCCGAACCTCGACCCCGAGACCAGCAACACGCTGACCCTCGGCGCGGTGTTCACGCCCACCATGCTGCCGGGCTTCAATTTCTCGGTCGACTACTTCGACATCAAGGTGAAGAAGTACATCTCGGGCATCGGCGCGGACGTGATCATCAACCGCTGCGTCCAGACCAGCGACCCGTTCTTCTGCAACCTGGTCCACCGCGACGGCGCCGGCTCTCTGTGGCTGTCCCCCAATGGCTTCGTGCAGGACACCACGCTGAACACCGGCGCGCTGCGCACCAAGGGCGTCGATTTCAACGCCAACTACCGCTTCGACTTCGAGCGGCTGGGCATGGACAACATGGGCGGCCTGACGATCAACTTCGTCGGCACCTACCTGAAGGATCTGGCGATCCAGTCGCTGCCCAAGGACCCCTACTTCGACTGCGCGGGCCTCTACGGCACCATCTGCTCGGTGTCCGGCGGCCTCAGCTCGCCGAACCCCAAGTGGCGCAACAAGCTGCGGGTCAGCTGGGCCACGCCGTTCGAATACGGCGACTGGTTCAAGGACTTCAGCGTCGCGCTGCAGTGGCGCCACTTCAGCAAGGTGCGCCTGGACGCCTACGACGCCGATCCGCAGCTGAACAACACCGGCCTGCAGTACGCGACCGACCGGGTGCTCGCCAGCCGCGACTACTTCGACCTGTCGATGAGCTGGACGGTGAAGGACAACATCAACTTCCGCGCCGGCGTGAACAACATCTTCGACAAGGACCCGCCGCTGAACGGCTCGTCCAACTGCCCGGCCGGCCCCTGCAACGGCAACACCTGGCCGCAGGTCTACGACGCCCTCGGCCGCTTCCTGTTCATCGGCGCGACGGTCGACTTCTAAGCGCGCGGCAAAGTCGCTCCCCCGTTGGGGGTGCTGTCGGCGAGTGCCGACAGAGGGGGTCCTCCCCGACGGGCGGGA
>CBHTUE010000207.1:0-9233 GCA_966096115.1 uncultured Phenylobacterium sp.
CGCGCCCGTGCAGCGCCCGCGCGTAGGCCAGCGCCGCGGCGCGCAGTTGGACCCGGGCGCCGGCATCGTGCGTCTTCAGCCGCTCGGCCAGGCCCTGTTCGCCGAACGCACCGGACCGGAAGCCGTGGCTGGGCGCCTCGGCCAGCGCCGCCAGCAGCACCTTTGCCTGTTCGTCCGTCAGCGCGCGCGCCGCGCCGGAGCTGGCTTGGCTCTGAGGTCGGTCGCATCCGCTCAGGCCGCCGGCCGACGTGACGAGAAGGGCGGCGAGCACGCCCTTCAGGGCGATGGAAGACAAGCGCGGCATTGCGGCCTTTCAGCGTTTCCGGGAAGGCCTCAACGCTGAAAGCCCCGCTTGGGCTCCACCCTGGGCCAACCGACCGGCGCCTCTACGCTCGCCCGGATGATCAAAGCCGCCCGCCACCGCGGCTCGGTCCGCTTCGCGGCCCGAACACGCCGATCCGCCAGATCGACAACGGCCACATCGGCTGGTTCTGGACCCGCGCCGATGGCCGTTCATGCCCGGCCGCCATGCGCCGATGCCGCCGCCAGGAGCTGACGACTGGCGATGAGCCGAAGCCGGATTTGCGCTATCCTCCCCGCCAAACCGGCAGCGGGGGACGCGATGCCTACGAATATGAGGGCCGCCCTGGCGGTCGTGGCCGCCGTTGCGCTGGCGCCGAGCCTCGCCGCCGCGCAGCCTCGGCCCGCCGCGCCTGCCGCGCCCGCGGTGAAGCGGATCATCTATCGGCTGGAGACCCTTCAGACCGGCGACCTCGCGCCCGAGGTGCTGGAGAAGCTGAAGCCGCTCGACACCCTGGCCCAATGCGAGGCGGTGCTGAAGGCGGCCGACATGCCGTTCACCTGGGCCAAGGCGGAGTTCGATTCGGACGTCATCGGCGCGGCCTTCGTGCGCCAGCTGGAGGCCCTGCCGCCGAACGAGGTGTTCGTCGTGCCGCGCCAGGGCGGCGGCACGCTGATCGGCGTCATCATCGGGCGGCGCTAGAGATGGGGGTGCTGGCCGGGCTGATGGCGGTGGCGGTGCTGACCGGCCCGGTCATGGCGCCGGCGATCCAGCGCCCTGTGCCGCCTGGCCGGCTGCAGGGGCCGGTCTATATCGTCGACCAGCTGCGGTGCGGTACGCCGCCGAAGGAGCTGATGCCGCAGCTGCAACCGCTGCGCCAGCTGCCCGAGGTCGAGGCCCTGCTGCGCCAGAACGGCATCAGCTGCGTGCGCGCGCGCAACTACCTCGACACCAACGTCGCCGATCCCCGGATTGTGGCCGGGGTCAACAACCTTCCCCCGGGCGAAATCTTCGTGATCCCCTCGGGCCAGGCGGTGCTGTTCAACCAGATCGTCGGCAAGCGATAGGGGGCCAACCCTTCCGCACCGTCACGATTGCGGGCGTCCCGGGCCGGGCCTAGCCTTCTCCGCGAGACCACAGGAGGCAGCCATGGCCGAAGGGTTCATCCTGGAGATTCCGGAGCAGGTCGGGCTGGCCGTCGCCACCGCGCGCAAGCCGCAGGCCGCGACGCATGCCTGGCCCGAGGGCACCGTCATCGTCTCCGCCGACAGCCATATGCTGGAGAACGACCTCTGGATCGGCCGCTATCCGGAGCACCTGAAGGACCAGGCCCCGCGCATGGTCTTCCAGGACGGCGGCTGGGACCTCTCCATCGGCGGCAAGTCGATGACGCCCAATCCGATCGCCAAGGCGCTGTGCAACGCCCTGGAGTGCTATCCCGGCCTGACCGAAATGGAGGCCCGGATCGCCGACCTCGACATCGAGGGGGTCGAGAAGGAGCTGATCTTCCCGCAGCGCCTGTTCGGCCTGATGATGTTCGGCGAGATCGAGAACAAGGCCCACGTGTTCGGCGCCTACAACGAACACATCGGCGAGGTCTGCGCCGCCTCGGGCGGCCGTTGCTATCCGGTGATGGTGCCGAGCTACTGGGACCCCGACACGGCGGCCGAGAGCGTCGCGCGCTGCGTCGAGCTGGGCGCGCGGTGCCTGATGGTCCCGATCAAGCCCGGCAAGTTCGCCGACGGCCACACGATCCAGTACAACCACCCCCGCATGGACCCGCTGTGGGCCGCGATCGAGGCGAGCGGCCTGCCGCTGGCGTTCCACATCGGCGAGGCGATCCCCACGGCCGAGCCGGGCGCCGTCGGCGTCTCGGTGCTGACCCAGATGCAGGGCTTCCGCCAGAACTGGGCCCAGCTCACCTTCGGCGGCGTCTTCGACCGGTTCCCGGGGCTGCGCGTGGTGTTCGTGGAGGCGGGCCTCGCCTGGATTCCCGGCATGCTCCACGACGCCGACATGATCTACAATCACTTCCCGACCATGGTGTCGCCGAAGCTGGCGCACCCGCCCAGCTGGTACTGGCGCAACCACTGCTACGCGACCTTCATGACCGACCCGGTCGGCCTGGAGATGCTGCACCGGATCGGGCCCGAGACGGTGATGTGGTCGTCGGACTATCCGCACCAGGAAAGCACCTTCGGCTACACCCGCAGCGCCATCGACGCGGTGTTCAAGGCCTGCAGCGTCGAGGACGCCCAGAAGATCGTGGGCAAGACCGCGCTGAAGCTGTTCCGGATGGACGCTTGAGCGACCTGCGCGAGGCCTATGAGCGCGACGGCGTCGTCCACCTGCCGGGCGCGCTGGACGCCGCGGCGCTGGCCGAGGCACAGGCCGCTTACGACTGGAGCCTGGCGCATCCCGGGCCGCTGGCCTCGAACGTCCGCCAGGCCAGCGACGCGACGTTCTACCAGGACCTCTACAACCCCGACTGCATGACAGGGTACCGGGCGATGCTGCAGGCCTCGCCGATCAGCCGCATCGTCGCCGACCTGTGGGGCCACCCCGACGTCTGGTTCATGTACGAGCAGGTGTTCCTCAAGGAGGGCGGCGAGGCGCGCCGCACGCCCTGGCATCAGGACAGCTCCTATCTCGCCGTCGCCGGCCCGCACCTGGCGGTGGCCTGGATCACGTTCGATCCGGTGGCGAAGGCCGACTCGCTGGAGTTCGTGCGCGGGTCGCACAAGGGCCGGCTCTACAACGGCTCCCGCTTCGAGCTGGGCGACGACACGGCGCCGACCCACCCGACGTCATCGCTGCCCCGCCTGCCCGACATCGAGGCCGACCGCGCCGCCTGGGACCTGGTCTCCTGGGCTGTCGAACCCGGCGACCTGATCGTCTTCCACCCGGCCATGCTGCACGGCGGCGCGCCGACCCACCCCGGCCAGCGCCGCCGCACGCTCACCCTGCGCTACTTCGGCGACCAGTCGGTCTATGACCCCCGTGAGGGCGGCGCGGGACCGCGCGTGTCGGGCTTCCACCAGCGCATGCAGGCGGGCGAGCCGTTCCGCGATCCGAGCTTCCTGAAGGTCGCCTGATCGGCGTAAGTCGCCGAATGCCCAACCGCCTCGACACCCTGCTGACCCGCCTGACCGCGCAGATGCAGCGGAACAACGCCTACCAGGCCCGCGCCGAGATCGCGCAGATCCACGCCGCCGCCGCGGCCGCCGATCCCAAGCGGCTCGAGCCGCACGGCTTCAAGGTCTACAGCCAGAACGACGAAGACGGGCTGATCGAGGAGATCTGCCGCCGGCTCGGGATCGGCCAGGGCCGCTTCGTCGAGATGGGGGTGGAGAACGGCCTGGAGTGCAATTCCCTCTACCTGATCCACAAGGGCTGGCGCGGCATCTGGATCGAGGGCAACCCGGCCCACAAGCCGTTCATCGAGCAGAAGTTCGCCTCGATCCTGGGCCGCCGGCTGACCGTGGCGATGACCTGGGTGAAGGCCGAGACGGTCAACGACCTGCTGGCCCGTTTGGGCGTGGCCGACGACCTGGACCTGCTCTCCATCGATATCGACGGCAACGACATCTACGTGCTGGAGGCGCTGGCGATCCGGCCGAAGATCCTCTGCATCGAGTACAACGCCAAGTTCCCAGCCAACCTCGACAAGCGCGTCACCTACGAGCCCACGCGCACCTGGAGCGGCACCGACTATGTAGGCTCCAGCTTGAAGGCGATCGCGGGCGCCGCCCAGGCCAAGGGCTACCGGCTGGTCGCCACCAACATCACCGGCGGCAACGCCTTCTTCGTGCGCGACGACCTGGCCGGCGACCTGTTCCCGGACAACGCCTCGCCGGAGGCGCTCTACAACCCGCCGCGCTACTGGCTGTACTACGACCACTACCGCCAGATCGGCCACCCGCCGGACTTCGGGCCCTATGTGGACCTGGAGGCGGAGTAGCGTCGTCATCCCGCGGACAAGCCGCGGGATGACGGACAAAGTGAGCTTCGGCCCTACTCCGCCACGTCCACCTTCTCGACCGTCTTGCCCGAGGCCTCGGTGACGCGCGCGCCGCGCAGGATGCCCGGCAGCGCGTAGTTCCCCTCGTGGCAGGCGTATTCGTACTGCGGCCCCTTGGCGGCGTTCATGACCATCTCGGCGCGCCAGGGCCTGGTGTAGACGGTGGGGTCGTCGACGGTGAATTCGTAGAGGATCTGGGTCGCCGACACGCGGGTGAAGCGCTCGGTCACCTTTGCCTTCGTCGACACGAAGAAGGTGGTCGGGATGCCGGGCCGCAGCTGTTCGCCCGGATTGAAGTTGGTGGTCTCGACCACCAGCGTGTCGCCCTCCCACCAGCCGAAACTGTCGCCCATCCACGGCTTAATGTCGGCTTTCGGGTGGGTCTTGTCGCCGATCCGGACGATGCGCGCGTCGTGGTTCATCTCGACCACCACCACCAGGTGATCGCGGTCCTGCTGGATCTGGTAGGTGTTGTTGTAGAGCACGTTCATCATCGGCGGCCCGGCCGTCGAGCCGAAGCCCATCAGGCAGCGCTCGGCCACCTGCCGCGCCTCGGGGCCGTCGAAATTGGCCTGGATCTGGGTGACCGCGGCCATGAACTGCTTCCGGCCCTCGGGGCTGTAGGGCAGCTTGCCGTCGGCCGGCTCGACGATCCACGACGAGCGCAGCTCGCCTTTCACCGTGGCCACCTTGGTCCCGGGGTCGATCCAGAAGGCGTTGTAGCCGCCCGGGTCGCTGGCCTTGGCCGGCGCTGGCGCGCTGGGGTCGATCGGCTTGGCGTCGGACGTGCGCATGTTGGCGTAGCCCTGCTCCATCATCTTCGCCTGGGCGGGCGTGATGGCCAGCGTCTTGAACTGGGCGGGGCGCTCCAGCTGGGTGATCGAGGCGTTGGTCCAGGTGCCGGAGAAGTCCGGCTGGCCGAAGCCGTTGCGCGGCGCCTTGTAGGGCTGTGCGCCGGCGGTTCCGGCGAGAACGAGCAGGGCCAGGGCCCCGGCGGCGGCCAAGCAGGTACGATGGGTCGACATGGTTCAAGTCCTCCCCGTCGCCAATGGGCGATCATCGTTCTTCAGAGTATGCGCTTCTCCGGGCGCACGAACCACCACAACGCCGCCACATAGCCGAAGACCGCCACGTAGCCGGCGGTGAAGGCCCACATCGGCAGCGGCCAGTAGATGACGCCGTTGACCCAGCGCATGATCAGCGGGTCCTGCGCGCCGCCGCCGGTCGCGGCGTCCTGCCAGTCGGTGAGGAAACAGGCCCGGCCCAGCGCCGCCTGCGCCGCCACTACCGCCAGCGACGCCAGGTGGAGCAGCCGCCACCAAAAGATCCGCACCCATGGCCAGCGCAACGCCGCGCCCAGCGGAATGACCACCAGGCCTGCGATGTTGAAGGCGATCACCACCAAGTGCGCGCCCAGGATCAGCTGCCCGAGGACCGGGTTCATCGCTTCGCCCCAATGCCGCCCAAAGCTTGACTACAACCCGCAGCTCGGACCACCTGACGCTGCATCTTCGAGGAGCGCCCCATGCGCAAGATCATCATCCTGGCCGTCGCCGCCGCTGTCATGGCCACCGCCGCCTGCAACACCATCGCCGGCGCCGGCCGCGACACCGCGTCGGTGGGCAAGACGGTGACCAAGGCCGCGAAGAAGTAGGCCCCGGCGCCGCGCCGATTTCGTGCGGCGAAACCGCCCGCCGTCCTTCCGCGCGCGCCGGCGAAGGCGCATATGGGCGCCATGGCAGAGATCGCGCACCCGCTGTTCCGCTCCATCGGCCGTGGCCTGGCGCATCGCTGCCCGCACTGCGGCAAGGGCGCCCTGTTCCGCCGCTACCTGAAGGTCGACCCGCGCTGTCAGGCCTGCGGCCATGAGCTGGACCTCTATCCGGCCGACGACGGCCCCGCCTATCTGACCGTACTCCTGATGGGCCACCTGATCATCGGCCCGGCGCTGTTCTTCCCCATCGTCTGGCAGAGCCCCCCCCAGTATTCGCTGCCGATCCTGCTGGGCGGCCTCCTGGTGATCACGCTGACGCTCCTGCCGCGCATCAAGGGCGGCTGGGTGGGCCTGATGTACGCCCTGAACGTCACCCGTCGCGACGCCCACCTGCACGTGGCCGACGCCGCCGACTGAGCCTCCCGTCGGAACCCGAGCTTGGCCACGCACGTTTGCGCCGGTCGAGGGGTCGGGGCTGACCACGAGGAGAGCTAAATGTTGGGGACCATCCTCATCATCGTCCTGATCCTGCTGCTGCTGGGCGCGCTGCCCAGCTGGGGCTATTCGCGGAGCTGGGGCTACTTCCCGAGCGGCGGCCTCGGCCTGGTGCTGGTGATCGTCATCATACTCGTTCTTCTAGGCCGGATCTAAGGCCCCCTGGCGTAATCGCCCGGATCGCCTAGCATCGCCCCGAACCAAGTTCGGGGGACGCATGGTCGACGAGGTAGGACAGGGGCCGGGGGTTGCGGCCGGCGGCGGAACGTTGACCCCGCTCAGGCGCGTCAAGGCGATCCTGGGCGGCTCGGCCGGCAATCTGGTCGAATGGTACGACTGGTTCGCCTACTCGGCCTTCACGCTCTATTTTGCCGACCACTTTTTCCCCAAGGGCGACCAGACGGCCCAGTTGCTGCAGGCCGCGGCGATTTTCGCCGTCGGCTTCCTGGCGCGGCCGATCGGCGCCTGGGCGATGGGGGTCTACGCCGACCGCATCGGCCGCCGCGCCGCGCTGGCGCTGGCCGTGGCGCTGATGAGCCTGGGCTCCTTCGCCATCGCCTTCATCCCCAGCTACGCCACCATCGGGGTCTGGGCGCCCGCCTGCCTGATGCTGGCCCGCGTGCTGCAGGGCCTGTCGGTGGGCGGCGAGTATGGGGCCAGCGCCACCTACATGTCGGAGATGGCCGGCAAGAGCCGCCGCGGCTTCTGGTCCAGCTTCCAGTACGTGACCCTGATCATGGGCCAGCTGGCCGCTACCGTCGTCCTGCTGGTGCTGCAGCACACGCTCTCGAAGACCGAACTGACCGAATGGGGCTGGCGGATCCCCTTCGCGATCGGCGGCGTCCTGGCCGTGGTGGTGTTCTGGGTGCAGACCAGCCTGGAGGAGAGCGCCTCGTTCAAGAACGTCGCGCCCGAGCAGCGCGAGAAGATCGCGCCGGCCCACATGCGCTGGGTGCTGGGCCTGCTGGTGGTGGCGCTGGCGGCGTGTGCGGCGGTGTTCAACATGGGCCTGCCGCTGACAGCGGCCATGAGCTGGTCGGTGGCGATCCTGGTGGTCTGGCAGCTCAGCTTTGCCGCCCCGCTGTTCGCGAGGCACCCGCGCGAGGTGCCGATCGTGGTGGGGCTGACGGCGGCCGGCTCGCTCGCCTTCTACGCCTACACGACCTACATGCCGAAGTTCCTGGTCAACACCGCGGGCTTCACCAAGGACGCAGCCACCGCCGTCTCGGCCGGCTCGCTGCTGGTCTACATGTGCGCCAACCCGTTGATGGGGCACCTGTCCGACAAGTACGGGCGCAAGGCGACGCTGACCGGCGCCTTCGCGCTCGGGACCCTCTTCACCTACCCGATCTTCACCCTGCTCTCGCAGACCCACAGTGCGTGGGCGGCGTTCGGCCTGGTGACCACGCTTTGCCTGATCCACTCGGGCTATTCGTCGGTCAGCGCGGTGGTGAAGTCCGAGCTGTTCCCCGCCGCCATCCGCGGCCTGGGCGTCGCCCTGCCCTATGCCATCGGCAACACCATCTTCGGCGGGACGGCTGAATACGTCGCCCTGTGGTTCAAGAAGCAGAGCACCGACAACGCGCTCTACATGCAGGTGTTCGGCACCCATTCGCTGGAGGGCGTGTTCTTCCTCTACGTCTCGGCCGTGATGTTCGTGGCCCTGGTCATCTCCATCCGCCTGCGCAACACCAACGTCACCAGCCTGATCGAGGAGGATTGAGCTGAGCGTTCCCAACAGCTCGGCGCTGGCGCTCTTCGTCTTCGCCTGGATCTTCTACGAGCCCCTGCTGCACGCCTTCGCCAAGCGGCGCGGCGGGGTGCTGAACACCGACCTGACGGTGATCCGCACCCACTGGATGCAGAACATGACCAGCCGCGAGGTGCGGCTGATGGACAGCCAGCTGCTGGGCCAGACGCTGAATTCCTGCTCCTTCTTCGCGTCCTCCAACCTGATCCTGATCGCCGCCGCCTCGGGGGCGTTGTTTGGCGGCCCGCGCACCTTCGCCTCGGTTTCGGCGCTGGAGGTGGTGCACACCTCCTCGCGGGTGCTGTTCGAGCTGCAGCTGGCGCTGGTGGTGGCGGCGCTGGCGCGGGGTCTCCTGGATTTCATCTGGGCGATCCGCCAGATCAACTACTGCCTGGCCGCCCTGGGCGCGGTCCCCGACCCGTTGCCGGAGACCGAGCGCATGGCTTTCGGTTCGGCGCTGGCCAAGCTGATGAACCCGGCCTTGGGGTCCTTCAGCGCCGGCGTCCGCGGCTACTACTTCGCGCTCGCGGCGGCGGCCTGGCTGTTCGGCGCCGGCGCCTTCGCCCTCGCCACGATCGGCGCGGTCAGCCTGCTGCTCTGGCGCCAGCGCGGCTCGCCGGCGGCGATCGCCATCCACGAGTTCCGCAACCTGATCGAGAAGCGTTGACGCTCTAGGCCTGGAGCCCCAGCTCCGCGCGGGCCTTCTTCGTCAGCTTGGCCGCGATCAGGCTGTGGGCCGTGGCCAGCCAGTCCCGGGCGTCGTCCGGCTCCAACCGCTCCAGGGCGATGTTCACCCACTGGCCCTTGGCGCAGTAGGGCGCCTGGCGGCCCAGGCCGTCGTGGGTCAGCACCTCGAAGGCGATCGGAGTCACCTTGAAGGACAGGCCGTCGTTGCAGATGGCGAACACCTTGCCGCCCACCTTGAACACGTCGCTCTCGCCCCACTGCACGA
>CBHTUE010000208.1:0-9219 GCA_966096115.1 uncultured Phenylobacterium sp.
GCGCGCCGCGCCTTGACGCCTCCCCCAAACGGGGGAGGAACTACTTGGCCGCCGCCGGCGCCACCCCGCCACGCTCGAACGTGCCGGCTGCGCCCGGGAACACCACCGGGCTCTCGTGGCCGTCGGCGCCCAAGGCGCTCAGCCCGAAGAACCAGTCGTCGATGTTGACGTTCACCAGCTTCGTCTCCCCCGTCGGCGGGACCACACGCGAGTAGCGCCACTGCGGATCGGTGGTCGAACGCCACCACACGCGATAGGCGGCGGCGTCCTTCGCCGGGGTCCATTTGATCGTGGTGTCGGCGGTGACCGCGCCCCCGATCTCCACGCCCCTCGGCGGCGCCGGCGCGCTGGCCAGCGCGGCCATGGTGATCGCGTTCAACCGCGTGACCTGCGCCAGGTAGGGGAAGTCGACGCCGTCCAAGGTGTCGCCGTACCGGATCCCGTTCTCGGTGCGCAGGTCCTGGTGCTGGCGGGTGTAGTTCTCGACGGCTTCTGTGACCCGCACGGCCGGGAAGCCGGCCTTCAGCATCTCGACCTGGTCGCCACCCCGGCCGTAGCGATCCGTCCGATAGACCATGACCACGTCGAAGTTGGTCAGGTACTGGTCGGCCAACCGATCCATATAGCGGGCCAGGTTGCGCGAGGGGCTGTCGACCTCTCCGCCGTTGTAGCGGCGCTTGTCGGCCTCCGCCGGGGTCTCGGTCGTGCGCGTGCCCTCGGAGAAGATGCGCACGTGGGTGTTGTCCCGGGCGCCGGAGAGGCCCTCGGTGTTGCCGACGATGTCGTTGTTGAGATTGGCCTCGACGTTCCAGCCTTGGGCGACCGCATAGTGGGCCAGCACCTTGCCGCCCAGCAGCCCCTCTTCCTCACCGGCCAGGGCGGCGAACACCAGGGTGGCGGGGAACTGGCGCTTGCAGAGCACGCGGGCGGCCTCGATCACCGCCGTCGTGCCCGAGCCGTCGTCGTTGGCGCCCGGCGCATCGGAGGTGAAGTTCTTCGCGTCGGTGACCCGGCTGTCGTAGTGGCCGGAGATGACGATCACCCGGTTGGGGTCGGTGGTCCCCGGCAGGATGGCCAGGACGTCCATGATCTCGGTCGGACCGGCCAGGCGCTCCGCGGTCATCACCTCGGACGGCGTTTCGATGCGCAGCCCGCCGCAGCCATCTTTCGAGATTGAGCGGAATTCGTCGGCGATCCAGCGTCGGGCCGCGCCGATGCCCCGCGTAGTCGACTTGGTGTCCGATCCGGCGTGCCGCGTGCCGAACGACACCAGCTTCGCATCGATCGCCCGTTCGCGCTCGGCGGAGACGCTGGCGGCGATGTCCTTCAAGATCGAATGTTCTCCGCCCAGCGGCTGGACGAGCGGCTGAGCGACGGCGGGCGCCGCGACGAACAGGGCGGCGAGGACGAGGGCTGTGCGCATGGCGCGGACCTTAGACGCGCAACCTGTGCCGCTCCAAGGCTTCGTAGTGCGGCCGCGCCAGGTCGGCGATCCGCTGCAACTCGGCGCTGAGTGGCGGCCGCTCGGCCGGCGCCGGCGCCTCGAAGCCCGTCGAGCGCTCCACCGCGTCGTACCAGGCCGGCGCCCAGACCCCGTCGGACGCCCGCGGTCCCGCCGGCCAGGCGAGCATCTCCTCCCGGAACGGGATGTCGAGGGCGTCGCAGAGCGCGCACAGCATGGCCGGCGGATTGGCCAGCACGTCGGCCCCGCGCACCACCGGCGGCGGGCGGCCCAGGGCGTTCGCCACGCGGTCGAACAGTTCGCGCTGCTGCACCACGCCGATATCGTCCAGGGTCACGTCGGCGCGCTTGCGGGTATAGCTGGCGAGCACCTCGGCCGGATCCCGGATCAGGAAGGCGTTGCGGCGCGCCTCGGCCCAGCCGCGGCCGAAGTCCGCCAGCATGTGATGGGTCATGTGCTTTTCGTAGACCACCGGCGCGTCCAGCGCGTCGAGGCCCGCGACCACCTCGCGCCAACTCTGCGGCTGCGAGGCCAGCACCTCGTCCCGCATGGGGTGGTCGAGCCCTGTGGCGGCCAGATAGGCGGCGTAGAACGGCTCGTCGACGACCGCGCAATCGGGCCGGTTCTCGAAGCTGCGCATCATCGCCGTCGAGATGTTGCGCGGCCCCGACCACATGGCGACGCGAATGGGGCTCACCGCGCGGCGTCCTCGTCCTTCAGGGCCTCGTAATGGGCGCGCAGGCGCGTGGTCATCGGGCCGGGCAGCGCCTCCGGCAGGTTGTGGCCGTCTATGCTGCGCACCGGCGTCAGCCCGCCGAAGGTGCCGGTGACGAAGGCCTCGTCCGCCTCGGCCACATCGGCCAAGTCGAAGTCCCCCAGCACGACCGGGATTCCGTGCCGCCGGCACAGCGCGATGACATTGGCCCGCGTCACGCCGTTGAAGCAGTAGTCGCCGGTGGAGGTCATCACCCGCCCGTCGCGCACCCAGAAGAAGTTGGTGGCGTTGCACGAGGAGACGAAGCCGTTGGGGTCCAGCATCAGCGCCTCGTCGCCGCCCTTCTCGATGGCGTCCAGCAGGGCGCGGATCAGCGCCAGCCGGCTGTGCGAGTTCAGCCGCATGTCGAACATCTCGGCCGGCGTGCAGACGATCGCCGAGGTGGCGAGCGCCAGCCCCTTGGTGAGGATGGCCGCCGACGGCTCCTTGTATTCGGCGGTGATCACGATGGTGGGCTTGCCCAGCCAGTTGCGCGGGTCCTGGTTCACCGCCGCCTTCTCGCCGCGGGTGACCATGAGGCGCAGGTGCGCGCCATGGTCCATGCCGTTGGCGGCCAGGGTGCGCTCGATCTCGCCTGTGAGTTCGGCCGGTGTCAGCCCGATATCCAGGGCGATATCTTTGAGCCCCGCGTAGAGCCGCTCGAGATGCGCCTCGAGAAACAGCAGGCGGCCCTTGTGCAGCCGCAGCCCCTCCCAGACCCCGTCACCCAGCACGAAGCCGGAGTCGAACACCGACACCTTGGCCTCGGCCCGGGGCACGAGGTCGCCATTCACGTAGATGCGCAGGTCCGCGTTGCGCGGATCGGCGGCGAAATCCTGACTTCCAGCCATGCGCCCACTAGTATTTGCGGCGGCGGGGTTCGACCAGGGTGGAGACGGCGATGATCGGTGGTTCGAGTGCGGAGCGGGAACTGACGGAGCTGAAGCCGTGGCCGAGCCCGGCGCCGGCGATCACGGCCGAGGAGCGGCGGGCGAGGCTGGCCAAGGCCCAGGCGCTGATGACCACCGACGCGATGATCATCGGGGCTGGCGCGTCGCTACGGTATTTCGCCGGGGTCGGCTGGAACGCCACCGAGCGGCTGGTGGCGATGATCCTGCCCAAGGCCGGGGCGCCGGTGATGATCTGCCCGCGGTTCGAGGAGGGCTCGCTCAGGGCCTCGCTGGGCATCGAGGCGCAGCTGGCGCTCTGGGAAGAGCACGAGAGCCCCTACGCCCTGTCGGCCGAAGTGCTGGCGCAGATGGACGCGGCGTCCCTGGCGATCGACCCCGCCATGGCGTTCCAGATGTACGACGGCCTGCGGCTGGCGGCGCCCAGCGTGGCGATGAGCAATGCCGCCCCCGTCGTCGACGGCTGCCGGATGATCAAGTCGCCGGCGGAACTGGCGCTGATGTCCCAGGCCAAGGCCATGACCCTGGAGGTCCACCGCCGGGCCTGCGCCATTCTACGCGAGGGGATCACGACCACCGAGGTCCGCCGCTTCATCGACCAGGCGCACCGCGCCCTGGGCGCGGACGACGGCAGCTCGTTCTGCGCCGTGCAGTTCGGTGAGGCGTCTGCCTATCCCCACGGCCTGCCGGGCGAACAGAAGCTGGCCGACGGCGACCTGGTGCTGATCGACACCGGCTGCCGGGTTCAGGGCTACAACTCCGACATCACCCGCACCTACGTCTTCGGGACCGCCACCCAGGAGCAGGCGCGGGTCTGGGAAGTGGAGAAGCGGGCCCAGGCGGCGGCGTTTGCGGCCGTGAAGCCGGGCGTGGCCTGCGAGGAGATCGACGCCGTGGCCCGCCGGGTGCTGGCGGCGGAGGGGTTCTCGGCCGACTACGAACTGCCCGGCCTGCCACACCGGACGGGGCACGGCATCGGCCTGTCGATCCACGAGGCGCCCTACCTGGTGCGCGGCGACAAGACCCCGCTCGCGCCCGGCATGTGCTTCTCCAACGAGCCGATGATCGTGATCCCGGGCCGCTTCGGCGTGCGCCTGGAGGACCACTTCCACGTCACCGAAACCGGCGCCGCCTGGTTCACGGAGCCCCAGCCGAGCCTGGCGAAGCCGTTCGGCTAGACCGCGAAGCGGCGCCTTCCGAATTCAAACCACGGACAGGACACAGAAACGCACAGAAAGCTGGAGATGAGACGACCGCAGCGGTTCGAACCTCACAGGCTTTCTGTGTGTCTCTGTGTCCTGTCCGTGGTTCAAAATACTGAGCCTCCGCTACGCGGAGTCTCGTGGTTCGACCTACGCCGCGACCCAGGCCAGGGCGTCGGGGTCGTCGAGGGCCATCTCGTCCCAGTCCAGGTCCGGCGGCGGGCTCATGGCGGCGGCGACGACGGCGGTCATTTCGGCGGCCGAGGTGACGCCCACCAGCACCGCGGAGGCTTCCGGGCGGGTCAGGGCGAAGCCCAGCGCCGCCTGCAGCGGGTCGGACTTGCCTTCCGCGATCAGGCGCCGTGCGCGGGAGATGCGGCCGGCGGCGGCCTTCAGGTGGCTGGGCGCGCGGTCCGGCGGCAGGAACAAGACGCCGTTGAGGAAGATCGAGCGCAGGTGCACCTCGATGCCCATGCCGGCGATCTCGGCCAGCGAGCCGTCCAGCAGCAGCCGCTGATCGAGCAAGGACGCCGGGGCCTGAACGAGATCGGGCTTGAAGCGCCGCGCCACGCCGATCGGGTCGTCCGAGGCATAGACCGGCACGCCGATGTGCTTGCACAGCCCGGCGTCCTTCATCGCCCTCATCCGGTCCCACAGCTGGGGCCCGAGCGGCGAGAACAGGTCGGTGGCCGAGGGGGCCAGGATGGTGTCCACCCGCTCGACGCCGAGCCGCAGCATCTGGGCGCGGAGTTCGGTCTCCACCAGCTCCGGCCCGCGGTCGGGACGTATGGTGGTGAGCGTCATGCGGAACGGGATCGGCTGCGGCAGGGCGGTGCGCAGGTGCGTATCGGCGCTGGCCGAACGGCCGGCGATGTCCAGAACGCTCAGGCCGGAGCGCCCGGCGATGGACAGGATGTCCTTCGCCTCGGCCTCACGCGGCCGTCCCCGGGCTCCCGGGGTCTGGTCGAGACCGAACTGGCCGGTCCCGAGGCCTAGCTTGCTGAGCGAAGAGATCATGCCGCCTGAAAAGCTTGGTGGATTCCTATCGAGCGACCATTTTGTCGCGGGAAAGCTAAGAAGGCGTATCCGAGGCATTTCTTTTCATGGTTAACGCGTGAACGACGTTTCGCCGCTGGAACTGCCCGACTGGCCGATGTTCGGCGTCGCCGAGGACGTGCGTCCGGCGATGCGGCGCGCGCGCGACGCGGGCCAGGACTTCGTGCTCGCCACCCTGGTCTCCGTCGAGGGAGGAGGGCCCCGTCCCGAGGGGGCGCAGATGGTCTTCGCGCCCGGCGTACTGGCCGGGTACTTCTCCGGCGGCTGCGTCGAGGGCGACGTCGCCGGCCACGCCTGGAATTCGTTAACGGACGGGACGCCGCGCACCCTGGTCTACGGCGAAGGGAGCCCCTGGCCGGACATCCGGCTGCTGTGCGGGGCGCGGATCGAGATCTTCTTGGAGCGCGTGGCGGCCGGTGATTCGGCCCTGAACGAACTGCTGGCGGCGCAGGCCGAGCGACGGCCGGTGACCTATGTCAGCGACGGCGTCAGCCGCGCCTGCGGGCCGGACGTGGCGGCGGGCCCGCAGACCGCCGTGGTGAAGCGCTACGAGCCCGTGCCGCGGTTGGTGATCGTGGGCGGCGACCCCACGGCCCTTGCGATCGCCGAGCTGGGCGTGAAATCCGGCTTCGAGACCACCCTGATCCGGCCCAAGGGCCCGGAGACCCCGCCGCCGATCGCCGGCCTGGCCTACCGGCGCGACGAGCCGGAGGCGGGCCTGCGTGCGGTGGGCCTGGACCCCTGGACCTATGTGGCGGTGGCGACCCACGACCTGGAGACCGACCGCGCGGCGCTCAGGGCCGCCCTGCCCTCGCAGGCGGGCTACGTGGGCCTGCTGGGCGCGCGGCGGCGGCTGGCCGGGCGGCTGACGGAACTTGAGCTGGAAGGGATGCCGGCGGCCGCGGTGGCGCGACTGCATGCGCCCATCGGCCTGGATATCGGCGGCAAGGCCCCGTTCGAGGTGGCGGTGTCGGTGATCGGCGAGATCACCGCGCTGCGCTATGCCCGCGCCAGCGGCAGCACGGCGACCACGTCGCCCACCGCCGAGGCCGGGGCGCCGGCCGGGCGGCAGAGCAGGCCGTCGGAGACGGCGAAGACGCTGACCAGCGAAGAGTCCTGATCGCGGTAGGGCTGGGCGGTCACCGCGCCGCCCTCGAAGGCCAGCTTGCAGCGCATCCAGTGCTCGCGCGGCCCGTTGGCCGGCAGCGGCGCATCGAGCCTCGCGCCGATCATCGGCAGCGTCGGATCGGCCCCTTGATAGGCCGCGATCAGGGGACGCAGGAACAGCTCGGCGCACACCAGGGCCGAGGCCGGGTTCCCTGGAAGGCCCAGCAGGCGCCGGCCGTCGGCCAGCGTCCCGAAGAAGGTGGGCTTGCCGGGGCGCACGTTGACGCTGGCCACCTTCAGGTCCAGGCCCAGCGCCTCGGCCGCCGCCCGGACCAGGTCGTGGTCGCCCACCGAGGCGCCGCCCACCGTAACGACCAGGTCGCCCTCCGCGTCGCGCAGGGCCTGGATGGTGGTCTCCAGGTCGTCGCGGACCGGCTTGGCGCGGGTGACCTCGCCGCCCCAGCTCGTGACCAGCGCCGCCAGGGCGCGTGAGCCCGAGTCGTAGATCTGGAACGGTCCCGGGACCGCGGGCGCCTCAATGATCTCCTCGCCCGTGGAGAACAGGGCGACCCGGGGGCGACGGGCGACGCGGAGCTCCGCGCGGCCGGCGGCCGCGGCCAGCGACAGCCGCCAGGGGTCGATGCGCACGCCCTTCGCAAGCAAGGCCGCGCCGGCCTGGAAGTCGCCCCCGGCGGGGCGGATGTAGTGGCCCGCCGCGACGCCGGGCACGGTGACGGTGTCGCCGTCGCGGGTCGCGTCCTCCTGGATCACCATGGCGTCGCAACCGGCGGGCAGCGCCGCGCCGGTGAAGATCCGCACCGCCTCGCCCGCCTGGACGACGCCTTCGAACCCATGCCCGGCCGCGCTCTCTCCGACGATCCGCAACGTCCCGGGCGTATCGGCCCCACGCATCGCCCAGCCATCCATGGCCGAGGCCGCGAAGGGCGGTTGGTCGCGGACAGCGACCACGTCCTCGGCGAGGACGCGGCCGTCGGCGGCGGAGATGTGCACGGTCTCGTCCGGAAGCGGCGCGACCGCCGCCAGCATCGCGGCGCGAGCGTCGTCGACGGGGAGGAGTTTCACGCGGTCCAGTCCCCGGATTTTCCGCCGGTCTTGCTCACCAGCCGCACGCCTTCGATGACCATGCCCTTCTCGGCGGCCTTGAGCATGTCGTAGAGGGTCAGGCAGGCCACCGACACGGCGGTCAGCGCCTCCATCTCGATGCCCGTCTGCCCCGTCGTCTTCACCCGCGCGGTGACCGACAGGCCGCCATCGGCGGCGTCCACCCGGACTTCGGCCTTGGTGATCGGCAGGGGGTGGCACATGGGGATCAGGTCGGAGGTCCGCTTGGCCGCCATCACGCCGGCGATCTCGGCCACGGCGCGGACGTCGCCCTTCTTCCCCTCGCCGCTCACAGCCAGGGCGAGGGTCTCCGGCGCCATGCGCACGAAGCCTTCGGCGACCGCCTCGCGGGTCGTCACCGCCTTGTCGGAGACATCGACCATGCGGGCCCGGCCGCTCTCGTCGAGATGTGTGAGTTTGCCCACCCGACCGCTCAGCTTTCCATCAGCCGGGGCATGAGTTCGACCATGTTGCAGGGTCCGTGGCGGCTGTCGAGCTGGGCCGAGATGACCTTGTCCCAGCCGTCCTTCACCGCCCCGTTTGAGCCGGGCAGGCAGAAGACGAACACGCCCTTCACGATGCCGGCCAGTGCGCGGCTCTGCAGGGTGGACAGGCCGACGGACTGGTAGCTGACCATGTGGAAGACCACCGAGAACCCGTCGAGCTCCTTGTCGAACAGCGGCCGCACGGCCTCCGGCGTCACGTCGCGGCCGGTGATGCCGGTGCCGCCGGTGGTGACGATGGCCTCGACGAAGCCCGAGGCGGCCCAGGCCTCGATCTTCTCGCGGATGGCCACGATCGAGTCGCGCACGATGGCCTTGTCGACCAGCTCATGACCGGCGGACTTCACCCGCTCGGCCAGGAGGTTGCCGGAGGTGTCGCTCTCCTCGTCGCGGGTGTCGGAGATGGTGAGGACGGCGACCTTCACCGGCTTGAGGGCCTGGGAGGTGTCGATTTTCCCGCCGGGGGTGAACGCGTTCATGGCAGTCATCTTGGGGGCAGCTCCTTCGCGGCCCCGTATCTAGCGCGCCCGGCGCGGCGTGCGAAGCGGCGGCTATCGGGCGGTTATCCGCCCGTCGGCGAAAGACCCGAGTCCAGCGATCCGCTGGCCGGCCTGACAGATCTCGGCGCCCAGATGGTGGTGACTTTCGTCGATCAGAAGCTCGGCAATGCGCAGGGCGGCGGCGCTGTCGGGGGCCGCGATCAACTTGAGTGTCGGGACCACGTAGCGCGCGTCATCCAGGTAAATCTCGAAGGTGAGCTGCATCATGCTCATTCCGTCGGGTTCCCGACCTAGCAAGGGAGCATCGGAGGAGAAGCGGGCAACATCAAGGTCCATGGGAATATTTCCTTCACCTCTTCCTATACCCATCCGGTCAAAAGTCAAACCGCAGCCACATTGGATCAAATACTGTGAATGTGGCAGTTGTCGTAAGTGTTCAATATGAGGGCATAACGCCAGTCGCTCCGGAAGCGTCAGCGGCTTTTTTTGAGTAAGAAGCAACAAATGCGCCTCTTGAGGCGTTGGGGGGAAACCCTATGCTCAAGCTGATCCCCGCTGATCCCCGGCCACCGGAGGGGCCTATGTCCGATCAGAACCGTGACGAA
>CBHTUE010000209.1:0-9167 GCA_966096115.1 uncultured Phenylobacterium sp.
CGTCCTTGCGGCGGCCCTTGCCGCGCAGCTCCTCCTCGATCTTCCACTCGATCGGTAGACCGTGGCAGTCCCAGCCGGGCACGTAGTCGACGTCGAACCCCAGCAGGAACCGCGAGCGGACCACGAAGTCCTTCAGCGTCTTCTGCAGGCAGTGGCCGACGTGGATGGCCCCGTTGGCGTAGGGCGGCCCGTCATGCAGCACGAACAGCGGCGCCCCCGCCCGCTGCCGGTCGGCGCGGATGGCGTGGTAGAGGTCGGCCTCGTCCCACTTCGCCAGGATCTGCGGCTCCTTCTGCGGCAGGCCTGCGCGCATCGGGAAGGGCGTGTCGGGGAGGAAGACGGTTTCGCGGTAGTCGCGAGCAGGTTTCTCGGCGTCGTCGGCCATGACTCAATCCAGAAGGTTCGAAAGGTTCGAGGTGCGGGGTGAAACCCGGCGCGCGCTGGAGCAACCGTCCGGCGGCGTCACGCCGGGCGGATAATTCGCAGGCTCGTCCGAACCGAAAACATGGCGGGAGGCTCTAACAGAGAGAGCGCGAGGCGTCATCCCCGGGCGCGTCCGGACAACGTCGGGACAGTTCAACCCCACCTCGTCATCCCGCGGCTTGTCCGCGGGACCCCTCGATCCGCTGCCGCGATGGCTGGCAGGGGTCCCGCGGACAAGCCGCGGGATGACGAGCGCGTGGGAATGTGTTGGAGACGGGTCATGCGTTTTCTCCTGCCCTTCGCCGCCGCCCTGCTTGCCGCCGTCGCCGTTCAGGCCGCGCCCGTCGTCCAGGGGCCGGAGAAGGGGACGCTGATCATCGCCGGCGGCGGCAAGTTGGGGCCGGAGATCGTGGGGCGGTTCATCAAGCTGGCGGGCGGGCCCGGCGCCAACATCGTGGTGATCCCGACGGCGGGCGACGACGAGAGCTACGGCCCGACCTGCGAGTGCCTGAAGATGTTCCGCGACCTGGGGGCGACGCACCTGACGGTGCTGCACACCCGCGATCCCAGGGTCGCCGACACGGAGGCGTTCGCCGCCACGCTGAAGACGGCCACGGCGGTGTGGTTCGTCGGCGGGCGGCAGTGGCGGCTGGTGGATTCCTACGCCGGCACCCGCACCGAGGCGGCGATCAAGGCCGTGCTCGCCCGCGGCGGCGTGGTCGGCGGCACTTCGGCGGGGGCGTCGATCCAGGCGTCGTACCTGGTGCGCGGCGCGCGGGCCGGCAACGAACTGATGATGGCGCCCGGCTACGAGGAGGGCTTCGGCCTGATGCGGGGCGTCGCCATCGACCAGCACGTCACCGCCCGTCACCGGGAAGGCGACCTGGACGCGGTGGTGGCCAAGCATCCGGACCTGCTGGGCATCGGCATCGACCAGTCCACGGCCATCGAGGTCGCCCGCGACCGGTTCACCGTCCTGGGCGTGGGCCATGTGTTCATCCACGACGGGCGCGAACAGCCCAACGGTGGCCACTACTACCTGCTGAAAGCCGGCGACCGGTTCGACCTTGGCCGCCTCGCCGCGACGGGCGCCGCGGTACACTGAACGTAGGGAAAGCGGAACCTTGGTCCGATTTGTCTGGCGCTTGGGCAGACATTCGCCTAAAGACGCGCCATCAAATATCGATTTGGTTCGGTAGCTCTCCACGCTTGTTCTTCGGATCGAGCTCCGGACTTCCTCAGACCCACTCCGACAATTTGATGCGTTGCCCCATCCTGGGCGCGCGAAAACTTATCTACGAAAGACAATATCATGGCGACTGGCACCGTGAAGTGGTTCAACCCCACCAAGGGCTTCGGCTTCATTCAACCCGACGACGGCGGCAACGACGTTTTCGTGCACATCTCGGCCGTCGAGCGTGCGGGCCTCGGCTCGCTCAACGAAGGCCAGAAGGTCTCGTTCGAACTTGAGCGCGATCAGCGCAGCGGCAAGATGTCCGCGGGCCAGCTGCAAGCGGCCTAAAGGCTCCCCGGGCCGTCCGCGGTCCCGAAAGTCCTGATCTAGCGAGCCCAGTGCGCCGGTGATCGGTGCGCTGGGCGCGCGTGTTTTCCCCGCGTGTTTCCTGGAGGGTGATATGGCGCGCAAACCCAACTACCAGTTCGAGCGCATGGAGCGCGACCGCCAGAAGGCCGCGAAGGCCGCTGAGAAGGCCGCCGAAAAGGCCCGCGCCAAGCAGGCTGCCGCCGGCGAACTCCCCGCCGATCCCAAGTCCGACGAAGGCTGAGGCGCACCAATGCCCGACGGCCTCAGCTACAGCCACGAGACGGTCGCCCTGGACGGCGAGACCTTCACGTCCTGCGAATTCCGCGACTGCCGCATGGTCTACGCCGGCGGCGAACCGCCCGTGTTCGACCGCTGCAAGTTCGTCGACTGCGACTGGAAGCAGGACGAGGCCGCCGCCCGCACCCTGGCTTATCTGAAGGTCCTCTGGAACGCCGGCGGCAAGCCCACGGTCCAGGCCCTGATCAAGGACATCACTGTCGCGCGGTGAGCCGGAGCCTCAGGGCGCCTTGGCCTCCAGCATGACGTTCAGCACCTTGTCCGCGTCGCCGGCCAGCGACGCGCAGGTGAGCTGCGCCGGCGCGGTGGCCGACGCATTGCGGAAATAGCCGACGACCACGCCCGCGGGCTCGAGGGTCACCGAGCCCTGGGCTGCGCGGGCCTCGGGCGCGTCGCCGATCTTGACCAGGAATTCGCCCGCGGTGACGAAGCAGACCACCGGAACGGTGTGCTTGTGCCGCGGCATTGCCTGGCCGGGCGCGAAGTCCACGCGGGTCGTCTCCACCCGGCTGACGGCCTTGGCCGGCGCGATCGGCAGCACGGCGATCGGCGTCCGCGCCGGGATCGGCGCCTGGGCCCAGGCCGGGCCGCCGGTCAATGCGAGCCCGATGACGGCGGCGGGCCAGAGGCGGCTTTGCATTCGCATCTTCCTCACGCCCCCAGCACCTTCCGCGCCTGCTCCGCGTCCTTCATCACCTGCGCGGTCATCGTCTCCAGCCCGTCGAACTTCTCCTCCGGGCGCAGGAAGGCGATCAGGTCGGTCTCGATGATGCGGTCGTAGATGTCCTCGTCGAAGTCGAACAGCCACACCTCCAGCAGCGGCCGGGTGATGCCCTGCACCGTCGGGTTCACGCCGATGTTGGCGACGCCCTTGAGCTCGCGCCCGTCCGACAGGCGCGTGTGCGTGGCGTAGACGCCGAACCTGGGGCTGACATAGTCGGCCATGTCGATGTTGGCGGTGGGGAAGCCCAGGGTGCGGCCCAGCTGGCGGCCGCGCTGTACGGGCCCCTCGATCGCGAACGGCCGGCCCAGGATTTCGGCGGCGACCTCGGGACGGCCGTCGCGCAGCGCCGCGCGCACCGCGGTCGAGGAGAACTTCTCCCCTTCCTCGGCGCCGACCGGATCGGCGACGGAGACCCCGAAGCCCATCTCGGCGCCGTAGGTGCGCATGGTGGCGGGCGTGCCGGTGCGGTCCTTGCCGAACGAGTTGTCGAAGCCGACCGACACGTGCTGCGCGCCCAGCCCCTCGTGCAGCACCTGGGCCGCGAACTCGCGGTCGGTCATCCCCGCCAGCTCGGCGTTCATCGGCAGGACGTAAAGCATGTCCACGCCCAGCTTCTCCAGCGCGCGGGCCTGCTGGTCCGGCTTCATCAGCCGGAACAGCGGCTCGTCCGGCCGGAAATAGGCGCGCGGGTGCGGATCCAGGGTGATGACGCCCAGCGGGCAGCCCAGCTCCGCCGCCGCCTTCGCCGCCAGGGCGATGACCTTCTGGTGGCCCAGGTGGACGCCGTCGAAGTTGCCCATGGCGACCGCCGCGCCGCGGTCGCCCGGCGACAGACCCTTCCAGCCTCGAATGACCCGAATCCGCTTCATGCGGACTGTATAATCACGCCGGGCGGCGGGGCGCGATCACCAAAGCTTCGCCATCGACGACGGTCTTGCCGCCGACTTCGCAGGAGGTCTCGAGGGTCACGTGCGCGCGGCCCTCGTCCAGGGTCTTCACCGTCACCTTGGCCACCACCAGGTCGCCGATCTTCACCGGCCGGCGGAAGCGCAGCGACTGCGAGAGGTAGATGCACCCCGGTCCGGGCAACCGCGTGCCCAGGATCGCCGAGAGGTACGACGCCGACAGCATCCCGTGGGCGATGCGTTCTCCGAAGGTGGTGGTCTTGGCGTAGGCCTCGTCCAGGTGGACCGGGTTGATGTCGCCCGACACCTCCGCGAAGGCCTCGATATCGGCCGCACCCACGACACGGCTCATCTCGGCCGTCTGCCCGACGCTCAGTTCGTCGAAATAGAATCCTTGCACGCTTGCTCCCCTACATCCCCATTTTGGGCGTCTCGGTTCGGCCGCCGGGACCGTGCAAACCCCGGCGGACGACTCGTCGCCCTCACCAGCCCATATCAGCCATGGCCCACTGCGCCCGTAGGCCCTCTTGACGCAGCAAGTCTTCCACGACTGCGGCATTCAGTCCCGCGGGACCTACCGTCTCGGCGCCGTGGATGCCGTTCGCGACGAACAGCACGTCCAGCCCGCGGGCGTTCGCGCCGCGGATATCGGTCGGCAAGCCGTCGCCGACGCAGAGCACGCGCGCCGGGTCTGGCGGACGGCCCAGGTGCGCTTCGGCTTCCTTGAGCGCCATCTCATAGATGGGCGCGTGCGGCTTTCCCGCCATCACGGAGCGTCCGCCCAGGGCGGTGTACAGCTCCGCCAGCGCGCCGCCGCAGTAGACCAGTTTGTCGCCCCGCTGCACCACGATGTCCGGGTTGGCGCAGATCAGCGGCAGGTCGCGCGCCACGCAGGCGAGGAACCGGTCGCGGTAATCGCCCGGCTCGTCGTTCTCGTCGTCGTAGGGCCCGGTCACCGAGATGAAGGTCGCGTCCTCGGGGCCGCTGAAGGCCAGGTCCAGCCCGTCGTACAGCACCTGGTCCCGCTCCGGCCCGATCGCCCAGACCGGGCCCGGCGCGTTCTCGGCCAGCAGCACGCGGGTGGCGTCGCCGGAGGTGACCAGCCGGGTCCAGGCGGCGCGCGGCACGCCCAGGCTGTCCAGCTGCTCCACGATCGGCGGATGCGGCCTGGGCGCATTGGAGATCAGGATGACCGGCCCCACCTCGGCCCGGAACCGCGCCAGCGCCGCGCAGGCCGCCGGGAAGCTCTCCCGCCCGTTGTGGATCACCCCCCACACGTCGCACAGCAGCACGTCGTACCGGCCGGCGAGCTCGGACAGCCCATGGATCGTCGTGGGGGAGGTCATGCGGGGCGGCGGTTATCACACTCCTCTCCCCCCGCGAAGCGGAGAGGGAGAGGGTAGGGAGAGGGCTGGCTCGTGAGAGCGTGATCCGCGGTGGGTGGGCGAGGGCCCGCCGACAATCGTTTCGCCTTTGGTCCTCGACGACCCGCGGAGTCGCCGAGCCAGCCCTCTCCCGACCCTCTCCCTCTCTTCGCGCCTGCGGCGCTCGGGGAGAGGAGGAGATCAGCCCACAGCCGCGCGGCGCATCGGCATCTGGACGACCGTGGAGGGCGGGGCGCCGGCTTCGGCCAGGACGGCGTCCTTGATGGCCCGGGGTTCGCCGAACAGGTGGCCCTGGGAGAGGCTGATATCGAGGTCGAGGATGTCGACCACCTGGCGCTCGTTCTCCACCTTCTCGGCGATCAGTTCGACGCCGTAGCGGCGCATCAGGAGCGCGAAGTCCTCGGCCGCCAGGTCCGGCAGCGAGCGCAGCACCAGCCGGTCGTCCACCTCGGTCAGCTCGCTGAGCAGGGTCTGGGCCGACACCTTCACGAACTTCACGTCCGCGCGGGTCAGGTCCTGCAGGTCGAAGTCGAGGTTGGTCACCTTGTCGATCGAGAACCGGAAGCCCAGGTCGGCCAGCTTGGCCATGTTGCGCGCCTGCACGCCGGTGCGGGTCTCGAACGCCTGCTGTCCGATCTCGAAGATCAGGGCCGGGGCCAGGTCGCGGTTGGCGCGCAGCAGGTCGTGGAACTGCGGGAAGAAGTCCTCGTCGCCCAGGCTGGCCATCGAGACGTTGCAGAAGATGCCGACCCGGCGCTCCTTCTGCGCCAGGCGCCGCACGATCTGCACGCAGCGGAACAGCAGCAGGTTGTCGATGGCGGTGACCAGCCCGCCGGGCTCGGCCACGGCCAGGTATTCCGCCGGCATGATCACGTTGCCACCGGCGTCGCGCAGGCGCGAGAAGCTCTCGTAATAGACGGTCTTGCGCTGGGGCAGGGCCACGACCGGCTGCAGGTAGAGGTCGACGCGGTTGTCGGCCAGCGCGCTACGGACGATCTCCAGCATGCCCATCGGCCGGGGCGCGGCGGGTCCGCCGCCCCGCAGCGTCGCGAAGGTCGGTTCGCGCGGCGCCTCGTCGAACCGACGACTCATGTTCTGGACCAGGCCCTCCAGCAGGTGGACCTCGTCGGTCAGCTCCGCGCCGCGGGTCAGGTCGAATTCCACCGCCCGGGCCACCTGGGTCAGCCGGCCGTCCAGGCCGACCACCTGGTCCAGCAGGATGCGGTGGGCGTCGCGCACGGCTTCGACCTCGCCGCGCAGGTCGCGCATCTCCAGGAAGCGGATGATCATCCCGTGCGATGCCAGGCACAGGCCCAGGCAGCCGACCAGCGACGACACGCCGACGCCCCAACCCGCCCCGTTGCGCCACAGGGTGAGCGCCACGATGAGCGAGAGGCAGAGGTAGGTCGCGAGGAGAAGCGCGAGGGTGAGCCGCCGCATGGATCCCGTTCCGAATCACCCGGAGTATCCTTTGCGGACTCCGGGCTAGTCGAATTGATTAACCATGGGGCGAATTCCGAATGGTTAACGCCGGATCGGCAGCAGGGCGCGCACCCCCGCGTCACGCAGCCACAGTCCGCCCCAGGCGAAGACCGCCAGGTAGGGGCCGAACAGGATGTGGCTGGGCCACGGGTTGCCGTTGACGAAGTGGACGCCGGCCGTGCCGCCCATCAGGGCCGCGATCAGCACCGCGCCCAGCACCGCGGTGCGCGGGAACAGGTAGAGCGCCAGGATCACCGCCTCGGCGATGCCGATCGGCAGCCCCGAGCCGGCCGGCAGGTGCAGCTCGCGCCCCGTCTGCTCGACGATCGGCAGCTGGGCCAGCTTCATGCCGACGTCCATGACCATGAAGGCGGTGAACAGGCCGGTCAGCGTCCAGCCGGCGATCGTCTGGACCTTACTCTGGGTGGGCGTCGCGGTTTCGGTGATGGCGGTCATGGGTTTTGTCCTTGTCTTCCTCTCCCCCGCGAAGCGAGAGGGATAGGGTAGGGAGAGGGCGGCTCCGCCGCTCCACTTCACTGAGGGTTGCTCAAGGACCCGTGGGTCATGGCTGAAGACAGAGTGAGGGCGGCCCAGCCTGCGCCGCCCTCTCCCTACCCTCTCCCTCTCCGCTTCGCGGGGGGAGAGGCGATCAGCCCGGCTGGTTGAAGGCCCAGGCGACGCCGAACGGGTCCGTCGCCTGGCCCCAGGTGTCGCCCCAGAACATCTTCTGCACTGGGACGACGCCCGTGAAGCCGGCGGCGACAGCCCGGTCGAACCAGGCCTGCGCGTCGTCGACGATCAGCTGCATCGTGAAGGCGGCCGGCGTCTGCTTGGCGTGGCCCTGCTCGGGATAGAAGTCGCCCAGCATCACCGAGCTGCCGTTGATGTGGAGGTGGACGTGCATGGTGCGGCCCTGCGCGTCGGCCGGATGGGCGAAAACGACGTCGGCGGCCAGCGCGGTCTTGTAGAGCTCGGCGGCCTTCAGGGCGCCGTCGATGCCCAGGTAGGCGACGACGCCGCCCTTGGTTTCGACTTGCGGCATGGCGGGGGCTTCGAGGGTCTCGGACATTGGGGAACTCCTTGGGGTGATCTGTCCCTAGGACGGATCGGCGCGCGCCGGGCCGACAGGGCCCGGCCAACTTTCTTCAGTTTTTCACCGCCGCGGCGTCGGCGGCGAGCCGATCCAGATGATGGCGGATGTGCGCGGCCTCGGCGGCGGTGTTGGCCAGCGAGATGGCCTTGTCGAACGCCACCCGCGCCGCCTCGGGCCGGCCGAGCTGCAGGTTCAGCGCGCCGGTCACGCCGTGGAAATGGAAGTAGCCGGAGAGCCGCTCGGCCAGCGGCGCGATCAGCTCCAGCGCCGCTTCCGGGCCGGCCACCTTGTTCACCGCCACCGCGCGGTTCAGCGTCACGATCGGCGAGGGGGTCAGCCGTTCCAGCGAGGCGTACAGCCGCTCGATCTGCGGCCAGTCGGTGTCGGCGGGGGTGGCGGCCCGGGCGTGCAGGGCGGCGATCGCGGCCTGGACCTGGTATTCGCCCGGCCGGCGGTGGCGCATGGCCTTGTCGATCAGCGCCAGGCCCTCGCCGATCATCCGGCGGTCCCAAAGCGCGCGGTCCTGATCGTCCAAGAGGATGATCTCGCCCTCGGCGTCGTGCCGCGCCGGGGTCCGTGCGTGCTGCAGCAGCATCAGCGCCAGCAGGCCCATGATCTCCGGCTCGGCCTGGAACAGGCGGAGCAGCAGCCGCGTCAGACGGATCGCCTCGCCGGCCAGCTGGGCGCGGTCAGGGTTGTCCGGCGCGGAGTAGCCCTCGTTGAAGACCAGGTAGAGCATCTTCGCCACCGCCGCGAGGCGCTGCGGCCGCTCGACGGCGCTGGGGGTCTCGAACTCGGCGTCGCCGGCGGCGATCCGGCCCTTGGCGCGGGTGATCCGCTGTTCCATCGCCGCCTCGCCGACCACGAAGGCCCGCGCGATCTGCTTCACCGACAGGCCCGAGACGATGCGCAGCGCCAGGGCGATCTGCGCGGTGTCCGGCAGGTCCGGATGGCAGCAGATGAACAGCAGGCGCAGGACGTCGTCACGATAGTCGGCGTTGTCCAGCCTCTCGACCGTGCGGTCCTCGGCGTCGTCCAGGTCGGAGATCGCCGCCTCGTCCGGCAGTTCGGTCTGCCGCCAGCGCTTGCGCACTCCGTCCAGGGCGGCGTTGCGGCCGACCATGATCAGCCATGCCGCCGGGTCGCGCGGCGGGCCGTTCCGCGGCCAGTTGTTCAGCGCCCGCAGGCAGGCGTCCTGGAACGCCTCCTCGGCGGTGTCCAGGTCGCGGAAATAGCGGAGCAGGGCCCCGACCGCCTGGGGCCGCGCGGCGGTGATCGCCGCCTCGAGCCAGGCGGGGTCCATCTAGGCCGCCTG
>CBHTUE010000210.1:0-9136 GCA_966096115.1 uncultured Phenylobacterium sp.
CTGCCGCTGTTCGACGACGGGGCGACGGTGCTGGTCGGGCAGAACCGCTTTCCGCTGATGGAGTACAGCTGGGAGATTCCTGAAGGCGGCGGACCGATGGCCGACGATCCGCTCGAGAGCGCCCGGCGCGAGCTCGCCGAGGAAACCGGCCTGGCGGCGGCGGAATGGCGCGAGATCCTGCGCGCGCAGCTGTCCAACTCGGTGAGCGACGAGCGCGCCATCGGCTACCTGGCGCTGGGCCTTTCGCCGGCCGGCGATTTGCACCACGCCGACGACACCGAGGCGCTGGAAGTCGTGCGTGTGCCGTTCCGCGAGGCGTTCGACGCGGCGATGGCCGGCGATCTTCAGGACGTGCTGACAGTGGCGATGCTGCTGAAGGCTCACCATATGGCCCGGGAAGGATCGTTGCCGCCGGCGCTCGCGCGGGCGATGATAGGGTGAGGAGCCCGATGGGCCGGGAGGAACTGATGAGCCAGCGCCTTGAGGTGGTCGACACCAGCGTCGCCCCGCCCGTATGGGCCGCCTTGCGCAACGAGGCCTATGCCGTGGCCAAGAGCGAGGCCGCCTTGGCCAGCCTCGTGGCCGCCGTGATCCTGAACCACGACAGCCTGGGCGATGCGCTGAGCTACCAGCTGGCCCGCAAGCTGGGCGACCAGGAACTGCGGGCGATGAGCCTGCGCGACACCGTCGAGGAGGCCTACGAACGGCATCCGACCCTGGTGGACATCGCCGAGGCGGACCTGAAGGCGGTGTTCGAGCGCGACCCGGCCTGCAAGGGCTATGTCCAGCCGTTCCTGTTCTTCAAGGGCTTCCTGGCGCTGCAGACCCATCGGGTGGCCCACTGGCTGTACACCGAGGGTCGCGAGACCCTGGCGTTCTACCTGCAGAGCCGCTCCAGCGAATTGTTCCAGGTGGACATCAACCCCGCCACCCGCATCGGCCGTGGCGTGTTCGTCGACCACGGCACCGGCATCGTCATCGGCGAGACCGCGGTGATCGGCGACGACGTCTCGATGCTGCAGGGGGTGACCCTGGGCGGCACGGGAGCCGAGCGCGGCGACCGCCACCCGAAAGTGGGCAAGGGCGTGCTGCTGGGCGCCGGCGCCAAGGTGCTCGGCAACATCAAGATCGGCGACTACGCCAAGATCGCCTCGGGCTCGGTGGTGCTGAAGGACGTGCCGGCGGGCTGCACCGCGGCGGGGGTGCCGGCGCGGCTGGTCAACTGCCCGACCTGCGAGGAGCCGGCGAAGAGCATGGATCACACGCTGGCCGACGCTGTGTACGACTACGTCATCTGAGGTTTCGCCGGGCGCGGGCTTTCTCTATAGGTTCGCCGCCTGATTGGTGTGCCCAGATCCAGGAGCCGTGCGTGGACGAAAGAGCTATCCGCAAGATCGAAGGCCATCTGCGGGGGACCTTCGCCAACGCGCGCATCACGCTGGTGCCGCGCCCCAAGCAGAAGGATTCCGCCGAGGTCTATATCGGCGAGGAGTTCGTGGGCGTGGTGTTCGAGGACGAGGACGGCGACGGCTCGTTCATGTTCGAGATGGCGATCCTCGCCGAGGACCTGCCCTAACCCCTATTTCGGCGCCGGCTCGGCCGGCGGGACCGCGGGCGTCGTGGTCGTAACCGGCCCGGAGCCGTCGACCGGCGTCGAGGCAGCGGTCGCAGCCTGCTGGGCCTGCTGCTGCAACTGGGCGTCCGGCACTTGGCTGGGCGGCGCCTCTGTTTTCACGGTGGCTTCAGCCGTGCCGGTGTCGGCCTCCGCCGTGCGCTCCTTGGAGCATGCGCTCAGGCTAAGGATCGCGCAGAGGATCGCGGAGGGCACGAAGGCTGCGGCTTTCTGCACGGACCGGTCTCCCGTGGTCGAAGTCTGGAGACCTCAACCGCAAGCGGGACGGTTGGTTCCTAGCGGATCTGCGTGACCTTCAGGCTTCCGGCCGGAAGGGGACCGAAGGCGGGCGCGGGCTTCGACGTGTCCAGCCAGGCGGCCCAGTCGGACCGAGGCAGGATGACGATCTGGCGGTCATGGTAGGGCGCGATGTCCGGGCCGGGATCGCAGGTGAGCAGGGTGAAGCGCTCGTCGCGGATAAAGCCGGCGATGGCCAGGAACGCGCCTTCGGCCGGCTCGAACAGCCATTTGGATTTCGGAGCCTTCGCGCCGGTGAACTCGAAGAAGCCGTCGGCCGGGACCAGGCAGCGGCCGCGCCCGAAGCTACGGCCCTCGGAGCGGAAGTTGATGACCGGCCCGCGGGGCCCGGGAAAGCCCCAACGAAGCTGGCTCAGGTGGGCGCCGCCGTCCCTGCCGGTGACGATGTAGGACGGATCGGTCGGGCGTACGGACGGCCGCGGCTCCAGGTTCGGCGCGCCGCCGTCCCAGCCGAGCGGCAGGTCCATTTGCCCGAACTCCCGCAGCAGCTCGTCGAGCGAGGTCTTCTGGCTGTACTCGTTGCACATGCGTCAGTATCAAACCTACGTGCCGGAACTGTAGTTTTTATGCCGCCCCGCGGATGATTCGGCGAGCCTGGAAGGGCGGGATGATCGCGGTGATGTGCGCGGCCCAGCGGATGCGGGCGTCCTGGCGCACCGGCCCGGCGACGCTCTCCAGGTCGTAGAGGCCTGGCCTAGAGCCGCGCAGCAGGCGCTTGACCAGCACCTCGTCGGTGTCGGTCTCGACGATCACCACGTGGCCCAGCATATCGGCGGTGGGTGGCGTGCGCTGGTCTTCGAAATAGATCAGGGCGCCGTCGTCGGCGACCCCGCGCATCGAGTGGCCGACGACCCTGAGCGCCTTGGCGTGGTCGGTGCCGCCAGGCGGGATCGGCGCCAGCTCGGCAGGGTCGTGTCCTAGAGCGAACAGGACCGTGCCCTCGGGATTGGCGCCCACGCGGCCGATCACCGGGGCAAGCCCCTCGGCGCCGGCGGGGCGCATGGATCCGGCGGCGTCATAGAGCCACTCCGGGCTGACCCCGAAGGCCGCGGCGTACTCCTTGGCGCGGCGGTAGGAGAAGGGCGCGTTGCCGTTCTCGTTGGAGGCGTAGGTGTTGCGGCTCCAGCCGAAGGCGTCGGCCGCCGCCGCCGCGGTCTCGAAGCCGCGGTCCTGTCGTGCCTGGCGCAGCCGCTGGGCCCGCCCGTCCATGCCGGAAGCCGTCATGTCGATGTGGATAATCTACAGATCGTATTTGCGCAAGGTCAGTAGGTTTCATACATTGAACCTCATGAAGCCGATCTTACCCACCCCTGGCGTCCAAATCGGACGTACCTACGCCGCCCTGCGCTTCAGCGGGGCATCCGAGAGCCGCGCCCGGATCGAACTGGGCCTCGCGCCGCGACGAGGGCGCGAACTGGAGGCGATGCTGCGGGCGTCGAGGCCGGGGAACCGCGCCGACCGCGAGCGGCCGCGGTTCGCGCGCTGCGGCCAGCATGTGGCGGCGGTGAAGGCGGCGGGCGGGTTTCCGGTGCTGGGCCGATGAGCGGACGGGGCAAGGCTGCGGCGGAAGGCGCGGCGACCCTGGTCGCGGGCGCCCTGAGCCGGCGCGCGCCGGGCGAGCGCGGGCGGTTCCTGCGCGAGCTCCTGGCCCATACCGCCGCCGGCCTGGTGGTGATCGAGGGCGAGGCGGAGGCGTCGGAGGCGGTCTACCGCCTGGCCGACGCGGTGGTGGCGCGCGCATGTCGCGGTTGAAGGACCCCGCGCAGGCGGCGCGGGCGCGGTTGCTGCGGCTGGAGCGGCAGGCGCTGGCGCGGGCCGAGGCGGTCGAGGTCGCCGACGGCGTGGCCGAGACGGTGGCGCTGTCGCGGGCGCGAGGCGCGGCGATCGTCCAGCCTCCCGCCGGCGGCCGCGGGCGGGTCCAGCCGTACCGTCGGCAGACGGGGCTCGACTTCCTGGCGGGCAAGGGCCGGATCGACGCCGCAGCGAAGGCGGCCGGCGAGCGCTACGGCTCGGCCTACCGGCGGGTGAAACTGGAGAAACCTATCCGCTCGACGCTGGACACGAGGCCCGGCCGTGGGGCGCCGCCGACCGCGCCGCTGGCCGAGATCGTGGCGCATGGCGAGGGCACCGAGGCGGCCCGGCGCAAGCTGGCGGCGTTCCGGGCGCGGCTCAGCGGGCAGGCGGATCTGGTGGCCGCCTGCGACCTGGTCTGCGGCGAGGAGAAGACGCCCCGCGAGGCGGCGGGCGGGGACCGCGACGCCGGCCGCCTCGAGGCCGTGCTGAAGGTCGCGCTGGACATTCTGGCGGGCGCCTAGATTGCCCACACCGGGCGGCTGGCGCTAAGGGCGAGGTGGCCGCAGGGGGAGACGACGACAGATGATGCTGCCGCAGGCCCAGCGGGTGTTCGCCGAGTTCCTGGCGCCGCTCGGGTTGGATGAGTTCCTGGACCAGGGCCTGGCCGGCGGGTTTCGCTTCGTGCCGAGCGACGGGAACGCCGCGCGGCTGGACCTGCTGGGCCCGGAGCCGGAGGCGCTGCTGGCGGGCGCCGTGCACTTGGCGCCCAAGCTGACCTACCACTCGGCCAATGCGCTGGGGCCGGCGCCGTCGCTGGCGGCGGTGACCGACGCCGCGGACCTTCGGGCGCGGATCGAGGCGTTCCATGCGCTGAACTATTCCGTGCGCTTCCCGGAGCTGCGCGCGCTGGCGCCGGCGGCGGACCGGGTGGCCCGGGCGCTGGAGATCCTGCTGCACCAGCCGGTCACGGTGGCGGCGTTCTGGAGCAAGTCCGGGATGCGCGCGCCGGTGCACTATGACGACCACGACCTGATCGTGGTGCAGCTGAAGGGCGCCAAGCGGTGGTTCGCGACCAAGACCCCGTCGGTGCTGCCCAACGCCTGGAAGGGCGTGTCGGGCGACGCGCCCGAGCTGGGCGACCACCACGTGATCGACGTGCGGCCGGGGGACCTGATGTACCTGCCGCGCGGGACGTTCCACACGGTGGATTCGGAGACGGAGTCGCTGCACGTCGCCATCGGTTTCACGCCGCTGACGGTGCGCGAGGCGCTGATCGCGGCGCTGGACCACCTGTCGGACCTGGACCCCGGCCTGCGGGCCACGCTGGGCGCGCGGCTGGGTTACCAGATGCGCGGGCCGGGGCTGGAGCGGCTGGGGCCGCCGGTGGCGGACGCGGCGGCGCGGCTGGCCGAGGCGGTGCGGGCGCAGGGCTTCCTGGGCGCAGCGTTGCACCGGCGCTCGTCGCGGGTGGTGAGCGGGTTCGAGGCCGGGCCGCGGCCGCCCGGCGCGCCGGCGATCGGGCTGGACACCGTGCTGCGCCAGCGGGAAGGCGCGTTCAGCCACCTGACCGGCAGCGCCGAGACGATCGACTTCGCCTATCCGGGCGGCCACCTCTACATCCACCGCGGCGCGCAGGCGGCGGTGGTGTTCGTGGCGGACACCGCGGAATTCCGGGTGCGCGACCTGCCCGGCGACCTGGACGACGCGGTGAAGATCGCGCTGGCGACGCGGTTCGTCGAGGTGGGGTTCCTGGAGGTCGCCGGCTAGGACGAATCCACATTCAGCCGACTGCCGGGTTCGCGCCCCTTCCTCCTCGATGGAGGAAGGGAAGGGTGTAGGCAGTGCGATGGGGCGAAGGGCGCAGGTTGGCGCCGTCCTATGGGCTCCACGTCAGTCAGCAGACACACCACCACCCCTACCCCTCCTCCATCGAGGAGGAGGGACGCCAATGTCTGCTACCGCAGCTGAATGTGGCGTGGTCCTAGTCGCGGCCCCTTCGGAGGCGAGCGGTCAGTGCAGCGCGGCCTTCGCAATCAGGCGCTCGATGGCGCAGGATATCTCGTCGCGAGGCGGGACTCGGCGATTTCCGGCCCAGGTGATGACCAGCGTCAGGATGCCGTCAAGGATGCGATCCGCGTCACAGCCCGCTGTGAGTTCACCGCGCAGGACGGCGCGTTCCGTCAGGCGGCGGTTGTTCGCTCGCCGGTTCACGAAGTCCGGCGCCAGGCGTTCCGCGAACGCGCGGTTCGACAGCGCCTCGCCCATCAGCCGGAAAATGAAGGCCGAGAACGTAGGGTCCTGGTAGATGGCGAGGAAGCCCTGGGCGTAGGCGATCAGGTCGTCGAGCAGGCAGCCGGTGTCGGGCAACGCAGGCAGGCGGATGCGCTCGTCGAGAGTCGCCAGCAAGACGTCGTCGGCGTCATGCCATTGGCGATGGAACGTGGAGTGGGAAACCTCGGCCTGTGCGCAGATGCGTTCCACCGTCAGCCCGGCGAGCCCCACCTCGGCAAAGGTCGCGATCACGGCCCGCTTGATACGGGCGTCGACGTCTTCGCCGAGGCTCATGTCCATCCTGGTTGATTCCCCGCAGCCGTTCGACTTGAGCTGAGTCCCTGATCCGGATGGTGTCAAACGTCATACCGGGACCAGATGACGCAGGGTCATCGGGCCTTCAGCGGCGGAGCAGGCCGCGGGCCTTCATCCAGGCGAGGAAGTCGGCGGGCCATTGCAGGGTCGAGGTGCCGGGGCGGCCGGGGTAACCGAAGCCGTGGCCGCCGTGTTCGTAGACGTGCAGTTCGACGGTCCCGCCCTTGGCCTGCCAGGCCGGGATGAGCGCGTAGTCGGTCTTGCCGAACAGCGGGTCGTCGGCGGCCATGGCGGTCCACATCGGCGGCGGGTTCTTCGGGACCGGCTGGATGGGCGCGCCATAGCCGCCGTAGATCGGGGCGATGAACGCCGGCCGCGTCGCCGGGTCGTCGGCATAGGCCAGGCCCATGGTGGTGATGGCGCCGGCCGAGAAGCCCATGAAGCCGATGCGGGTGGGATCGATGCCCCACTCGCCGGCCCGGGCGCGGACGACGCGCATGGCCTCCTGAGCGTCCTCAGTGGCGATCTTCGCGCCGCCCATCAGGCGCTGCAGGCGGGCCGCCGGCGCGGCGGCCGCGAACTCGGCGTTGACCTTGTCGAGGCCGGCGGCCTTCGGCTCGGTGGGCAGCACCCGGTACTTCAGCACGAAGGCGGCTACGCCCTGCGACTGGAGCCAGCGGGCGACCTGCCAGCCCTCATGATCCATGGCCAGCAGCACGAAGCCGCCGCCCGGCGCGATGATCACGGCGGTTCCGGTGGCCTTGCCCTTGGCCGGGAGGAACGGCGTGAGGGTGGGGACCGTGACGTTCTGGACCACCGGGACGTTGTCCGAGCTGGACATCGTCCAGGTCTCGGGCGGCGCGCCGGCGGGCGGTGCGGGGGCCTTCAGGACGATCGCGCCGGGCGGGATCGGCGGGGCGGCGATATCGCGGCGGACGGGCTGGGCGGCGGCGGCGGACGCCAGCAACAGCCCCGCCAGGATCGCGCCGACGAACGGCCGCCTCGTCGCATGTCCCACGGTCGCGTTCCCCCGAAAAGCCTCGGCGCAGGTTGCCCGATCGGTGCGGCGCCGCAAGGCGCTAACGCGCCTCCATGTCCTCGCGGACGGCGCGGGCCAGGAAGTAGTCGCCGTATTTCAGGACGATCTCGGGCCCGTCGGCCGACTTCCAGCCGGCCAGCTGCGCGCCGTCGACGACGGCCGAGCCCACGGCGTCGCCGTCGTAGGGCTTGTCGGCCGCCATCGCCCTGAAGGCGCCGCGCAGCAGCTCGCGCTTGCTCGCGCCGAGTTGCCGCCAGGCGGCGTCCAGGGCCGCGCCGCTGACGCCATGGTCGGCCAGGTCGGCGCGGCTGGCGTACTCGATCTGCCCCACGCCCATGAGCTCGCCGGCCCGGTGGCCCAGCTCGCGGGCGACCTCAGAGGTGATCGGGCCGGTCGAGGCTGCGCAGGCGAGGATCGCGTCGGGGTCGATCTGCAGCGGCGCGGCGATGACGCCGGCGCGGCCGCGCTGAGCGTAGGCCACCGTCAGGCGGTCCAGGGCGGCCGGCGGCGCCTTGGAGATCAGGCACTCGGCCGTGAGCCCCGCGGCGTGGGCCATCGCTGGCGCGCTCAGCGCCGCGACGGCGAGCCCCGCAAGCGCGAACCCGCGGCCGCGCCGCCGGCTGATCGAATCTGACACGTTGAAATCCCCCATACGTGCGTCGCAGGTTGCCTGATCGGCGCGGCGACACAACCCGTCGCCCACGACGCGTCGCGCGCACCTCACGGCGGATGAGCTGCAGGCCGAGGAGGCCTGGCGCAACGGCGCGTGGGATCTGATCCTGATGGACATCCAGATGACGGTCCTGGACGGGCTGGAGGCGACGCGAAGGATCCGCGCGCTCGAGCTGGACGCCCGGCGGCCGCGCACGCCGATCGTGGCCCTGCGAAAGCGCGAGTTGCTGACCTCGGCGTCAAGCCTGAAGGCAGAGGTCAGACGCTGGACCCGCCTTCGCAATGACCAGCACGCGCAGCGCCGGCACGTAGAAAGACTTCAGTGTCGCGCCGGCGAGTTCGCAACATTCCGCCGATTGCGCCGAACCCAGCGAGCATCAGCGCCCAGCTTGCAGGCTCAGGCACGTCGGCAACAAAGCGATTGCCATCAATACGGACGCCGATGGCCGAGGCGGCAGACACAGACGACGGGTTGCTCAGAGTCCAAACACTTCCGGTGCTGAAGGCATATTGAGGCAAAGGGTTTGGAGTGAACCCCCTCATATCATTGCCATTTCCAGAGTTGGAGAATCCGACCCAGTAGGATCCAGCATCCAGCACCCAATTCTGACCGAACACGCCTTGCCATGAGCCGCCCGAAGCCAGGATCGCAAAGCTTTTCGAGAATAGAATGTTAGACGCCGCGGGGACGGCTGCGTCCTTGTAGATTGAGATCGTTCCGACGCTGTCGAGCCCCCTGATAAAGCCCTCTACCGAGGTAACTTGAGTGGCTGACGTAAGTGTAAAGTAGCCGGCCAAGCTCTGGGATTGCGACAGCTGAATCTCGTTTGAGAGTGGCGTACCCGTGTCCACCACATAGTTGGCGGCTGCAGGACTTGCCATAACGGCCGCACTGATGAATGCGGCAAAAGCGATCTTGTGCGAATTCATATTGAGCACCCTGGCTACCGGCTGGCCCACGGCCGTGCGGCCCAGGGCGCCGCAAAGCAACCCGGCGCAGCATTTGTGGGTCAGCCGGGACCGTTGGCACAGATGTCGCGCGATGCCTCGCGGTGCGTCGCGATGCAACGCGATGCAGGGTCTCGGTCCGAACGTCCGGTGCAGGTGGCGAAGCC
>CBHTUE010000211.1:0-9126 GCA_966096115.1 uncultured Phenylobacterium sp.
CCAGCGCCACCCGGGCCTGGACTTCCCCGGTGTTGGGGTTGAACACGTCGCCGTAGCGGCCCGAGGTTCCGGCGACAGAGGCGCCGTCGATGAAGTGGGTGATCTCACGCATGGGCGGGCTTTTAGGCCGTCGGGCCGCCGGAGCCTAGAGCCTGTCGCGATCCCTGCGGAACAGGCTGTGGAACCCGAAACGGATCAATGCGCTAATGCTTGTTGGGCCCGCGCGGGCCCGAGGGGGTTGTGGCGAAGAGGATGGGTCCTAAGCGTTCCGAGCTCGACGACGGTCGCTACCGCCTCTTCGTCGACGCCATTACCGACTACGCAATCTACATGCTGGACGCCGACGGGCGGGTCACCAGTTGGAACGCCGGCGCGCAGCGCTTCAAGGGCTACCGGCCCGCCGAAATCATCGGCGAACACTTCTCGCGATTCTACACCGACGAAGACCGCGCGGCGGGGGCGCCCGCCCGCGCGCTGCGCGCCGCGAGCGAGGAGGGGCGTTTCGAGACGGAGGGCTGGCGGGTGCGCCAGGATGGCTCCCGCTTCTGGGCCCATGTGTTGATCGATCCGATCCGCACGCCGTCCGGCGAATTGATCGGCTATGCGAAGATCACCCGCGACCTCACCGAGCGCCGCGCCGCCGAGGCGAGCCTGCGGCGCAGCGAAGAGCAGTTCCGCGTTCTGGTGCAGGGCGTCACCGACTACGCGATCTACATGCTGGACCGCGACGGCCGGGTCACCAACTGGAACGCGGGCGCCCAGCGGATCAAGGGCTACAAGCCCGACGAGATCATCGGCGAGCACTTCAGCCGCTTCTACACCGAGGCCGAGCGGGCCGCGGGCGTCCCGGCGCGCGCGCTGGCCACGGCTGTGGCGGAGGGGCGGTTCGAAGCCGAAGGCCGGCGGCTGCGCAAGGACGGCACCCAATTCTGGGCGCACGTGATCATCGACCCGATCCGCGACGACGCCGGCGAGGTGATCGGCTTCGCCAAGATCACCCGCGACATCACCGAGCGGCGCGAGACCCAGGCCTCGCTGGAGCAGGCGCGCCTGGCGCTGACGCAGTCGCAGAAGCTGGAGGCCATCGGGCAACTGACCGGCGGCGTGGCCCACGACTTCAACAATCTGCTGATGGCGGTCCTGGGCAGTCTGGAACTGCTGAAGAAGCGCCTGCCGGACGATCCCCGGGCCCTGGCCCTGCTGGAAAACGCCGTGATGGGCGCCGAGCGGGGCGCGGCCCTGACCCAGCGGATGCTGTCATTCGCCCGCAAGCAGGAGCTCGCGCTGGAGGGCGTGGACCTCGAAGCCCTGGTTGCCGGGATGGCCGGCCTGCTGCAGCGGTCGCTGGGCCCATCGGTGGAGTTGGTCGCCGATTTCCCGCGGCGCCTGCCGCCGGCCTTCACCGACGGCAACCAACTGGAGACCGCGCTGCTGAACCTGGCGGTGAACGCCCGCGACGCCATGCCGGACGGCGGGCTGATCACGATCGAGGCCGCCGTCGCCAGGGCGGGCGCCGAGGCCGCCGTGGGCCTGCCGCCCGGAAACTACGTCCGCCTCAGGGTCACCGACGAGGGGGCTGGAATGGACGCGCCGACCCTGGCGCGGGCGACCGAGCCTTTCTACACCACGAAGGGCGTGGGCAAGGGCACGGGCCTGGGCCTGTCGATGGTGCATGGCCTGGCCGAACAGTCCGGCGGGCGCCTGGTCCTGGAAAGTGCGCCCGGCAAGGGCACGCGGGTCGAGCTGTGGCTGCCCCAGGCCCAGGCGGTGGGCGCGCCCCGTCCGGTGGCTTCCGGCGACGGCGACGGCCGGCAGGTCCGGCCCCTGGTGATCCTGGCGGTGGACGACGACAGCCTGGTGCTGGTCAATACCGCCGCGATGCTCGAGGACCTGGGCCATGAGGTGATCAGCGCCGCCTCGGCGGCCGAGGCCCTGGCGATCCTGCGCGGCCGCCGTGTCGACCTGGTGATCACCGACCAGGCCATGCCGCAGATGACCGGCCAGCAACTGGCCGAGCAGCTCAAGACGATGCGGCCGGGGCTGCCGGTGGTGCTGGCCAGCGGCTTCGCCGAACTCCCGGACGGCGTCGGCGGCGAACTGCCCCGACTGGCCAAGCCCTACAGCCAGGCCGAACTGGCCCGCGTGCTGCGCCAGACATTTCCGGCCGCGCAAGTCGCCGTCGCCTGAGATCCACCCTCTGCGGTGACTTCCGCGGGTATGTACTCACGAACCACCCCGCCCGAACGACCTCGATCGCGGATTTCGCGGCGAAGACAACTTTCGCGAGAGCGTCCATAAACTCGGCGTTTCGTTGAATCGAATATTCCGGAAGTCTCGAAGATTCGTCCTTGTCACATGGCCGACAATTCGTGAATTTCACGGCGTCCGCGCCGACAGGAGCGCGAAGCTCGGGGGCGGGCGATAGCAGAAACATAACCTGGAGAGTGCCATGATGAGCGCCATGAGTGTTATGCGTCTTCTTATTGCAACCGGGGGATTACTTGCGGCCGCGACCCTTCCGGGCGCGGGCTTGGCCCAGTCCGCGCCGCCGGCCATCGAAATCACCATCGTGCACGTGAAGCCGGGTCAGGAACCCGCCTTCCGCGACTTCATCAAGAACGAAGGCAATCCCCTGCGCATCAAGGGTGGGGTCAAGAACCGTTCGGTTTGGACGACGGACGCCCTGGGCGTCGGCGGCGAAGTCCTCTTCGCCCGCCCGCTGCCCACGGGGCTCGCCAGCTTCGACACCCCGCCCAGCGGCGTCACGCCGGCCGAGACGGCGGCGGTGGTGGCCAAGCGGCAGTCGCTGATTACGGACCTGCGGACCTATGTGATCACGCCGCATCCTGAATTGAGCGTCCCGCCTAAAGCGGGCTATCAGCAGAAACTGGCGGTCTTCTCGAGCCAGAGCGTCATGCCGGGCCGGGTCGCGGCCTACCAGACCAATCTGAAGGCGCTGACCGCGGTGATCGCCAAGACGAACGCCAAGGGCGTGCTTGTGTCGCAGACCGGCCTGGGCGGCGATCCGAACGAGTTCAACCTGCTCGTGCTCTTCGATTCCTTCGCCGACCTGGACAAGTTCCCGGCCGAGTTCAACAAGGCGGCGACGGCGGCGAAGCTGCCGCCGGAAGCCGCTGGCATCGTGGCGCACACCGAATATCGGGTCATCCGCTACCAGCCGGACCTGAGCATCGTCTCGGGTCGTTAGATTCGTCGCGTGGCGACTGCCGGACGGAGCGGGAGGCGACCCTCGCTCCGCCCGGGACCGCGGCCTGGCCGCTATCCCGGCCTTGCGGCCGGGAGCGGCGCGGCTAGGCTCGCGGCATGGATGACGACGACGATGACGACGACCTGACCGAGGCCGAGGAAGAGGCCTGGTGCGACGAACAGCGGAGCGAGGTCGTGCGGTATCTGAGCGAACAGCCGGGCCTCGCGCGCGGCGAGGTGGGCGAATGGCCGGCCTGGCATATAGCGCCGTATGTGGCGATCTGGGCGATCGAGAGCCTCGCGGCCCCGGGGTCGGTGGGCTGGTGGGCCATCAGCGGCGACCTGCCCTGCGATTACTGCGCCGCCGCGCCCGACTGCAACAACCCCCGGCGAGCCATGCGCCGCCTGGCTGAGAGCTGGCTGGCGCAGCTCGCAAGCACGGAGCCCGGCGCGGAAACGATCGGCGACAGCCGTCTGCCCGCCGATTTCAGCGACCTGCTGCGCAGCCGCGCGGAGTTCCTTCTCGAAATGGTCGCCGACGAGGAGCTCTGGCCGCCCGACGCGCCGGACAGTGACTCGTCAACGACTTTGCACTAGAAGCCCGCCGTCATGACGCGGTTCGCGCACCATCACGGCTGCCACCACCATCCGTCCTTCGCGGGTCCGGACCGGGAATTCGTGGCCTAAGCGAACCCCTTCCGAGCCCCGCCGACGCGGACGGGGCTTCGTGATTTCCAGGCCTCGTCCGTCGCCCTCCTTCTGAAGAGAGACGACCGTGACCGACCTTCCTTCCCCAATCGCTTCCTTGAGCCCGGACGCCCCAGAGGCTAAGCGCGCGGCCATGACCAGCGACACCCCCAAGTCCGAGCCGACCCGGCCCGAAGCCCGCAGCCCGCGGGGGTTCGTCGACCGGCGGGGCCGCGACGTCGCCGCCGAGCGGGCGATCCTGGCCGCCGTCAGCGGCGTCTATGAGCGCTGGGGCTTCGAGCCGCTGGAGACCGGGGCGTTCGAATATGTCGACGCCCTGGGCAAGTTCCTGCCCGACACCGACCGGCCCAACGAAGGCGTCTTCGCGCTGCAGGACGACGACGAACAGTGGGTGGCGCTGCGCTACGACCTGACCGCGCCGCTGGCGCGGTTCGCGGCGCAGAACTGGGAGAGCCTGCCCAAGCCGTTCCGCCGCTATACCTACGGGCCGGTGTGGCGCAACGAGAAGCCGGGCCCGGGGCGGTTCCGCGAGTTCGTGCAGTGCGACGCCGACACGGTGGGCTCGGCTCGCCCCGAGGCGGACGCCGAGATCATCGCCATGACCGTCGAGGGCCTGGAGGCCGCGGGTCTGCCGGCTGGCTCGGCGGTGGTGAAGATCAACAATCGCAAGCTCTTGAACGGCCTGATGACCGCGGCCGGCGTCGAGAGCGAGGGCCAGAAGCTGGCCGTGCTGCGCGCCGTCGACAAGCTGGACCGGCTGGGCCCGGATGGCGTGCGCCTGCTGCTGGGCGAGGGCCGCAAGGACGAGTCCGGCGACTTCACCAAGGGCGCCGGGCTGAACGCGGCGGCGGCCGAGCGGGTGCTGGCGTTTACCTCTGCGGGCGCGGGCGGACGGTCCGAGACGCTGGCGAAACTCGCCGACGTGGTCGGCGGCTCGGCCGAGGGCGACGAGGGCCTGGCCGAACTGGCGGCGATCGACGCGGCGCTGACCGGCCTGGGCGTCGGCGTCGACCGGGCGGTGTTCGAGCCCTCGGTGGTCCGCGGGCTCGAGTACTACACCGGCGCCGTCTTCGAGGCGGAGCTGCTGCTCGACACCCTCGACGAGAAGGGCCAGCCCATGCGGTTCGGCTCCATCGGCGGGGGCGGGCGCTACGACGACCTGGTGGCGCGGTTCACCGGCGAGCGGACCCCGGCCACCGGCTTCTCCTTCGGCGTCTCGCGGCTGGCCGCGGCGCTCAGGGCCTCGGGCCGCGACCTCGCCGCGCGCACCCGCGGCCCCGTCGTCGTGATCGCCTTCTCGCAGGACCGTATGGCCGACTACTTCGCCGTCGCCCGCGAGGTCCGCGCCGCCGGCATCCCGGCCGAGGTCTACCTGGGCTCCTCCGGCATGCGGCCGCAGATGAAGTATGCCGATCGCAGGCTCTCACCCGCCGCCATCATCCTGGGCGACGACGAGATCGCCGCCGGGACCGTGACCGTGAAGGACCTGGACCTGGGTCGCGACCTCGCCGCCAAGGTCGCTGACAACGAGCAATGGCGCGCCGAGCGGCCGGGCCAGCAGACGGTGCCGCGGGCAGAGCTGGTCAACGTGCTGCGCGCCATCCTCGCGGCTTCGGGGACGGCGGGCTGATGCGCGTCGAGCCGACCGTTCCGTCGGCGGTGCTGGCGGCGATCCGGGCCCCCTTCGAGGGCGCCGGGGCCGAGCGGGCCGACGCGCCGCTGCTGCAGCCGCTGAACCTGCTGCTCGACCTGGCCGGCGAGGCCATGCGCGCGCGGCTGTTCGTGGTGCAGTCCGAGGGCGGGGCCGAGAGCTGCCTGCGCCCGGACTTCACCGTGCCGATCGTGCGCCAGCACGTCGACGGCGGCCGGCCCGCGGGCCGCTACTACTACCAGGGCGCCGCGTTCCGGGCCTCCACCGCGGCCGACCGGCCGGAGGAGTTCGTCCAGATCGGGCTGGAGCTGTTCTCGCCGGCCAACGGCGGGGTCGAAGCCGCGGACGCCGAGATCGCCGGCCTCGCCTGGCAGGCGGCCGCGGCGGGCGGGCGGCAGGACCTGTCGCTGTGGCTGGGCGACGTGGCCCTGTTCGGGGCCTTCATCGAAAGTCTGGCCCTGCCGGAGACCCTCAGCAGCCGGCTGCGCCGCGTCGCCGGGCGGCCGCGCCTGCTGTGGGCGGAGCTGTCGCGGGTGGGCGAGGCGGCGTCGGACGGTGGCGGGACGCTGGCGGGCCTGCTGGCCGGCCTCTCGGAAACCCAGGCCGCGGCGCTGCTGGAAGAGGTCTGGGCCCGGGCCGGCGTCGAGCCGGTGGGCGGGCGCGGCCCGGCCGAGATCGCCGCGCGGCTGGTGAGGAAGGCCGAGGCCGCCCAGGCGCCGGCCCTCACCGAAGCCCAGGCCGCCGCCATCCAGGCGTTCATGGCCATCGACGACGCGCCCGCCGCCGCCTTCGCGCGGATGGCGGAGCTGGCCGGGCGCAAGGCCCCGGCGCTGAAGGCAGGTTTGGCCGGTTGGGAAGCGCGGCTGGCGGACCTGACCCGCACCGTGCCCGCCGAGCGCATGCGCTTCACGCCGGCGCTCGGCCACGCCTTCGACTATTACGACGGCATCACCTTCGAGGTGCGCAGCGCCACGGTCGGCCCCGACCTGCCGGTGGCGGTGGGCGGACGCTACGACGGGTTGCTGGCCCGGCTGGGCGGCGGCTCCGGCCGCGCCGTCGGCTGCATGGTCCGGCCGTGGCGAGCCTATGCGGGGGCAGACCAATGAGCGGGCTCATCATCGCCGTGCCCTCCAAGGGACGCCTGAAGGAGCAGGTCGAGACCTGGCTGGCCGACTGTGGTCTCAAGCTGGAAGTGACCGGCGGCGCGCGCGGTTACCTGGCCGCGCTGAAGGGGCTGCCCGGCGCTCAGGTGCGCCTGCTGTCGGCCGCCGACATCGCCGATGCGCTTGACGCCGGCGAGGTCCACCTGGGCGTCACCGGCGAGGACCTGCTGCGCGAGCGCGGCGAGGATCTGGACGCCCGCGTCCTGCTGCTCCGCGCCCTCGGCTTCGGCCGCGCCGACCTGGTCACCGCCATCCCCAAGAGCTGGCTGGACGTCGAGACCATGGCCGACCTGGAGGAGGTGGCGCACGACTACCTCGCCCGTACCGGCCGGCGCATGCGGGTGGCCACGAAGTACCTGGCCCAGACCCGTGGCTTCTTCGCCCGTCATGGCATCGCCGACTATCGGATCGCCGAGTCGGGCGGGGCCACCGAGGGCGCACCCGCGGCGGGGCTGGCCGAGGTCGTGGTCGATATCACCAGCTCCGGCGCCACGCTCGCGGCCAACGGGCTGAAGGTGCTGGGCGACGGCCTGATCCTGAAGAGCCAGGCCCAACTGGCGGCCAGCCTGCGCGCCGCGTGGGACGGCGACGCCCTGGTCCAGGCCGAGCGACTGCTGCGCATCGTAGAGGCCCGCGCCGCGGCCCTGAAGAGCGCCGCCCTGGCGTGGCCCCTGCGCGGCGATGCGGCCGAGTCGCGATTGGTCGACGCCCTGGTCGCCCGCGGCGCCACGCGGCGGCCCAACGGCCTGCTGGTCGAGGCGACTCAGATGGCCGACGCGTCGCTGGCCCTGGCCGCGGCAGGGCTGGGTCCGGTTACGGTCTCGAAGCCTGACTTCGTCTTCGACGTGAGCTGCGCACCGTACAACACACTGAAAGCGCGAGTATTCTGACGGTCACGTCAAAATACGGCGCAAAATTACCCCTGCTCGCGATTTTCTGATCGGCCCGTGCCCCAACAGGGGCCCCGACCCGTTGACTCGGGTAGAAAATTGCCGTTTTGTCATGTGGCGAGAGACATGAAGGCGCTAGTCCTGAAGTCTCCGGCGTTTCGGGGAGGAAACGCCCGCTCAATACGAGCGACTGCTCAAGGCGGCCTGCAGCGATTATCCCCCGCTGCAGGCCGATTCTTTTTCCGGACATCGGTAGTTTTGACGTTGGCGTCAAAAAATCAGGACGAGATGGTCCCCATCTCCGCCAACCCGGCCAGCGCGCCGATCAGCATCAAGAGCGCGAACGCCAGCGCCGAGCCCACGAACAGCACCGCCATCCGCGCCAGGGTCCCGACCACGCCGGTCCGATAGACGCCACGCATGTGCACGAAGAGGTGGGGCGGGCCGGCCAGCAGGATGGCGAGGCTCCAGGCGTTGGGCAGTATGGCCACGAGCTCGGTCGCGGCGAGAAGCATCCCCTGGAACGACAGCGAGTGCATGGCGAAGACCAGGTGATCGAAGACCATCACCTCGCGCCGCCGGAAGAAGATCAGCGACAGCAGGCCCAGGCTGATCGGAAGCAGCAGGAACGCCAGCTGCCGCGACCATTTCTCGTAGGATTTGGTGAAGGCCTTCGGGTCTTCCACGACCCGGTCGAACCGCTCCCGCGTCCATCGTGTCACCGGCCCGATTCCCAGGTCCATCGTGGCGATCTGGGCGTGGAGCTCGGCTTTCTGAGCCCGCGTGGTGTCGGCGAACGGCACGCCCGGCTTGCCCAGGCCGGTGGCCGGGGTCAGGCCGACGTAGTTGAACATCGCCTCCGCGTGGCGGTCCTTGCGCAGAGCGTCGCCCAGCGACCCGGTGGCGAACACGATGATCACAACCACCAGGAACATCCGCAGCGGCGGCACCTGCGGCGCGCGGCGGCCTTCCAGGTAGGCGTTGGTCAGCCGCGCGGGATGAAGCGCCAGATCCGGCAGCGTCGCCCGCGCCCGCTGGTCGAAGTGCACCAGCCCTTGCGCCCACTCCAGCATCACTTGCCGCACCGAACGGTGCAGCCCCTCGGCGTGCTGGCCGCACGCATGGCACCACGGCCCCCGCAGCCGCTCGCCGCAGTTCGCGCAGACCGGATGCGGCGCGCGCCGGCGGCGCGGGGGTGAGGTCATGCTTGTTTCTCGCATGAAGTTACCGCCCCCGCGAAGCGGCGGGACGGGGACCGCCCCACCAACCCCAACCTCGTCGTCATCCCCCGGCTTGTCCGGGGGACCCATCCTTCGGCCCCACGTGAGATCGCGATGGCAGCGTCGAGGCTCGCAGGCCCTTCCGATGGACTCGGTGTTCATGGGTCCCCCGGACAAGCCGGGGGATGACGATCCCTATTGTAGGTCGCGCCCCGGTGGGCTTGCAGAGCTCACCAGATCCGCGCCCGCTGCTCGGGCGGCAGGTACATCGCGTCGCCCGGCTTGAT
>CBHTUE010000212.1:0-9083 GCA_966096115.1 uncultured Phenylobacterium sp.
CCGGCCGGTCTGCGTCCACATCCTCGCCGCGGAACAGGCCAATGCCGTTTTCGAACCGGCCGTGGACCGGCGCCTGCAGGAGGCCGGTAGCGCTGGCCACCCAGTAGATCGACCAGCGGCGGGCCTCGACGTCGAAGGTGCGGAAGCTGAGGCCGTGGCCGTGCTCCCCCAGGTCGTTCTCGTCGACGTTGCACAGTCCGCCCATCAGGCCCTGGCAGAAGGCCGTGCCCTCGAAGGCGTCCCAGTTCAGGCAGCCGGCGCCGCGCTGCCGCAGCCGCCGATGCGCCACGGCCCAGCGGCCGTACAGGAAGTGGAAGTCGCGCCGGCCGTCCTCGTGCCCGTCGTAGGCCATCAGGTATCCCCTCGAATGGAGAGACACCTTAGCGACGGCCTGCTGACAGCCCCGTGTCAGCAGCCGTCGTCCTCTCCCCCGAGCGCCGCAGGCGCGAAGAGAGGGAGAGGGTAGAGGGCTGGCTGGGCGCTTCGCCGGGCGTCGGAGGGTGGGCGAGGGCCTACCGGCCGAGGGACCTCGACGACGCTGCGGGCGCGCGACGCTCTCACGAGCCAGCCCTCTCCCTACCCTCTCCCTCTCCGCTTCGCGGGGGGAGAGGAGGCTTCAGTCGATGATCGCGCCGTAGACGATCGACTTCAGCTGGCCGCGGAAGTTGAAGGTGCCGGACGGCATCAGCTGGGTCATGAAGACGACGCTGAGGTCCTCCTTCGGGTCGACCCAGAAGATCGTCGAGGCCGCGCCGCCCCAGTAGTAGTCGCCGGCGCCCAGCGTACCGGTCTTCACCTGGTCCATGGTGGACGCGAAGCCCAGGCCGAAGCCGACGCCCTCGTTGGCGGTCTCGGAGAAGCCGCCGATGGCAACCTGGGTGAGGTCATTGCCCCCCGGCAGGTGGTTCATGTGCATGACCTCGAGCGTCCGAGGGCCGATCACCCGGTGGCCGTCCAGTTCGCCGCCGCGGCGCAGCATCTCGCAGAAGCGCATATAGTCGGCGCTGGTCCCGACCAGGCCGCCGCCGCCGGACTTGAACGCCGGCTCCTTGAGGTAGGTCGACGTCGCCGGGTCATCGATCAGCTTCAGCTTCTTGTCGGGCCCGCGCTGGTAGTTGGCGGTGAAGCGGTCCTGCTTGTCCAGCGCCACCTGGAAGGCGGTGTCCTTCATGCCCAGCGGATCGAAGATCGTCGCCTGCAGATACTGCGCGAACGGCTTGCCGGAGATGATTTCCACCAGGGCGCCGCAGACGTCGGTGGCCAGGGAGTACATCCAGGCCGTGCCGGGCTGGTAGCGCAAGGGCACCTGGCTCAGCTTGTCCATGAACTCGGCCATGCTGTCGGTCGTGCCGGCGGAGCGGATCTTCAGGTCGCGGTAGATCTGGTCGATCGGGTGCTGAATGCCCACGCCCGGCAGGCCGCCGCCGTAGGTCAGCCCGGCCATGTGCGAGAGCACATCGCGGAAGCTGACCGGACGGTGCGCCGGCTCGGTCCGGCTGGTGTCGCCCTCGCCCGACGTCCAGACGCGGTGGTTCTTCCAGGACGGGACGTAGCGGCTGACCGGGTCGTTGAGCTGGAAATAGCCCTGCTCGAACAAGGTCATCAGTGCGATCGAGGTGATCGGCTTGGTCATCGAGTAGATGCGGAAGATGGCGTCGTCGCGCATCGGCTTGCCGCGCTCGAGGTCCATCGAGCCGAAGGACTTCTGGTAGGCCATGTGGCCGTGACGCGCGACGCTGACCTGGCAGCCGGCGATCTTCTGCGGGCCGATGTAGTTGCGCTCCAGGTGCTCGCCGATCCGGTCCAGGCGTCCGGCGTCAAGGCCGGTCCATTGCGACTGAGCGTCCATCGGTATCCTCCGCGGGGTGGTGCTTTTCTCGATTGCCGCCATCATGGGCGCCGAACAGGCGTTTGGCCAAGAGCGCGGACGCGCTCTCGACCTCTTAAGAGAAGAGCCTGTCCGATTCGGACAGGCGGTCGGAAGGATGGGTATGGACGAGTTGGAAGCCCTGGCGGCGGAGATCGGCGCGGCGCTCAAGGCGCGCGGGGAGAAGATCGCAGTCAACGAGAGCTCGTCCGGCGGGCTGATCTCGGCGGCGCTGCTCTCGGTGCCGGGCGCCAGCGCCTACTTCCAGGGCGGTGCGGTCGTCTACACGGCCAAGGCCCGCGTGCTGTTGACCGACATTCCGCGCGAGGCGCTGGAGGGCGTGCGCTCGTCCAGCGAGCCCTATGCGCAGATCCTGGCCCGCAACGCCCGCGAGCGGTACGGGTCGACCTGGGGCATCTCCGAGACCGGCGCGGCGGGGCCGACCGGCAACCCCTACGGCGACGCCCCCGGCCACACCTGCGTCGCGATCTCCGGTCCGGTGGAAGCGGTCCTCACCATCGAGACCGGGTCGGACGACCGCTCGGCCAACATGCGGGCCTTCGCGGCCGGCGCACTGGAGCTGCTTAACCGCGCCCTGAAGGCATAGGGGTGCGGGCCTATCGCTTCGACAGCTTCGACAGCCTGGATGAGCTGAGGGTTCGCGACGAGGCCGATCCGCGGCCGCAGCGCGGCGAGGTGCTGGTCCGGGTTCACGCCGTCTCGCTCAACTTCCGCGACCTCGCCATCCTGCGCGGGCGGTATCCGCGCAAGGCTGTCCCCGGCCTGATCCCGGTCAGCGACGCGGCCGGCGAGGTGGTGGCGGTGGGCGAGAGCGTGCGGGCCTTCGCGGTCGGCGACCGGGTGATGGGGACATTCCACCCGCGGTGGTTCGGCGGCGAGATGCCCTCGACGATCCAGACCGACAGCTACGGCGCCGAGAGCGACGGCTGGCTCTGCGAACTGAAAGCGGTGAGCCAGGAGGCGGTCGTCCGACTGCCGGACGGCCTGTCTTACGAGGAAGGCTGCACGCTGCCCTGCGCCGGCCTCACCGCCTGGACGGCGCTGACCGGCCCGGCCCCGATCCGGGCCGGGCGCTCGGTCCTGGTGCAGGGCAGTGGCGGCGTCTCGATCTTCGCCCTGCAACTCGCCCGCGCGGTCGGCGCGACCGTGATCGCCACCACGTCCAGCGCGAGGAAGGCCGAGCAACTCCGGGCCCTCGGTGCGTCGCAGGTCGTCAACTACGCCGAGGATGCGGAGTGGGGCCGCAGCGTCCGCAAGCTCACGAACGGCCGCGGCGTGGATCGCGTCGTGGAAGTCGGCGGGCCTGGCACCATCGCCCAGTCGCTGCGCGCGGTGGCCGTGGGCGGCGAGATCGCCTCCATCGGCTTCCTGAGCACCGAGAACCCCGGCATCGACTTCTTCCAGCTGAAGACCAGCGGCGCCAGCTTCCGCAACATCACCGTGGGCGACCGCAACGGGCTGCTGGAACTGGCCCGGGTGGTCGCGGCCACCGGCCTGAGGCCGATCGTCGATCGCGTCTTCGCCTTCGATCAGGCCCAGGCGGCGTTCTCCCATCTCGAGAGCGGATCGCACATGGGCAAGGTGGTGATCCGCTGCGTGGATTGACGCTCGTCGGCCTCCAACGGCGCGTCGGCCCGCATTCCGGCCTTGCGTCCCTGCCGATCTTCCCCAGACTCGGGACCAGTTCCAGGAGGCCGGCGTGACGTCACCGTTTGACGGCTTGGAGGTCGAAGCGCGGATGCGGCCGCAGGCGGGCGCCCAGGCTTTCGACCTGGACCGCACGCTGTCGGCGGTGGTGGCGCTGGAAGCGCGTGTGCCGGACGACGCCTTCACCGCCGCGAACCTGGGCACAGACCGCATCGGCAACGGCGCCGTGATCGGCAAGGACGGCCTGGTGGTGACGATGGGCTACCTGGTCATGGAGGCCGAGGCCGTCACGCTGACCACCAACGACGGCGCGCGCGTGCCGGCCCACGTGCTGGGGTCCGATCCGGTGACCGGTTTCGGGCTGGTGCAGGCGTTGGAGCCGCTGGGCGTGCCGTCGCTGCCGCTGGGCGACTCACGGCCGCTCACCGGCGGCAGTAAGGTGATCATCGCCGGCGCCGGCGGGCGCAGCCACGCCGCGGCGGGACACGTGCTGACCCGCATGCAGTTCGCCGGCTATTGGGAGTATCTGCTCGACGACGCCATCATCACCGAGCCCGGCCATCCGCACTGGAGCGGGGCGGCGCTGATCGGCTCGGCGGGCGAACTGGTCGGCGTGGGCTCCCTGCGCCTGCAGGCCCAGGCCCCCGGCGGCGGCGCGCGGATGATCAACATGTTCGTGCCGTCCGAACGGCTGGGGCCGATCCTGGACGACATGGCGCGCGGGCAGCCGGCGCATCCGCCGCGGCCGTGGCTGGGGGTGATGGCGCAGGACGCCGGCCCGCATGTGGTCGTCGTCGGCGTCAATCCGCGCGGCCCGGCCGCGCGGGCGGAGCTGAAAAAGGGCGACGTGATCCTGGCGCTGGCCGGACAGCCGGTCGCCGACCTGGCCGACTTCTACACCCGCCTCTGGGCCCACGGCCCGCCGGGCGCGACCATCCCGCTGCGGCTGCAGCGCGAGGAGGACGTGTTCGAGGTGGAGATCCGCTCGGCTGACCGCTCGGCGCTCTTGAAGCGGCCACGGTTCAATTGAGGCGGCGGCGCGGTTGCCCGACCATCGGCTGATCGTCGCGCGCGGCTTCAGGGTCGCCGGATGGGTGATCGGCGTCCCGTCCGCGCTCGCGGCGATCGCGCTAGGCGTCGGAGCGGTGGGGCTCGGCGGGCGGCCGCCGCCGTCCTCGCAGATGTTGAGCGTCGGGGACTATGGCTTGGTCGGCCTGCTCTCGAACGCCGCGACCGGCGCGGCCGGGGTGCTGTCGTTCCTGGGTGGGGTCGCGGCGTGGGTGATGGGGCTGCTCGCCGTGGTGGCGATGCTGGCGGCGCTGTTCGCTGGGCTGCTCTACGTGGTGGGGCGCGGTCTCAGGGCGTCGGCCGGCTGGGCGCGGGTGCTGGCGATCGCGCTCAGCGCACTGCTGACGGTGAACAGTCTCGTGGCCCTGATGCTGCTCCAGGGCGCTGCGCGCCTGGGCGACATGGTGGTACTCGCGGCGCTCGGCTACGTGCTGTGGGCCCTGGGCTGGCGGTTCAACGCGACCGCCTGACCCGTTCAGCGGCCCGCGAGCGCGGTCTCCGGCATCTCGATGTCGATCTCCAGCGTCGAGACCTGATCGCCACGGTCCAGCTTGACCACCACTCGGTCGCGGTCGATCGGGATGTGCTTGGCGATCACCTCCAGGATTTCCTTCTGCAGGATCGCCGCCAGGTCCGCGCCGCCGGCCAGGCCGCGTTCGTGGGCCAGCATCACCTGCAGCCGCTCGCGCGCGACCGGCGCCGAACGGCGGCCGCCCAGGATGAAGTTCAGGAAGCTCATGCCGCCGCCTTCCGCCCGAACAGGCGGCTCATGAAGCCGCGCCGCCCGCGTGGTTCGTTGACGGCGATCGTCTCGCCCATCAGCCGCCGCGCCGCCTGGTCGTAGGCGCGCGCCGCTGCCGAGGTCGGATTGTGCAGCGTGACCGGGCAGCCGACGTTCGAGGCGCTGAGCACATCGGGGCTCTCCGAGACGATGCCCAGCAGCGGGATCGCCAGGATCTCCAGCACGTCCTCCACGCTCATCATCTCGCCGCGCGCGGCGCGCCCGGCGTCGAAGCGAGTCAGCAGCAGGTGCTTCTCGATTCGGTCACCGGCCTCGGCGCGTTGGGTCTTGGAATCCAGCATGCCGATGATGCGGTCGGAGTCGCGCACCGACGAGACCTCGGGATTGGCCACCACCACGGCGAGGTCCGCGAAGCGCATGGCCAGCGTCGCGCCCTTCTCGATGCCGGCGGGGCTGTCGCAGACGATCCAGTCGAAGCTCTCGCGCAACTCGTCGATCACGCGCTCGATGCCCGGCTCGGTCAGGGCGTCCTTGTCGCGGGTCTGCGACGCGGCCAGCAGGGAGAGGTTCTCCACCCGCTTGTCGCGGATCAGCGCCTGCGGAAGCTTGGCGTCGCCCTGCACCACGTTGACCAGGTCGAAGACCACGCGGCGCTCGGCTCCCATCACCAGGTCCAGGTTGCGCAGACCGACGTCGAAGTCGACCACCACCACCTTCTGCCCGGCCTGGGCCAGCGCGGCGCCTAGGGCCGCGGACGAGGTGGTCTTGCCCACCCCGCCCTTTCCCGACGTGACGACGACGACCTTGGACATGCTGCTCACCGTTCTTTCCCCCGCCGTGCGGCGGGTTACGCTCACTCGAATGCCGAAAGCCGCAGCGCGCCGCGGTCGCAGCGCACCTGGACGGCGCAGCCGTGCAGGCCCGCGCCCCAGTTCTCGGCGGTGCGGTACAGCTGGTCGACGCCGAGGAGCTCGGCCTCGAGCCTGCGGCAGAAGATGCGCGCGCCGCTGGTGCGCAGGCCCGCGATCGCGCGGCCGCGCAGGGCGCCGTAGATGTGCACCGAGCCGCCGGCCAGGACCTCGGCGCCCGAGGCGACCGTGCCCACCACGGTGACGTCCCCCTCCTCGAAGACGATGGACCGGCCCGAACGGACCGGCTCCTCGACCAGCAGTGACGGCCGAGGCGGCGGAGCCTCAGGGGTCGCGTCCGGCGCCCTGGGCGGCGGGTCGGCCGTCAGCTGTTGCGGCGCGTCACGGCCGTGCAGGGCGGTCGGCAGCCGCTCCCAGCGCGTGCCGGCCAGCACTGGTGGGCGGACGCCCTCGGCGCCGATGACCTTGAGGCCTCGGGCTTCCAGCCCGTCCAGCGCGATCAGCACGGCCTCGGCGCCGATGTCCGCCTGCACGGAACCCAGGTCGGCGACGACCGGCCGTCCGGCGAAGAAGCCGGCAGCGTTCTTCATCTGCTCGTCCAGAGCGGCAAACCATTCCCCGAACGGCGCCTCCGGGGCGACGACCAGGGCCATGAAGTTGCGGCCTCGGATGCGGATCTGCGGGAGGACTTCGGTGTGCACGGCGAGCCCCTGGCGACGAGGCTACCGCTTGGCGCCCCCGACGCCTTGGAGTCTTTGATTCGTAAGGCCTTGATGCGGCGAATGGCGCCGCTTGCCGCCCCACAAAGGGCGCCATGAAGCAGAGCTTGCTGACCGCTCTAGTCGTCCACGGCGGTGTCCGGGCGGTCGTCGCCCTCGGCAAGCTCGGAGCGCCATTTGCCGGCGGTGTCCTCATAGGTGATGCCGGTGGTCTCGCCGGCCACGCGCTGCTCCCCGGCAGCGCGGGCGGCGGCCCTATGGGCGGCCTCGTGGGTGGGGAAGGTCTCGGAGAACGACCCGCCGACCTTGTAGGCCCAGCCGCCGTCGTGCTCGACCACGTGATAGACGACTTCCGTCATGGCTTCGGTTCCCTGTCAGTAGAAGCGGGGGATCGGGCCGCGCTGTGGCGTCGGCCGCTCAAGCTCGAAGAACACCTCGTCCACATAGCACCATCCCCAGCCCTCGGGCGGATCGTAGCCCTCGATGATCGGGTGCTTGGTCGCCTGGAAGTGGGCCGTGGCGTGGCGGTTGGGGGACTGGTCGCAGCAGCCGACGTGGCCGCAGGTGCGGCAGAGGCGCAGGTGCAACCAGCGCGACCCCATCTTCAGACACTCCTCGCAACCCAACGCGCTGGGCGTGACCTCGGCGATGGCGGGAACGTGCGGGCAGGCGGCGTCTTGCATGCGGACCTCAGCTGACGAGCGCAGGGGCGGCGGGTGTGGGCGCCACCGGCGCGGCGGCGGCCAGCCCGTCGGCCAGATAGCTGTGCAGGGTGGCGACCACCTGGGCGCCTTCGCCCACGGCGGCGGCGACGCGCTTGACCGACCCCGCGCGGATGTCGCCGATCGCGAAGACCCCGGGGAGGCTGGTCTCCAGCGGGCGGCGGCCGGGGCCGGCCGCTTCGCCGGTGACCACGAAGCCCTTGGAGTCGAGGGACACGCCGGACCCGGCCAGCCAGTCGGTGTTGGGATCGGCGCCGACGAACAGGAACAGGTGGCGGATGGCCCGGCGGGTCTCGGCTCCCGAGCGGACGTGGCGCCAGACGACGGCGTCGAGCTGGCCGTCCTGGCCCTCGAGGGCGGTCACCTGGGCGTGCGGGATCAGCTCGACGTTGGGCTGGGCGGCGATACGGTCGATGAGGTAGCGCGACATGCTGGCCTCAAGGCCGGGCCCCCGGATCAGCAGGCTGACCTTGGCCACCTGCCCGGCCAGGTAGACCACGGCCTGGCCCGCGGAATTGCCGCCGCCCACCAGGGCCACGTGCTGGCCGGCGCAGAGGCGGCCCTCCAGCGGCGAGGCCCAGTAGTGGACGGAGGCCGCCTCGTGGTCCTCCAGCCCGGCCGCCTCGATACGGCGGTAGCGGGCGCCGGCGGCGAGGACGACGGACCGGGCGCGCACCTGCTCGGCGTTGGCGAGCGCCAGGGCGAAGCCGCCGGCCGGATGCGCCGCCAGGCTGGCCGCCTCGTCGGGGATCGCCATCTCGACCCCAAACTTCTGCGCCTGGGTGTAGGCGCGCGCCATGAGCGCCAGGCCGCTGATGCCGGTGGGAAAGCCCAGGTAGTTCTCGATCCGCGACGAGGCGCCGGCCTGGCCCCCGAAGACATTGCAGTCCAGCACCAGCACCGACAGCCCCTCGGAGGCGGCATAGACCGCCGTCGCCAGGCCCGCCGGCCCGGCGCCGATGACCGCCAAGTCGAAGACGCGATCCGGGTCGATCGGGGCCACCAGCCCCAGGCATCGCGCCAGTTGGCCCTCGGTCGGGTTGCGCAGGAACGAGCCGTCCAGGCAGACGACGATCGGCAACTCGCCGGGCGCAACCTCGAAGCGGTCGACCAGGGCCGCGGCGCCGGCGTCGCTGGCCGGGTCCAGCGGATGGTACGGGTGCCCGTTCCGGGCCAGGAAGCTCTCCAGCCGGCGCACGTCCGGGCTGTCCTTGGCGCCGATGATGACCGGGCCGCCGGCGCCCGTCTCCAGCAGGCCGACGCGGCGCAGGATCAGGGCCCGCATGATGCGTTCGCCCAACTCGGCCTCGGCGACCAACAGGGCCCGCAGCCGTTCCGGCGCGATAAGCACAGCCTCGACCCCCGTCGCGCAGATCGCGTCGACCAGGGCGGGCCGGCCGGAGATCTGCGCCAGTTCGCCCACGAAGC
>CBHTUE010000213.1:0-8831 GCA_966096115.1 uncultured Phenylobacterium sp.
CTGCGCGTCTTCGACGTCGAGCAACTGCCCACCCACGGCGGGTCGCTGCGGCTGTACTGCGCCCACCAGGCCTCGGGCCACCGGGAGACCGACGCGCTCAGGGCCTTGCGCGCGGCCGAGGCTGCGGCCGGGCTGAACGTGGCCGAGACCTACGACGGCTTCACTGCCCGTGTGGAAGCGGTGCGCGACAGCTTCCAGGCGTTCCTGCGCGAGGCCAGGGAAGACGGCAAGGCGATCGCCGCCTACGGCGCGGCGGCCAAGGGCAACACTTTCCTGAACTACTGCGGCACGACCGCCGACGACATCGTCGAGGTCTATGACGCCAACCCGGCCAAGCAGGACCGCTACCTGCCGGGCAGCCACGTGCCGGTGCGCGCGCCGGAGGCGGTCGCCAACACCCGGCCCGACTATGTGCTGATCCTGCCCTGGAACCTGAAGGACGAGATCACGCGGCAGCTCAGCTTCATCGCCGGGTGGGGCGGCCGGTTCGTGATCGCGTCGCCCGAGACGCGCGTGCTGGACTGATGGACTTCCAGCGCACCCGGATCGACGGCGTCTTCCACGTGAAGGCGCAGCCGCACCGCGACGACCGCGGCGCCTTCGCGCGCCTGCAGTGTCCGGCGGAGTTCGGGGCGGCCGGCATTCCGTTCGAGCCGGTGCAGACCAGCCTGTCGGGCAACCCGCATCGCGGCACCCTGCGCGGCATGCACTACCAGCCGGCGCCGCATGCCGAGACCAAGCTGGTGCGCGCGGTGCGCGGCCGCATTTTCGACGTAGCCCTCGACCTGCGGCCGGCCAGCGCGACCTACCGCCAGTGGTTTGCCGCCGAACTCAGCGCCGACAACCTCGAGGCCCTGTTCATCCCGGAGGGCGTCGCCCACGGCTTCCTGACCTTGGAGGCCAATACCGACGTGCTCTACCAGATCGCGCCGGCCTTCGAGCCCGGCCACGAGGCCGGCGTGCGCTGGGACGACCCGGCCTTCGGCATCGCCTGGCCGGAGCCCCCGCAACTCATCTCGCCGCGCGACGCTTCGTACCCCGACTTCAGGTGAGCGCCAGGAGGAGCCGTTGGCTCCCTTCCCGATTCGAGACGTTTGCGCGGGGATAGCTGCCCTTGTCCCCGCAACCGAGCACCCCGGCTCGCGCATTCGTCATCGCCAATGTGCTCTATCGAACCACGTAGTCAGCGCTGGTAGGTGTGAGGGCGGCTATCAAGCCAATTCCCGAAGCAGCGACCTCGCCTCCTGAACGTCGCGGGTCTCAGCGCCCGAGGTCATCACATCGAGCCGCGAGGTGAGCAGGGTACGCGCGGCATCCACGCGGCCACGCGCGGCCATCGATCGCGCCAGACCCGCGGCCGAGCGCAGAGCATAGGCGGCGGCGCCCATGACGTCGGCCTCATCGATCGCCGCGCGGAAATCCTCTTCCGCTTCGGCGTGGCGCTGGAGTCGGAGCTTGATCTCACCGCGGCAGATGAGGACGTAGGGCCGATAGAGGCGCTCGTCAGGGCTAACCACGAGCGCCTTGTCGAGGATCGCGAAGGCAGCCTCCGGGGCTCCGCCTAGGGCCTGGGCCTCGGCGAGGAACGCCAGGAAGAGCGGTGCGGAGACCCGCGTCTGCAGCCCTTCGAGGTCGGCGATGGCCCGCTGGATCAGCCCAGCGCCCTCACCCGGCACGCCCCGTTGCGCGCAGGCCCAGCCCAGAACGGCTCGCGCCCAACCGGCGATCTGGGGAAACCCCTTCTCCTCGCAGACCCGCAGCGCTTCACTGGCGATGGCTTCTGCGCGAGCGGCGTCGCGGAGACTGACCTGCAGAAGCGCGTCCAGGGCCTCCACGAAGATCACCTCATAGGCACTATCGGCTTGTGCGGCCCAGGCCCGGGCCATGGCCATCCGTTCGCGCGCGACGTCCGGCTGCCCCAGGCACCAGGCCAGGAGAGCGCCGTTGCAGAGGCCCGTCGTCGTCGTGATGCGCTGGTCGTAATCGCCTTCGGCCTGGAAGGTCTGCCACTCGCGGAATCGCGCCTCGGCGGTGCGCAGATCTCCCGTGTAGTAGGCATGGTTGAACTCGGTGAGAGGCGCCATGGCGTGGGCGAACCGGAACCACTTGCGGTCCGTCTCCGGGCCGAGGCTGTCGGCGAAAACCCGGGCCTGCCTGGCGTAGGCCGCCACCGTCGTCCAGTCGGCGGACATCAGGTGCAGCGAGAACGCCATCATGCGCATGCCGGTGTTGGCGCCGAGGAAGCCGCCGCGCTCGGCCAGCGTGTGATTGCGTGCGCGCAGCGCCACCGTTTCGGGCGAATGGAAGCCCTGTGTGGTCATCGTCACCTTGACGAGGGCGAGCCCTAGGTCGAGCTCGTGCTGATCGCGGCCGGGGGTCTCGGGCGTGGTGTTCAGCAGGGCCATGACGTGGCGGTCGTACTGCTCCCAGAGCCAGCGCTTGGAGGCCAGGTCCGGGCACCCCATCAGCTTGAGCACCGCCGCGTTCCAATCGGCCGGGGCAGGGATCTGACCTGGGTCGAGCCGCGCCGGGGCGGGGGGGTCGGCTACCCCCCCCGCCCCGCCGGGGGGGGGGCCTGCGCCCGCCACGGCCGCCCGGGTCCAGGCGGCGATGGCTTCGGCGGCCTCGCCGGCTTCCGTCCAATGCCGGGCAACGACCTCGGGCCGCGCCTCAGCGAGGTCAGCGAACCGGGTCGTCAGGGTTTGGGCTACCGCGGCGTGTAAGGCCTGCCGATCGCCCTTCAGCAGGCCGGCATGAGCCGCGTCCTGGATCAGGGCGTGCTTGAACTGGTAGGTCGCCTCCGGCGCGATCCCCCGCACATAGATCAGCTCGGCATCGGCAAGCTGCGCGAGCCCTGCCTGCAGGTCGGGCTCCGAGAGCGACGAGACCGCGGCCAGGACGCCATGGTTGAACTGCCGACCCAGCACCGACCCCAGTTGGGCGACCGCCTTGCCGGGGCCAAGGCGGTCCAGCCGGGCGGCCAGCGAATCCAACAGCGTTGCGGGGATGAAGCCGGCCTCGACCGGACCGGGCGGGCGATTGCCCTCGCCATCCAGGATCAGGCGCGTGAGCTCCTCGGCGAACAGCGGGACGCCATCGGCGCGCCGGACCACCGCATCGGCCACCTGGCCGTCCATCCCCGCGCGCGCCACCAGCGCGTCCACCAGGGCGCGCATCGGCCGTGAAGCCAGGCCTGCGAGCGTTATCCGAGTGTGATGCGAACGCGCAGGCCACGGCGCCTGGAACTCCGGCCGCGCCGTGCACAGCAGCATAATCGGCGACGTCGCGCCCTGATCGGCGAGCATCTTGAGCAGCTCGGCCGACGATGGATCGACCCAGTGCAGATCCTCCACCACCAGCAGCAGAGGCCGCGCCTGCGACAGGGCGAAGACCCAGGCCGCCAGCACCGCGAGCAGCCGCCTGCGCCGCTCGTCCGGCGCCAGCGTCAGCGGTGGATAAGCCTGGGCGGTCGGCAGTGTCAGAAGGTCGGCGACCAGCGGAACCGCCGCCGCGGGATCCAGCCCGGCCCGCGCCATAGCGGCCTCAAGCCTCGCGAGGCGTTCGGCGGAGGTGTCGGCGTCCCGCCAGCCGAGCCCCTGCCGCAGGACCTCGGCCACCACGTGGAAGGGAGTATTGGCGAAGAGTGGAGCGCCCGCGCACTCGATGGCCAGGTGTGCGCCATCCTGCAAGCGCGCCATGAACTCCTGAACCAGGCGCGTCTTGCCGATGCCCGGCTCGCCAACCGCCAGAACGAACTGACCTTCGCCGTCCTGGACCCGTTCCCAGCTACCCAGCAGCACCCGTATCTGGACATCTCGCCCGACGAAGGGGCTGAGTTCGCGAGGCCCGAATCCACGGCCGGTCGCCGCCGGGCTGGCGACCGCGCGATAGAGCCGGACAGCCGCGCCAGTCCCGCTGGGTGGCAACGCCCCGGACGGCTGCGTGGCGACGATGCGGGACACCATGTCGTGGACCGCCCCGGACATGATCACGGCGCCGGGCGGGGCGCGATCCTGGACCCGAGCCGCCAGGTCGGGGGCGTCGCCAAAAATCTCGGCCTCGCCAGCCTCGTCGCGACCGACAACGACGTCGCCGGCGTGGATCCCAACCTGCACCGAGGCGCCGTCCGGCTTCATCCTCACAATGTCCAGCCCGGCGCGCAGCGCCCGCTCGGCCGCGTCCTCCTGGCCGTCCGGGTAGCCGAAATAGGCGATCAGGCGCTCGCCGCGGGCCCGTTCGACATGCGCGCCGAACCCTCGCGCAGACTCGGACGCCGCGCGCCGCCACGCGCGGCTTAGCGCGTACCAGGCTTCAGGCCCGAAGGTGGCGGCGGGTTCGCGCGCCAGTCCGCAGGACAGCACCGTCACGTGGCGACGCTCGTCGCTCGCCGGCCTCGCCGCTGGCGCGACCGTCGTCGGCCTGACCGACTCGACCGGCGGCCCAGTGTCAGCGGAAGCGTCCTCGTCCAGCCGGAAGCCCACACCCCGAACGGTCAGGATGGAAAACGCGCCCCGCTGCTGGCCCAGCCGCCGCAGCACCTGGACACACCGATTGATGGCGTCATCGCCGACCGCGACGCCGCCCCAGCAGGTGGCGATGAGATCGCCCCGCGAGACGACCTCGCCGCGCCGGCGAGCCAGGATGACGAGCACCTGCATGACGCGGGGTTCCAGCAGCTCGACGTCGCCGTCGCCCGCGATCTCGCGCGTCGCAGGGCGGACGGTCATCCCGCCCAGCGCGAACGCCGGCTCGTCTGCCAGTTGGCCCGCCCCTGTCGCCGTCAATGGATACTCATGCCCCGTTGCCCGCTCACCCAGTCGCGCCGGGTTCCCCGTCCCGAGGTTCGGCGACGTCCCTATGGATTAGAGGCGTCAGCGTCCCGCGCCAAGAATGACACCCCCCAAGACCGTCCGCACGCCATCGGCAAATCATCGGCGTCCCATCGTTTCGGCGTCGCAGAACCGGCCGGTCGTCCGCTGCAAGGTCGGCGCCAGGGTCCCGGCGGGGACACGGCGTGCGGTTTGGGGGTTGGTGATGAAGTTTGCATGGTTGGGCGCGGCGCTGGCGCTCGTCTTGTCTGCGCCGGGGGCGTCCGCCCTCGCCGCGACCCACACCATTGTGTACGGCCCCGGTTCTTGCGCGGGGGGGTGCGTCAACGACGGCGACGAGATCTCCGAACTGTTTGGCAGCGTACCCGACGTCGTGGTGCAAAACCTGCGGCTCGCCGACGGCTACGTTCCCGTCGACGGGGGGCTGAACTACTGGCCTGACAGCTACAGCGGCAGCTCCGTGGCCTATGTCGAGGATCCGAGCCGGACCACCCGAGGCGCGGTAGCCCTTTTCAACAACAACCTGGCCGGGGGCTACATCACGCTCGTCTCGGCGGACTTCGGTGGCTACCCCAATTCGGCCGTGGACATCGGCTGGGAACTCCTCTCGACGGCAGGCACTATTTCCACCGGGTCGGTGACCACCAATCCGACGGGATTGACGACGGTGCACTTCAACGCCACGGCGGCGCGCAACGCGCCGATGGTGTTGATCTTCGGCCCCGACGCCTACAACGGCGGCGTCCAGAATATAGTCTTCCGGTTCGACTCGACGCTTCCGACCTCCGGCGCAGTCCCGGAGCCGGGCGCGTGGGCGCTGCTCATCGCCGGCTTTGGCCTGGCCGGCGCTTCCCTGCGTCGGCGCCGCTGTGCGCGAACTTCGACGGCGGGATGATCGAGCCGGCGGGGGCCGGCTACCCAATCGGGTCCACAAGGGGAACGCTTCCCCGTACAGTGATCATTGACGTGCCTGCCACCGGACCATCCCAAGGTCTCTGATAAGTCAGATCTGCGAGTTGGGGTCGCCGCTGGACTAGGCGCCACCTAGCAGACCTCCCGAACTTCGCCTCAGAGTCAGAAGTGGACTGAGGCGCTTCGGGTTCGGAAGCGGTCGAGGTGACACGCCCAGATGGGTTGGCTCGGGTCTGGTGCTCGAGGCTCTTCCCCTCGTGCATTGCGATCCGGCGCCGAGCCACGCTGCGGCCCCCTGCCGTGTTTTTCTGGGTCCCGAGACTGCGCCTGCGCGCCGCCGCATCCGTCGCCGTCCAGCCCTGCGGCGCCGGCGACCTCCCCGCGGGGGAGAATCCGGGCTAGAGATGCGCCGCAAAACGAACGGACCCACTTTCTATGGCTAACGAAAAGGCGCTCGAGGCGCTCGCGCGGATCGGAGATACGGAGGACTGGCGCCAGGCCATGATCCGCCAGCTCCTGGCCTTCGAGGCCGACATCAAGGCGCCGGGCGTGGACGTGCGCGAAGAGCTGACCGGCCCGCTGGTCGACGCGATGTACGACGACGATCAGGTCGTGCGGAAGACGCTGTCCAACGGCGTGACCTTCGAGTTCCTGTACCGCTCCAAGATCGCCCGCGACTTCGTCATGTCGCAGCCCGAGAAGCCGGACCATGCCTGGGAGCCGCAGACCAGCCGCATCCTGGTGAACCTCGCCCGTCTGGAAAGAAAAGGGGGGGGCAAGCAGCAGGTGGTGATCGGCGGCGCTTACTTCGGCGACCACGCGGTGCTGATCGCCAAGGAGATCGCCGGGAACGGCGGGGTGGTGCACGCCTTCGAGCCCAACACCCAGCAGCGCGGCATGCTGATGCGCAACGCCGAGCTGAACGGGCTGAAGAACATCCTGCCGCGGCCGGAGGGCCTCTGGCACGACAGCACCACCAACCTGAAGCTGGTGGGCTACGACAGCTTCGCCAACGCCGAGGTGGCCGAGGCCGGCGACGACAGCTTCAAGACCGTGACCATCGCCGACTATCTCGACGCCCAGGGCGTGGGGCAGCTGGACCTGATCGTGCTCGACATCGAGGGCGCCGAGTTGGGCGCGCTGCAGGGTGCGGAGACGTTCCTGGCCGCGCCGAAGGGCCAGGCGCCGAACATCCTGTTCGAGGTGCACCGCCACTACGTCGACTGGTCGAACGGGCTGGCCAACACCCCGATCGCCAAGCTGCTGACAGGCCACGGCTACAGCCTCTACGGCCTGCGGGACTTCAACTCGAACTACGACCTCAGCGGCAAGCCGGTCGAGCTGATCCCGATGGACGACATCTATCTCGAAGGGCCGCCGCACGGCTTCAACATGGTGGCGGTGAAGGACACCTCGGTGTTCGACGGCTCTGGCTATGCCATCGTGAAGGGCGTGAGCCCCAAGTACCTGCGCCACAAGGATCCGAAGCTGCACCACCCCGTGGGCGGGCTCTGACGCGGTGGCCGGGGGGCTGGCCACGGTGGTTGGCGCCGCCGGCTTCGTCGGCGCCCGGCTGACGTCGCGCCTGAGAGCCGACGGCTGGGACGTCTACGCCCCGGCCAAGAGCGACCCGGAACTGCTGCAGCGCGACCTGGGGACGGTGTTCTACTGCGCCGGCCTGACCGCCGATTACGACGCCCGTCCGTTCGACACCGTGGAGGCCCACGCCAGCCTGGTCTCCGACCTGCTGCGCGCCGACCGGTTTGAGCGGCTGGTCTACTGCTCGTCCACCCGCCTCTACGACGGGCAACGCAAGGCCGAGGCGCACGAGGCCGAGGCCCTGTTGTTCGACCCCGCCAACCCGCGCCACGTCTACGACCTCTCCAAGGCCCTGGGCGAGAACCTGACCCTGGCCCGCACCGGCGGCCGGGGCGCGGTGGCGCGGCTCTCCAACGTCTATGACTGGACGGACGGGTCGCCCGGGTTCCTGTCGGAGTGGCTGATCGCGGCGCGCCGCACCCGCGACCTGGTGCTCGAGTCCAGCCCCAACATCGCGCGCGACTACATCCACCTGGACGACACGGTGGGCGCGCTGATCGCCATCGCGACCGCGGGCCAGGGGGTCTACAACGTCGCCGCCGGCGCACTCAGCACCAACGCCGACATCGCCCGCGTGTTCGAGACGGCCGGCTGGTGGGTGAAGTTCACAGGGGCCGCCAACCCCCTGCCGCCGCCCAACGCCGCGGCCGACCGCCTGGCGGGCCTTGGCGTCACGGCGCGGCCGGTGAAGGATGTGGTCGCCGGCTACCTGGAGGGCCTCAAGGCGTGAAGCTGATCGACCACACGCGCGCGAGCCTGGTCTCCTACATCACGGCCCAGTGCGTCGCGATCGTGCCCGACGGCCGCGATGACGCGTTCCGCAAGGCCGTCGACGCCCACCTGGACGAGGCGTTGGAGCGGATGCACGTCTGCATCAACGCCTGCGCGCCGTGGCGGCCCGACCAGTTCAACGTGCTGCAGTCCTCGCAGCACTGCATCTTCCTCTACTACCTCTCCAACACGATCTACACGCGCTCCGGCGACACGGCGGCGGGGACGCGCCTGTTCCTGATGAACAAGGCGCTGAACGGGATCGACCTGTTCTACGAGATCAAGATGCCGCCGGTGTTCTACATTGGCCACTCGGTGGGCATCGTGCTGGCCAAGGCCACCTACGGGAACTACCTGGTCCTCTACCAGAACTCGACCGTGGGCCGGCACAAGACCGATATCCCGGTGATCGGCGACCGGGTGGTGCTCTATCCCAACACCGCGGTCATCGGCCGTTCCGTCATCGGCGACGACGCCGTGCTGAGCCAGGGGACCAGCGCGGTGAACAAGACGGTGCCCGAGGGGATGATCGCCTTCCGCTCGGGGGGGACCGACCTGGCCTTCCAGCCCCGCCCGGCCGACCTGCTGCAGGAATACTTCCGCGACCTTTGACCTTCCTTTCCCGTTCACGGGAAAGGGGGACCGCCCGCCGACGCCGGCGCGAGCCGGCTGAAGAGCGGGGGGTGGAAAGGGCAAGCCTCAAGCTCTGCGGATCGACCG
>CBHTUE010000214.1:0-8742 GCA_966096115.1 uncultured Phenylobacterium sp.
CTCCCGTGTGAGGGGCGGGTGGGGGGGCGGGGTGTGGGTCTGGGTGGACTTGGCGCTCTCGGCTGGGCTGGACTTCGGCGGCCGGGCGGGTGGGCGGCCGGCGGCCCCGGGGGAGCAGGGCGCCGGCCGCGCGCGCCGACCTTACGCGGCGACGGCGATATCGGCGGCGTGGACGGCGGGGAAATCGATGGGCGTGCCGGCGACCTCGTTCAGGAAGTTGGTGAACACGTTTTCGGCCACCATGGCCACGATCTCGACGATCTGGGCGTCGGTGAAGCCCGCGGCGCGCACGCTGGCCAGGTCGGCGTCCGACACGCGGCCGCGCGCCTTGGTGACCCTGGCGGCAAAGGCCACGGCGGCGTTCGCCTTGGAGTCGGAGGAGGCGCCCTGGCGGTTGAGGGCGATCTCGGCGGCGTCGATGCGGGCGAGGTTCAGGCCGAGATAGGTGTGGGCCGAGAGGCAGTAGTCGCAGCCGTTGATCTGGGCGACGGCGATGGCGATGCGCTCGCGGGTCTTGACGTCCAGCGCCTTGGTCAGGGCGCCGTTCAGGCCGAGATAGCCCTGCAGCGCGGCCGGGCTGAGCCCGATAAGGCGGAACAGGTTGGGGACGACGCCCAGCTGCTTTTCGACGGCGTCGAGCAGGGGCTGCGAGGCGGCGGGAGTGGCTTCGCGGGCGGGGACGGCGATACGGGACATCTGGCAGCTCCGTTGAGGCTTGAAGACCCGGCGGTCGCCGGCGTCCCCGGATGTGTAGGCCCGCCCCCAGAGCGCGATAATCCAACCATTGGACAAGTGTTTATTGTGCCGATAGCAATAATGGGATGGATCGGCTCGATGCCATGCGCGCTTTCGTGGGGGTCGCCCAGCTCGGCAGCTTCTCGGAGGCGGCGCGGTCGCTGCGGCTGTCACCGTCCGTCGTCACCCGCGCCATCGCCGATCTGGAAGCCCGCCTGGGGCTGGTGCTCCTGAACCGCACCACGCGGTCGGTGAAGCTGACCGAACGGGGCGCGATCTACCTGGAAAGCTGCCGCGAGGTGCTCGAGGCGGTGGAAGGGGCAGAACGCCGCGCCCGAGGCGAGGACGCCCAACCGCGCGGGGCGCTCACCGTGGCGGCGCCGATCCTGTTCGGGCGGCTCCACGTGCTGCCCGTGGTGACGGCGCTGCTGCTGCGCCACCCGGAGCTCAGCGTCCGGCTGTCGCTTTCGGACCGCAACGTGCAGCTGGTGGAGGAAGGGGTCGACGCCGCGGTGCGGATCGGCGGGCTGGCGGACTCCAGCCTGATCGCCGTGCGGCTGGGCGTGGTGGCGCGGGTGCTGGTCGCCAGCCCGGCCTACCTGGAGGCCCGCGGCGCGCCGCGGTCCCCGGCGGACCTCGCGACGCACGACACCATTGCCTTCGAGGCGCTGGACACCGTCAACGAGTGGCGGTTCGGCCCGGACGGCAAGACGGTGGTGCGGGTCGAGCCGCGCCTGTCGGTGAACGGCGCCGAGGCCGCCCTCGACGCCGCCGAGGCGAGCGTCGGGATCACCCGGGCCCTGTCCTACCAGGCGCGGGAGCGGGTCGCGGCGGGCCGGCTGCGCCTGGTCCTCCAGGAGCACGCCGTCGACGACCTGCCCGTCAGCCTCGTCTATCCGGCGCGTCGCGTCGCCTCGACCAACCTCGGAGCCTTTGCCGCCATGGCGCGGGAGCATTTCCGGCGCCATCCCATCACGCCCATCCGGGCGGCCTGAGACGAACGGCGGCAACGCGCGGGCCGCCTACGCGCGGCTCTTCGTCCAGTCGGCCAGCAGGTCGGCCATGGCGTCACGTTCGGCGCGGCTGTCCTCGAAGTAGTGGGCGCCCTTGATCAGCTCCAGCTTCTTGTCGGACGTGCCGATGTTGCCGAAGATCTTGCGCGCGTCCGACGGGAAGACGCCGGTGTCGGCCATGCCCTGCACCACCAGGCACGGCAGGTCGAACTTCGCCAGCTGCTCGGCGCCCTGGCACTTGGACGTCTCCAGGCTCCACATGCTGAGCCAGGTCTTCAGGTTGTTGGCGCGGCCGATCGAGGGGCTCTTGTTGGCGATCGCCGGGTGGCCGCGGTAGCAGGCCGGCGACTTGCGATCGGAGGGGTCGATGTTCCCGTCCATGAACCGCAGGTCCCCCCAGCAGCGGAACAGCGGCATCAGCCGGTCAGGGATGCCGGCGTCGTTCAGGCGCTTCAGTTCGGCCTTGGCGTAGTCGGTGATCCGCTGGTTGCGCGCGCGCTGGGCGGCCCGGTAGCGGGTGATGAACGCGTCGGAATAGGGCGGGCCGTTGTCGGGGTTGAACGGGTTCAAGCTCTCGTCGGTGGCGACCGGATCGAACTCGTCGACGACCGAGGCGTCCATCCAGTCGGTCAGCACTTCCGGCCGGCCCTGGTGGGCGTTCAGCGAGATGTAGAGGTCGGCCTTGGGCAGGGTGTGCAGGGCGTCCAGCCCCGCGCCGGTCAGCAGGTCGCCCAGGGTGGGCGCGATCGCCTCGGCCTGGTAGGCGCCCATCAGCGATCCGCCGCCGGAGTTGCCCAGGATAACGATGGTTTCGACGCCCTTGGCCCGCAGCCAGCGCATGCCGACCCCGATGTCGACCACCGCGTGTTCCAGCAGGAACTGGTCCTCGGCGCCGCGATAGCGGGTGTTCCAGCCCAGGAAGCCGAACCCGCGGGTCGCCAGGTAGGGCGCGATGTAGTGCTCGGAGAAGTCGACGTTGTAGTGGGTGGCGATGAAGGCGGTCTTGGGCTGCTTGCCCTTCGGTGTCGTGTAGATCCCCTGGCACGGATGGCCGCCGGCCTGGATGCGCGGCGAGGTGGGCGAGACCGTCCCGATGAACTCGCGGTCCACCTTGGCCATCAGGTCGCTGTCGTCCATCGCCGATCCCTCCAGTACGTTGGCGGCGGCTCCTCCTTGCTCTGGAACGGGGCCGCTCGATAGACACTTCGTAATCTAACTATTATTCGCGATCTACATCGACGCGAAGGAAAGGGCTGCCGGAATATGCAGGCTTTGATGCAGGACTGGTCGCTGACCCTGGACAAGCTCCTGGACCACGCGGCGCGCTGGCATGGCGAACGCGAGATCGTCACCCGCTCGGTCGAAGGCCCGCTCACCCGCACCACCTACGCCGACGTCCACACGCGGGCGAAGCAGGTCTCGCACGGCCTTCTGGAGATGGGGATCAAGCCCGGCGACCGGGTCGCCACCATGGGCTGGAATTCCGACCGGCACCTGGAGGTCTGGTACGGTGCGGTCGGCATCGGGGCGGTGCTGCACACCCTTAACCCGCGGCTGTTCCCCGAACAGATCGTCTACATCGCCAACCACGCCGCCGACGAGGTGCTGTTCGCCGACCCGGCCTGCGCGCCGCTGCTGGAGGAGATCCTGCCGCAGTGCCCGACCATCCGCCAGGTGATCTTCATGAGCGCGCCCGAGGCGACGCCGGCGACCAGCTTCGCGGCCGAGAGCTATGAGACGTGGGTCGCCGGGCGGCCGGCCGACACGGCCTGGGGCGGCTTCGACGAATATTCGGCGGCGGGGCTCTGCTACACCTCCGGCACCACCGGCAACCCCAAGGGCGTGCTGTACGGCCACCGGTCGAACTACCTGCATGCGATGATGACCCTGCAGCCGGACGCGCTGAACCTGTCGGCGCGCGACACCATCCTGCTGATCGTGCCGATGTACCACGCCAACGCCTGGGGCGTGATGTACTCGGCCCCGCTGGTGGGCGCGAAACTGGTGCTGCCGGGCCAGAAGCTGGACGGCGCCTCGCTGCACGAGCTGATGGAGACCGAGGGCGTCACCTATTCGGCCGGCGTGCCGACGATCTGGCAGATGCTGCTGGCGCACCTGAAGGAGACCAAGGGCAAGCTCACCACGCTGCAACGGGTGACGGTCGGCGGCTCGGCCTGCCCGGAATCGATCATCCGCACCCTGCACGACGACTATGGCGTGGACGTTATCCAGGGCTGGGGCATGACCGAGACCTCGCCGCTGGCCACCATCTCGATCCCGAAAGAACCCGGTCTCGACTTCGAGGGCGCCCTGCCCTTCAAGCTCCGCCAGGGCCGCATCGTCGGCAACCTGGACCTCAAGCTGGTCGACGACGCCGGCCAGCGGCTGCCGCACGACGGCAAGACCTTCGGCCGACTGATGATCAAGGGCCCGACGGTCGCCAGCGGGTATTTCGGCGGCGAGCACGGCGACGTCCTGGACGACGAAGGCTTCTTCGACACCGGCGACGTCTCGACCATCGACGCCCAGGGCAACATGCAGATCACCGACCGCGCGAAGGACGTCATCAAGTCCGGCGGCGAGTGGATCAGCTCGATCGACGTGGAGAACATCGCCGTCGGCCACCCGAAGGCGGCGCTGTGTGCGGTGCTGGGCGTGGTGCACCCTAAGTGGGACGAGCGGCCGATCCTGCTGGTGCAACTGGAGCCCGGCGTGACCGGGGAGAAGCAGGAGTTCCTCGACTACCTGGACGGCAAGATCGCCAAATGGTGGACGCCGGACGACGTCGTCTTCGTCGACGAAATCCCCCTGGGTCCCACCGGCAAGATCGACAAGAAGCTGCTGCGCGCGCGCCTGACGGGCTACCAGCTGCCGTTCGACGCGGGGCTGAAGAGGTAGTCACCAAGGCCGCGCAAGCGGCGGCTTCCAGATTTCGGATGTCCACGAATACACACGAATGAACACGAATGGGTCGGCTGCACATTCGTGTTCATTCGTGGATGAATCTTCCTTGCGCTGACGCGCTCTAGGTCACCGGCGGCTCCAGCTTCTCCGCGAGTTCGATCACGCGCCCCACCATCATGCCCATGAGCTGGTTGGGGAGCGGCTCTTTCAGGGCGCCTGTCTCGTCGAAGGCGGTGGCGGCGAAGGGGATCATCACCTGTTCGGTGGCGACGATGGTCTGGATAGTCGACAGGACATGACGCAGGTGGGTCAGGCTGCGGAGGGTTCCGAACGGGCTGATCGAGGCGCCCATGATGGCGGCGACCTTGTTGCGGAAGCCGCTGATGATCGCGTGGCCGGGCACGGGGCGGCTGCCCCAGTCGATCGAATTCTTCAGCAGCGCGCTGACCGTGCCGTTGTGCTCGGGCGAGGCGATCAGGAAGCCGTGGTGGCTGCGCAGCAGTCCCTGGAGTTCGAGCGCCGCGGCCGGGAACTGATCGGGCTCGAGGTCGCCGTGGTAGATCGGCAGGTCGAAGTCGGTCAGCCGGATCGACGTGACCTCGGCGCCGAGGTCGCGGGCTTCGCGCGCCGCCAGGTCGACCAGCGCCTGGTTGAGGGAGCCCTTCCGGGCGCTTCCCGAGAAGGCGAGCAGGCGGACAGTCATGGGGTCAGGTCTCCAGGTTCAGACGGCGCTGTCGGCCGGCAGGTCATCGTCGTCTTCGCTGGCGAGGTTCCGGCCCACCTGGGTCAGCGCCTTGCGCAGCACGGCGATCTCGGCGTCGGTCAGGCCGGCCAGCGCCACGGCGTTCACCTCGGCCACCATCGGCATCAGCACCGGGTGCAGCGCCTTGGCCTCGGGCGTCAGGAACACGTGCACCTTGCGCCGGTCCTCGTCGCTCTTGCGGCGGACCACGAAGCCGCTGCGCTCCAGGCTCTTCAGCGCGATCACGGTGGTCGGCTCGCGCATGCCCACGCGGCGGCTGAGTTCGCGCTGGGTCATGCCGTCCTCCTGCCAGAGCACCCGCAGGAAACGCCACTGTCCGGCCGACACGCCGTGCGGCGAGGTGCGCACCTCCAACGCCCGCGAGAACGCGCGGAACGCGATGCGCGTCAGATAGCCTATGGAGTTCGTCGGATCGGCGTAGAATTTGGCGTCGCTCATGCCCCGACCATTCCACCCCCGCGTGTGCGCCGCAATTGCGCGCCCCAAACGGCCGGCCCCAAACCGCTGGCGTTGACAGCCCGTCGCTGCCTTCCTACGAAATAGATAGCATTCTAATCAATTTGAAAGTCGCCGCTCGATGTCGCTCCTCGGCCTGCCCCTCCTGCCGACCGCGATCGTGGGGAGCTACCCGCAGCCGGACTGGCTGATCGACCGCGAGGGGCTGAAGTCGCGTCTGCCGCCGCGGGTGCGGGCCAAGGAACTGTGGCGCATCCCCGAGGCCCTGCTCGCCGACGCCCAGGAGGCGGCGACCCTGATGGCGATCAGCGACCAGAAGCTGGCCGGCATCGACATCATCGGCGACGGCGAAATGCGCCGTGAGAGCTACTCCAACCGCCTGGCGACGGCGCTCGCCGGCATTGAGACCGACCCTCCGGGCCACGCCATGGACCGTACCGGCGCCATGAACCCCGTCCCCCGCGTCGCCGGCCCGATCCGCCGCACCGGCCCGATCGAGGCGCAGGACGCCGCCTTCCTCAAGGCCCGCGCCGGCGCGCCGGTGAAGATCACCATCCCGGGTCCCTTCACGATGACCCAGCAGGCGCAGAACGATCACTATCCGGACCACCGCGCGCTGGCCCTCGACTACGCCGACGCGGTCAACGCCGAGGCCCGCGACCTGTTCGCCGCCGGCGTCGACGTCGTGCAACTGGACGAGCCCTACCTGCAGGCCAAGGCCGACGAGGCGCGCGAGTTCGCCATCGAGGCCATCAACCGCGCGGTGAAGGGCGTCGGCGGACTGACCGCGCTGCACATCTGCTTCGGCTACGCCCACGTCCACAAGGGGGCGTCCAAGCCCGGCGGATACGCCTTCCTGGAAGAGCTTGAGGCGTCGGACGTGGACATCATCTCCATCGAGGCCGCCCAGCCGAAGCTGGACCCGTCGATCCTGCGCGAGCTGCCCAGCAAGTACATCATGTACGGCGTGATCGACCTGAACGACCCCGGCGTGGAGAGCGCCGAAACCGTCGCCGCGCGTATCCGCCAGGCCCTGCCCTACATCGACGCCGAGCGCCTGATCATCGCCCCCGACTGCGGCATGAAATACCAGAGCCGCGAGGTCGCCTTCGGCAAGCTGAAGGCCATGGCCGACGGCGCCGCGATCGTCCGCAAGGAGCTGACCGGCCGCTAGCCGACCGCTCGACACCCCTTGGCGCCCCCAATCGGGGGAGGCGCCGGTTCCCCCCGCCGCGGCACTGACTGCGGCAGTCAGTTCCGTGGGGGATCACCATGTCGAAGATTTCGTACAATCCCGGTTTCAGCACCGTCACCTTCAACGACGTCCTGTCGCTGACCATCGGCGCCACCTCGATCGTCACCAGCAACGCCACCACCCTGGCCCTGCGCGCCTCGATCTCCGGCACGATCAGCGGGACGCTGGACGTGGTCTTCGGTGGCAGCTTCACCCTGCTGGGCGGCTTCCCGACCGGCGGGACCTTCACCAGCCTGCGCGTCGACCTGAACAGCCAGACGCTGCTGTCGGTCACCGACTTCACGCTGCCCTACGGCCAGGGCGCGCCGGACTTCACCAACCTGTCGGTGTTCCTGGGCGGGGCCGACGTGCTGACCGGCTCGGCGCTGAACGACGTGCTGTCATGCTTCACCGGCTCGGACACCGCCGACGGCGGCGCCGGCTTCGACTTCATCAACGGCAACCAGGGCGACGACACCCTGAACGGCGGCGACGGTGACGACGTGGTGCGCGGCGGCAAGGACAGCGACATTCTCACGGGCGGGGCCGGCAACGACTTCCTCTCCGGCGACCGCGGCTCCGACACCCTGACCGGCGGCGCGGGCGCAGACATCTTCCACACCTTCTCCGGCGCAGGCCTGGACCGGGTGACCGACTTCAGCCGCGCCGAGGGCGACCGGGTGTTCGTGCTGGGGACGTCCTACACCGTCAGCCAGGTCGGCGGCGACGTGGTCGTCGACCTCGGCGGCGGCGACCAGATGGTGCTGGTGGGCGTGCAGCAGTCCACGCTGACGAGCGGCTGGATCGTCAGCGTCTAGGCAAGGCCCGGCCCGATCATCGCCGGCGCGACCGCGCGGCGGGCCTCGCCGGACGCGATCCGCCGCGGCCAGTCCGGGTCGGCCAGCAGGCCGCGGCCGACGGAGACGATGTCGAACTCGCCGGCGTCCAGGCGGGCGACCACGTCGTCGATCGGCTGCGGCTCGGCGGTCTGCCCCTCGCCCGTGGCCTTGAGGTCGCAGCTGAGGCCCACGCTGCCGGCCACCACGGTGGGGACGCCCAGCCGCCGGCGCGTCCAGGCCGAGAGGCTGCCGTCCAATCCCCGGAATGCCGGCTCGTCGTAGCGGTACTGCGAGGTGTTGAAGAGATCGACCACCTCGCGGAACGGCGCGAGCCAGGCGACCAGCTCGTCCGGGGTCTCCACCAGGCGCGCGGTGCGGTCGATCGACTTCCACTGCGACACGCGCATCGAGACCGCGAAGTCGGGACCGACCGCGTCGCGCACCGCCCGCATCACGGCGAGGGGAAACCGGCTCCGCTCCGGCAGCGTGGCGCCGCCCCAGCGATCGGTGCGCAGGTTGGTGGCCGCCCAGAAGAACAGGTCCAGCAGGTAGCCGTGGCCGGCGTGGACCTCGACGCCGTCGAAACCGAGGTCCTTCGCCAACCGCGCCGCCTCGCCATAGGCGCGCACGGTGTCGGCGATGTCCTCCTCGGTCATGACCCGTCCGTGGGCGACGCCCGGGCCCTGCAGGCCGGATGGGCTCTCGCGGTCGTCCTGCGAGCCCGAGCCCACCTTCATCGTCGCGCCGCAGTGCCAGAGCTGGGCGACGATCGCCCCGCCCGCCGCGTGAACCGCCGCC
>CBHTUE010000215.1:0-8730 GCA_966096115.1 uncultured Phenylobacterium sp.
CACCCATAAACGCCGACGCTCGCAGGGTGATCTTCGCGCCGCCACCGCGAACCTGGCCCCGACGGTGTCTCGGGGTGGCCGGGACAAGCCCGGCCATGACGTTCCAAAATTTATGGGCTAGCGGTTATTCAAGCGCCGCCGCGGCGCGCTGCGCGTAGCCGATGAGTGTAACGAGGGCCAGGGCCCCGCTGGCGGCTAGGGCCCAGGCGCCGACCCCGTGCTGCCCGGCGAAGAGTTCCGGCGCCACCAGCAGCCCGAAGCCCCCGAACTGCAGGGCGATCTTCACGCGCTCCAGCGGCGTGACCGGGAACTTCGCGCGACCTTCCGTGGCCTCGCCAAAGCTGGCGACGGCCAGGTCGCGGGCCAGCAGGATCAGCGCGGCGGCGGCCCAGGGCCCGGCGAGGCGCCCGCCGGCGACGAGGCCGACCGCGAGCGTGGCGGTCAGCACGCGGTCGGAGATCAGGTCCAGCATGGCGCCCAGCTTCGAGACCTGGCTCAGCGCGCGGGCGATCCGGCCGTCGACGACGTCGGTCAGGCCCGCCAGCACCATCACGCCGAACGCCGCCCAGGCCGCGCCGACACCGCGCGCCGTCAGCAGCAGGTAAAGCGGGACGGCGAGGACGAGGCGGCTGGCGGTGACGGCGTTGGCGATCATTCCGCCGGCTCGGCCTCCGTTTCCCTCGCCGCGGCCTTGGCGTCGGCCCGTTCGCGCTCGGCGTCGGGCACGCCCAGGACCGAAGGGGTGACGGGCTTGCCGGTGGCCTCGGCGACCAGTTCGGCGGTACGGTCCTCGATCTCCTGCTCCAGGCGGGTGAGGAACTCGGTGCGCTTCAGGCCGGTGGGGATCGGCGGCAGGAACTCGATGACCGCCGTGCCCGGGGTCTTCCAGAACGACTGCTGCGCCCAGAAGCAGCCCAGGTTGGTGGCGACCGGCACCACCGGCATGTCGAAGTCGCGGGACATGTAATAAACGCCGCTGCGATAGCGGAACCGTGTGCCGATCGGCGCCAGGTGGCCCTCTGGATAGATCAGGATCTTGCGGCCTTCCTTGTGCGCCTGGGAGGCGGCGGTCTGCAGGGCGTTGCGCGCTTCGGGCCCGCCGCAGTTGTCGACCACGATGGCGCCCAGCTTGCGCAGGATCGGTTTGAACAACGGGAAGCGCTCCAGGTGGTCGCCGGTCACGAAGGCCACGTCGTCGAACTGCGAGAACGCACAGAAGCCGTCGCCCCAGGACTGGTGCTTGGGCGCGATGATGAAAGCGCCTTCCGGCAGGTTCTCGCGGCCGCGCACCTCCAGCTTGATGCCGGCGAAGACGCGCATGGCCCAGACCATCCGCTTGCCGAAGCGGCTGATCACCCGGCGCACGGCGCCGCGTCCGGGCCGCAGCGCCGCGACGGCCGCGGCCAATACGTGGGTGATCGAGATCGCGTAGTAGGCGATGGCGAAGAGGATGCTTCTCACGAGGCTTGATCCCTGAGGCGAGCGGCGAGGCGCCCGGTTCGCAGCGCCGCCGTGAGGGCGGCGCCGATGGCGATGATGAGGAGGCCGACGGCCAGGCTCTGCCCGCGCCAGCCCCACAGAGGCTCGGCGGCGGCGATCAGCGCGGCGGCGGTGAGGACGGCCATCCGCTGCGGCTTGGCCATCGGCCCCTTGAAGTCGGCGGGCTGGCTGAGCGCGCGGCCCAGTTCGCGGATGTAGGCGGTGAGCACGGCGAAGACCGCCGCCGCCCAGCCGGCGGGCTCGCCCCAGGCCACGCCGGCCAGGGCGGCGCCATAGCCCGCGCCCACCAGGAAGGCGCCGTCGGCGATGCGGTCGGGGAGCTCGTTCCAGATCGGGCCCACGGGACCGCCCTGGCCGTGCTCCACGGCGATCAGGCCGTCCATCAGGTTGCACACCAGGCGCAGCTGGATCGTGGCGGCCGAGGCGACCAGGGCGGCGACGCGCTGCGCCCCGTCCGTGACCCCGGACGCGGCCAGCAGGAGACCGCCCGCCAAGCCGAAGACGACGGCCATGGCCGAGACGGTGTCCGGCCGTACGCCGGCGCGAGCCAGGGCGGCCGCGGCGGCGCGCGCCCAGCTGCGGTTGCGCGAGCGGAGAGGCCGGCGGTTGTCGAGGGTTGGGGTCATCCGACGCCCCTTTCGGGGCGAGGCTCCGCGGCTGCTGCGCCAGTCGCCGACAATGCTACGTTGTCGCGGGCGCGGGACCAAGAGGGCGTACGGTGGAGCTCGTTTCGGACTTTTTCGCGGCGACGCCGCCGGCGCTTCTGTGGGGGCTGGCGGGCGTGCTGGCGGCGCTGACGCTCGGCGCCCTGGCCGCCGCGCTGCTGCCGCGCCTGCGGCCCGGCAAAGACTACCGGAACCTGCAGGAGCGGATGAACTCCTGGTGGGTGATGACCGCGCTGCTGGTGGCGGCGCTCTTGGGCGGCTGGATGGCGATGACGACGCTCTTCGCCCTGGTCTCGTTCCTGGCGCTGAAGGAGTTCCTGTCGCTGGTCCCGGTCCCGCGCGAGGACCGCACGCTGATCGCGCTCGCGTACCTGACGATCCCGATCAACTACAGCTTCGTCGTCACCGGCATCTACATGTTCTACCTCGTGTTCGTGCCGGTCTATGTGTTCATGGCCGTGCCGTTCCTGATGGCCTGTATCGGCCAGACGAAGGGCTACCTGCCGCGCGCTTCGGTCTTCCACTTCGGCGTCGTCACCTGCGTCTACAACCTGGGCTACATCGCGCTGCTGATGCGGGTGCCGCACTGGGACGCGCCGCAGGCCGGGGCGGCGGGACTGGTGTTCATGTTGCTGCTGGCGACCGAAGGGAACGACGTGCTGCAGTACGTCACCGGCAAGCTTTTCGGCCGCCACAAGATCCTGCCCACGGTCAGCCCCAACAAGACCTGGGAGGGCTTCCTGGGCGGCTGGATCCTGACCGCGCTGCTGATCCTGTTCGTCGCGCCCTACTTCACGCCGCTGCACGGCATCGGCCTCTGGACCGTGGCCGTCGCCATTCCCCTGGCCGGGTTCGCGGGCGACGTGACCATGTCGGCGGTCAAGCGGGACATCGGCGTGAAGGACACCTCGCACTTCATCCCCGGCCACGGCGGGGTGCTGGACCGGGCGGACAGCCTGGTGTTCACGGCGCCGCTCTATTTCCACCTGCTGGCCCTGTTTGCGCTCAAGACCTACTGAAGCGGCCATGGGCTTCCTGCGCCTCCTGATGATCGTGCTGGTCTTCCGCCCGCTGGCGGTGATCCTGACCGGCGCCGACGTCTGCGGACGCGAGTACCTGCCGCGGAAGGGCCCGGCCATCGTCTTGGCCAACCACAACAGCCACGTGGACACCTTCCTGCTGCTGGCGATCTTCCCGGCCGGGGCGTTGAAGCATGTGCGGCCGGCGGCGGCCGCCGACTACTTCCTGGCCAACCCGCTGATCGGCTGGTTCTCGCGGCATATCATCGGGATCGTGCCGGTGGCGCGGAAGAAGGTGGGCGGCGACGTCGACGTGCTGGCCCCGGCCCGCGCCGCCCTGGCCGGCGGCGACATCGTGGTGATCTTCCCGGAGGGCACCCGCGGCGACGCCACCGACCGGATGGCGCCCCTGAAGAGCGGCGTGGCCCGGCTGGCCGAGGCGTTCCCGGACGCGCCGGTGGCGCCGGTGTGGATCGAGGGGGCCGGCCGCGTGCTGCCCAAGGGCAAGGGGCTGCCGGTGCCGCTGAACTGCAGCATCCACGTGGGCCCGCCACTGCGCTGGGGCGGCGACCGCAAGGCGTTCATGGAGACCGTGCGCGCGGCGCTGGAACAGCTCCGGACCGAGGCGCCGCCGCTCCACTGGCGCGAGGGCGACGAGCCGGACGCGGCCTAGGGTCGGCCACCCGACCGTTCCTCGCAGCAGCCTTGCCGTGGAACGCGCACGGGACATAGTGATCGGGGAACGCCGATCTGCGTCGGCGGGCGGGGGAGGCGACATGAAGATCATCCGCTTGGGCGTCGCGCTGGCGCTGGCCCTGACGATGGCCGCCTGCCAGAAGCCGGCCCCCGGGAATGTCGACGCCAAGCGGCTGACGGCCGCGGCCGGCAACGCCGAGTGGCTGTCCTACGGCAAGGACTACAACGAGCAGCGGTTCAGCCCGCTGGACAAGGTGACGACCGACAATGTCCAGCGCCTGGGCCTGGCCTGGTACGCCGAGTTCGACACCGACCGCGGCCAGGAGGCGACGCCGCTGATGGTGGACGGGGTGATCTACACCTCGACCGCCTGGTCCAAGGTGTTCGCCTTCGACGCCCGCGACGGCAAGCTCTTGTGGAAGTTCGATCCGGGTGTGCAGGGCGCCAAGGGCTTCGACGCCTGCTGCGACGTGGTCAACCGCGGCGTGGCGGTCTGGAAGGGCAAGGTCTTCGTCGGCACGGTCGACGGCCGCCTGATCGGGCTGGACGCCAAGACCGGCAAGGTCGCCTGGTCGGTGCAGACCACGGACCCGAAGAAGCCCTACACGATCACCGGCGCGCCCAGGGTCATCAAGGACAAGGTGCTGATCGGCAACGGCGGCGCCGAATATGGCGTGCGCGGCTATGTCAGCGCCTATGACGCCGCCGACGGAAAGCTGGTCTGGCGCTTCTACACGACACCCAATCCGAAGGGCGAACCCGACGGCGCCGCGTCCGACAAGATCATGGCGGCGAAGGCGGCGGCCACCTGGGGCGACGGCGAGTGGAAGGAGACCGGCGGCGGCGGCACGGCGTGGGACGCCATCGTCTACGACCCGGCCCTGGACCTGGTGTACCTGGGCATCGGCAACGGCAGCCCGTGGAACCACATGAAGCGGTCGGGCGGGGTGGGCGACAACCTGTTCCTGAGCTCGATCCTGGCGCTCAAGCCTGACACCGGCGAGTACGTCTGGCACTACCAGACCACGCCCGGCGAGAGCTGGGACTACACCGCCACCCAGCCGATCATGCTGGCCGACCTGACCATCGAGGGGAAGCCGCGCAAGGTGCTGATGCAGGCGCCGAAGAACGGCTTCTTCTATGTGATCGACCGCGCCACCGGCCAGCTGATCTCGGCCAGGCCCTACGTGGACAACCTGACCTGGGCCACCGGCGTCGACCTGAAGACCGGCCGGCCGATCGAGACCCCCGGGGCGCGCTACGAGAAGGCGGCGATCACCCAAGTCCCGGGTCCGCTGGGGGCGCACAACTGGCAGCCGATGGCGTTCAATCCGAAGACCGGGCTGGTCTACATCCCGACCAACGTCACGCCGTTCGCCTACACCGACGACAAGCAGCTGGGCTATCGGCCCGGCGCCTGGAACGTGGGCGTCGACTTCCTGGCCAATGCGCTGCCCAGCGACGAGGCGACGCTGAAGGCGATCACCGCCCTGGTGAAGGGCAGCCTGGTGGCCTGGGATCCGGTCCATCAGAAGAAGGTCTGGAGCGTCGACCACCCCTACTTCTGGAACGCCGGCGTACTGACCACGGCGGGCGGCCTGGTGTTCCAGGGCTCGGCCGAGGGTGAACTCGCAGCCTACGACAGCCGGACCGGCAAGAAGGCCTGGTCCTACAAGACCGGCAACGGCGTCATCGCCGCGCCGATGACCTATGCGATCGGCGGCGAGCAGTACGTGGCGGTGATGGTGGGCGTGGGCGGCGGCGGCCAGATTTCGGCGCCTGCCTCGATGCCGACGCGGCCGCGGCTGCCCGGGCGGCTCCTGGTGTTCAAGCTGGGCGCGTCGGCCAAGGCGCCGGAATTCCCGGCCCCAAGCCAGCCGCCGATCGATCTCACCGGCGTCACCTCGGCGGGGAACGTGCAGCACGGCTTCGCCCTGTTCCACCAGAACTGCCAAGTCTGCCATGGGCCGAATGCGTCGGGCGCCTGGCTGCCGGACCTGAAGCGCTCGCCGATGCTGATGACCGCGGACAACTGGAAGGGCGTGGTGATCGACGGGGCCAGCGCCCCGCGCGGCATGGCCAGCTTCAAGCGGTTCTTCACGCCGCAGGACGCCGAGGACGTGCGCGCCTACGTCCTGTCCGAAGCCGTGAAGGCCCAGACCGCGGCGGTCGCGCCCGCGGCGCCCATCGGGGTGAACTAGGCGGCGGGATCAGCGCTCCAACTGTACCCGCGTCTGCGGTCATCGACTGGATGCCCCCGGAAGTACCGGCGGGTGTAGTCCCCACCCCTGATCGTCATCCCCCGGCTTGTCCGGGGGACCCAGTCCTCGGTCGCACGTGAGAAGCTGGGTGCGCACAGCTTGGAAGCTGCGGATGATCTCGCTCTCACGAGCAAGCGTCAGCATGGGTCCCCCGGACAAGCCGGGGATGACGAACAGAGTGGGGGATTAGTTTTGGAGAACCCCTTCGAACTGCTCCGCGATCCAGTCGGCCTGGCTGTCGGTCAGGATCAGGGGCGGGGCGATGCGAATCGTGTGGTCATGGGTCTCCTTGGCCAGCAGGCCGCGGGCCTGCAGGGCCTCGCAGATCCGGCGCGCGCCGCCGGCGTCGGCGTGGAGTTCGACGGCGATCATCAGGCCGCGGCCGCGGACCTCCTTCACCTTGGGCGCGCGGATCGCGGCCAGGTCGGCCTGCAGTCGGGCGCCGACGCGGGCGGCGTTCTCGACCATGCCCTCCTCGACCAGCACCTTGAGCGCGGCGCGGGCGACGGCGCAGGCCAGCGGGTTGCCGCCGAACGTCGAGCCATGCTCGCCGGGGTGCAGGACGCTCATCACCTCGGAGTTCGAGAGCACCGCGCTTACCGGGTAGAAGCCGCCGGAGAGCGCCTTGCCGACCAGCGTCAGGTCGGCCTCGACGCCCTCGTGCTCCTCGGCCAGCAGCTTGCCGGTGCGGCCGAGGCCGGTCTGGATCTCGTCCAGGATCAGGATGACGTTGTGGGCCGTGCAGAGCTCGCGCACGCGCTTCAGGTAGCCGGCCGGCGGGATGATCACCCCGGCCTCGCCCTGGATCGGCTCGACCAGGAAGGCGACCGTGTTCGGCGTGATCGCGCGCTCAAGGGCATCTGCCTCGCCGAACGGGACGGTGCGGAAGCCGGGCGCGAAGGGGCCGAACCCGCCGCGCGACTGCGGGTCGGTGGAGAAGCCGACGATGGCGACCGTGCGGCCGTGGAAGTTCTCGGAGGCGACGATGATCTCAGCCTGGCCGTCCGGCACGCCCTTGACCTCATAGCCCCACTTGCGGGCCACCTTCAGCGCGGTCTCCACCGCCTCGGCGCCGGAGTTCATCGGCAGCGCCTTGTGGCTGTTGGTCAGCGCGCAGAGCTCTTCGTAGAAGGGCGCCAGCTGGTCGTTGCGGAACGCGCGCGAGGTCAGGGTCAGCCGGCCGGCCTGCTCGGTCATCGCAGCCAGGATCTTCGGATGGCAGTGGCCCTGGTTCACCGCGGAATAGGCCGACAGGCAGTCCAGGTAGCGGCGGCCGTCCACGTCCCAGACGTAGACCCCTTCGCCGCGCGTCAGCACCACGTCCAGGGGCTTGTAGTTCTTGGCGCCGTAGCGGGCCTCGACGTCGATGAAGCGGGCGGCGCGGGTCAGGCTGATGTCGTTCATGGCGAGGTTCCCTATTCGGCGGCGAAGCGGGCGGCGGTGGAGACGGACTGGCGGTCGAGGCGCAGCGTCATGCAGTAGGCGGCCCCGCCGGAGAGGATGAAGGGATCGAGCGCCACTTCGGTCAGGGCGTAGCCGCGGGCGGTGAGCTTGGCGCGCAGGCTCTCCGGCGCGCGGGCCATGATCACGCGGCCGTCGAGGTTGACGGCGTTGACGCAGAACGCGGCGGCCTCCTCGTCGCTGGCTTCGATGCGGTCGGCGGGGCGGACGTGCTCGCGGATCGTCGCCTGCGCCTGCCGCGTGAAGGCGGGCGGGTAGTACAGCACCTTGCCGCCGGCCAGCGGGCAGAAGCAGGTGTCGAGGTGGTAGAAGCGCTCGCTGGCCAGCTCCAGCGCGATCGTCTCATGGCCGAAGGTGCGGCGCACGACGCCGACGGCGCCCTTCGACGAGCGGGGGCCGTAGCCGCACCAGAACAGGTGGCGGTCGGCGTCCCAGATCGCGTCGCCGGCGCCCTCGTGGAACATGCCCTCCGGCAGGTCGATGAGTTCCTGGACCAGGCCGCGGGCCTTCAGGCGCTGGAAGACGGCGCGGAACACCGGCTCCTCGCCCTGGCGTTCCGGGTGGCGGAAGCGAGCCAGCAGGACCCGGCCGTCCAGCACCACCGCGGCGTTGGCCGGGAACACCAGGTCGGGCAGGCCGCGGACGGCGCCGATGGTCTCCACATGGCCGCCGGCGGCCTCGAGCCCGGCGCGCAAGGCGGCGGAGGCCTCGCGGGCCTGGCGGGCGTGGGCTGGCGTCCAGGCCTTGGGGTCCATCCAGGGGTTGATGCGATAGCTGACGTCGAACCCGTCAGGGTCGGTCATGAGGAAGAGCGGCCGGCCGTCCATGCGAACTCCTGGGGTCTGTTCGCAAGCAGGGTCTTCCCAAGGCGCGCTAGCGTATAGCGGCCAAGCTGCTACAATTCGGATCCTGAATTGGCATTTCGATAGGTCAAGTTGTCATAATGCTCGACGATCTCGACCGCCGCCTGATCGCCCTGCTGCGGGCCGACGCCCGCAAGCCGGCGTCCGCCCTGGCTCTCCTCTCAAAAGTGACTCGCGGCACCGTGCAGAACCGGATCGACCGGCTGATCCGCGACGGCGTCATCCAGGGCTTCACGGTCAAGACCCGCCCGGACGTCGACGCACA
>CBHTUE010000216.1:0-8547 GCA_966096115.1 uncultured Phenylobacterium sp.
ACCAGATCCGCGCCCGCTGCTCGGGCGGCAGGTACATCGCGTCGCCCGGCTTGATGCCGAAGGCTTCGTAGAAGGCGTCGATGTTGCGGACCGGGATGTCCACCCGGGCGACCGGCGGCGAGTGGGGGTCACTGACCAGGATCTGCTTCATGAAGTCGTCCCGGTACTTGCCGCGCCACACCTGCGCCCAGCCCAGGAACACCCGCTGGTCGCCGGTCAGCCCGTCGATCACCGGCGCCGGCCGGCCCTTCAGGGAGACGTGGTAGGCCTCCAGCGCCAGCTGCAGCCCGCCCAGGTCGGCGATGTTCTCGCCCATGGTCAGGTTCCCGTTGATCTTCGAGCCGGGCAGGATCTCGGTGGCCGAGTATTGGGCCCCGAACTTCCGGGCCTGGACGTCGAACTTGGCCGCGTCGTCCTTGGTCCACCATTCGGTCAGCCGGCCGTCGCCATCGGACTTGCGGCCCTGGTCGTCGAAGCCGTGGGTGATCTCGTGGCCGATCACCGCGCCGATGCCGCCGTAGTTGATGGCCGCGTCGCCGGCGGGATCGAAGAACGGCGGCTGCAGGATCGCGGCCGGGAACACCACCTCGTTCTTGGTCGGCGAGTAGTAGGCGTTGATCGTCGCCGGGGTCATTTCCCACTCGGCGCGGTCCACCGGCTGGTTCAGGCGCGCGGCGCGGTAGTTCCAGTCGAAGGCCGAGGCCCGCTCGACGTTGCCGTAGAGGTCGCCGTCCTTGATCGTCAGCTTGGAATAGTCGCGCCACTTGTCGGGATAGCCGATCTTGACGTTGAACTTGCCGAGCTTCTCCAGCGCCTTCTGCTTGGTCTCCGGGCTCATCCAGTCCAGCTTCTGGATGCGCGCGCCCATGGCGGTGCGCAGGTCGCCGACCAGCCGCTCCATCGCCGCCTTGCTCTCGGCGGGGAAGTAGGCCTCGACATAGACCTTGCCCGCGGCCTCGCCGAGGTTGCCGTCCACCAGGTTCACGCCGCGCTTCCAGCGCGGCTGCTGCGCCGGCACGCCGGACAGCGCCTTCGAGCGGAACTCGAACCGGGCGTCGACGAAGTCTTTCGACAGATATGGCGCGCCCTGGTCGATCGTGGTGAAGGCCAGCCAGGCCTTCAGGGTGTCGAGGTCGGTCTTCGCATAGATCGCCGCGATCTTTGGGAAGGCGGTGTTCTCGGCCACGACCACGCGCTTGGCCGCGCCCAGGTCGGCGCCGGCCAGCATGGCCTTCCAGTTGAAGCCGGGCGCGAGCTTCTCCAGCTCGGGGAGGGTGTAGGGATTGTAGGTCTTGTCGGCGTCGCGCCGCTCGTCCTGCGCCCAGGAGACCTTGGCGATCTCGGTCTCCATGGCCAGGATCGCCTTGGCGTTCGCCTCCGGCGCGGCCCAGCCGCCCAGCTTCAGCATCTGGGCGATGTAGGCCTGGTAGGCCTTGCGCTGCGGGGCGAACTTCTCCTCGAGGTAGTAGTCGCGGTCCGGCAGGGTGATGCCACCCTGGCTCAGGTAGACGGCGTACTTCAGCGGGTCCTTGGCGTCGTCATAGACCTGCGGGTTGAAGACGTTCTGGCCGAAGCCTTTGGCGGTCGCGCCCATCAGCCGGGCGACGTCGTCGCGCGACTTGGCCGCCCTCACCTTCGCGAGGTCCGCCTGCAAGGGCTTGGCGCCCAAGGTTTCGACCGTCTTCTCGTCCATGAAGCTGCGGTAGAGCGCGCCCACCTGCTGTTCGGCGCCGGTCGCCTGGGTGTTGGCCGAGGCCTTGTCGATCACCGCGCGCATACGGGCGCGGGACAGCTCGTCCAGGGCGTTGAAGGCGCCGTAGCTGGACCGGTCGGCCGGGATGACCAGCTTGTCCATGTAGGCGCCGTTGGCGTAGCCGAACAGGCTTTGGCCGGGCGAGACGCCGGCGCCGCGGCCGGCGAGGTCGAAGCCCCAGCTGCCCATGCGCGGCGCGGTGGTCAGGTCCTGGGAGACTTCGGGAGCGTTGGCCGCGTCGGCGGCGAGCGAGACGGCGGTCGCCGCAAGACTGGGGACAGCCACGAGCAGGGCGGCCGCGGCGGAGGCGGCGAGCCAGAGGGTCTTCATAGGTGAGGGGTCTCTCGCGTTGAGATTTTGCCGGACCATGGCCCGAGGTCCGGCCGTTACGCTCGTTACATTTTTGACAGGAAGCTCAGCGTTTTGACGCAGGCGCGACGGGCGGCGCCAGACCCACGACGAACGTCACCTTCACCTTGGCGCCGCTGGCGAAGGTGAGGGTGGCGGGCAGGCTGTCGCCGACGTTCAGCGGCCGCGTCAGGCCCATGAACATCAGGTGGTATCCGCCCGGCGCGAAGGTGACGCTTCCACCGGCCGGCACCGGCACGCTGGCGACCATCTTCATCGAGGCCATGCCGCCGCTCATGGACGACTGGTGCGCCATCACGTGGCTGGAGAGCGGGCTTTCGACCGACACCAGGGCGTCGGGTTTCGCGCCGGGATTGCTCAGCGTCATGAAGCCGGCGCCGGTGGTCCCCTGGGCGGTGGGGCGGCTCCAGGCGGCCGTGACGACCGGCGCCGCGTGGGCGGAGGTGGCGACTGCGGTAGCCGCGAGGGCGGCGAGGGCGAGGTTCATGGCCATATCCTAGTAGCTCACCTTCAGGTCGGCGATCACCGTCCGCTGCGGGAACGGGTGGAACAGGAAGTAGGATCGGTCGCCGGCGTTGGTGACGCCGATCCCCGCGGTCACGTGGTCGTTCACCTGGTAGCGCGCGTGGGCGTCGATGACGAAGAAGGCGCCGAAGCCCTGGTAGGTGTTGGCATAGGGGTCGGAGTTGTCGAGCGTGGCGAAGGACCGGTCCGCGTAGCGGGCGGCCAGGGTCAGGTCGAGCCTCGGGATCTCGGAGTAGGTCGCCACCACCGAGCCCCGCCAGCGCGGCAGCTGCGGCAGGCGCTTGCCGACCGCGGCCGGGAAGGCGGCGTCTCGCTCGATCTCGGTGTCGAGGTAGGTGACCCAGCCCGACAGCTCGAGCCCGGGGACCAGCACGCCCTGCCGCTGGCCGACCACCTCGACGCCGGTGGCGCGCGTGCGGTCCACGTTCTGCACGAAGTTCACATTGACCCCGTTCAGGATCGACGTCTGCGACAAGAGCGTGTCGTGGATCCGCTCGTCGAAGAGGGCGATGCGCAATTGCCCACCGTCCCAATGCCGCTCCAACGACAGTTCGCTGGACAGCGCCCGTTCCGGCTTCAGGTTCGGGTTCGGGACCGACAGGGTCTGGCCGGTGGTGACCGCCTGGTAGAGCTCGGTCACGGTCGGGAATCGGTTGGCGATGGCCAGCGAGCCTTTCAGCGTCCAGGTCGGCGCGAACGACCACGCCACCACGCCCTTCGGCGAGACCCGGTCGTGCGAGACCGTGGGCTGGCGCACGTTCAGCGCCGGCGCGGCCGAGACGTTCAGGCCGTCGTACGCCCGCCAGTGCTCGTAGCGGCCGCCGAGCGTGACCTTCACGTCGGGCGTCGCCGCCCAGACGTCCTGCGCCCACAGCGCCCGGGTGCGGGTCTTGCCCTGGCTGTTGGCGATCGCCGCGCCGACGGCCGGGCCGTGGCGCCAGTCCGCGAGCGCGAAGCGCGGGTTGTCCAGGCGGAAGCGATCCTGGTGCGCGCCGAAGGTGACGGTATGCCGTTCCGTGGGCCGCCACTTGCCGTTGGCGTCCAGCGTGTACCAGCCGGTGTCATCCAGTATCGCGACCGTCCCGGGGCCGCCGGCGAAGCCGGTCGGCAGCGCCGCGCCCGCGATCCGCTGGCGGCTCTTGAGGTAGTCGAAGGTGGTGACGGTGAGGTCGAAGTCGAAGGCGCCGCCGGAATGTGAGCTCAGCGAAAGGCCCTGCGCCAGTTGCGTCTCGTCGAGCCGGTAGACGCCGTTGGAGAACGCGCTGGCGGCGACGTTGTAGAGCCGCCCGTCGATGTTCAGCGCCCCGGAATAGGCCGGCGTCCCCGCAGCCGTCCGCAGGTAGCTGTTCACCGTCGAATCGTCGTCGTTGACGAACAGGCCGAAGGTGTAGGCCAGGGTGATGGCGGGCGTGACGTCGTAGGTGAAGCGGCCCGACGCGTTGTCCTGCACCTGGTGTTCCAGGCCGCTGGAGCCTAGCGCCTGGATCGGCGCGCCCAGGCGGTTGGCGTCGGCGAAGGCGCCGGTGACCCGCGCGCCCGCATTGCTCGTCGCTCCCGGGACCGAGGCCGTCACGTAGGTCAACGGCTGGCTGTGGCTGTCGAGGTGGTTGTAGCTCAGCCGGAACGCGAAGGGCCCGAAGCGGTCGCCCACGTCGGCGGCGAACCGCCAGGTGCGATAGTCGTCGTCATCGTCGTATTTCTGGAACGACTGCACCCCCGCCTGCGCCTCGACGTTGGCTTCGAAGCGGTCCGGCGTGCGGGTCGTGAAGGTGATGACGCTGCCGATCGAATTGCCTGCGAACGCCGCGGCGAAGGGGCCGTTCAGCACGTCCACCCGCGCGATCGCGTTCGGCGACACCAGGCCCCACTTCGGCGAGGCCGAGGTGTTGTTGTTGCCGATCAGCGACGAGATCAGCACCCCGTCCACGTAGATCAGGCTGCGCGCCGAGGCGCCGACGCCGGAGGTGCGCGTGGTGATCGGCGACTGGGTGTCGCCGATGTGCCGCTGGCGGATCAGCACGTTGGGCATGTAGCGCAGCGCATCCTCGGGCGTGACCAAGCTGATCGTGCGCGCGATCTCAGCGGCGGTGACGCTGGACGTGGTGTTGGGCACGTCGCTGAGGTTCGAGATCGCCGACGGCGCGGTGACGATCACCGATTCGACGGTGGTCGTCCGGTCGGCGTCGTCGGCCGCGTCGGCGGCCAAGGCGGATGATGAGACGGCCAGCGCGGCCGACGAGGCGAGCCAAAGGGCTCGGCAGAAGGATGACACGGAACAAGGTCTCCACACGTGATGACGGGCGCGCAGGCGGGCGCGCCGGCGGCGTCGATCAGGCGTGGAAAGTCGGAGGTCCCTGGCCGGGCGGCCGCGGCGGGGCGCGGGCTGGCGGCGGGAGGTCGGCCGGGGCCGCCTCCGGGCGCAGTTCGAGGACGTAGGCGACCAGCGCCGTAGGCGCGACGATCGCCGGGGGCTGGGCGGCCACCGGTGGGCAGACGCAGTGCTCGCAGTGGGCCGGCGCCTGGCCCTTCGCGGGCGCCCGGTCGTCCAGCGACACCGTCTGCAGGCCGTGGTCCGTACAGACCACCTGTTCGCCGGCCCGCAGGGGCGCGGCGTTGGCGATCGCCGGGACCATCGCCTGCACCAGCAGCGCGAACACCGCGAACAGGGCGATCATCGCCCGTCGTTCGGCGCCCGGCGACATGGCAGGTTTCGAGGGGGGTCCCACGCGCGGCGTCGTATACGGATCGTGTAATTCCGCAAGCGGCCCGCGTACGCCATAGTGGCGCCGCACACCCCAGTCTGGAGATCTGATGGAAGGCCACGTCGTCGAGCCGGGCGCATACAAGGACGTGGTTCTGTTCCTCGCGACGGCCGGGGTCGTGGTTCCCCTGTTCCGTCGGTGGAAGATCAGCCCGATCCTGGGATTCCTCGGCGCCGGCGTGCTCCTGGGCCCCTACGGCCTGGGCGCATTCGCCCGCCAGGCCCCCTGGCTGCGCGCGTTCACGATCGACAACCCCGGAGACGTGGCCCAGCTCGCCGAGTTCGGCGTCGTGTTCCTGCTGTTCATGATCGGCCTGGAGCTGTCGTGGGAGCGCCTGCGCAGCCTGCGGCGCTATGTGTTCGGCATGGGCGCGCTGCAGGTCGGCCTGTGCATCGCCGCCGCCGCCGGCTTCGCGCTGCTGTGGAAGCAGCCGCCGTTGGCCGCGCTTTCGATCGGCGCCGCGCTGGCCCTGTCGTCCACCGCCATCGTCATGCCGATCCTGGCCGAGCAGAAGCGCCAGCACGCCCTGGCCGGGCGGGTGACGTTCTCGGTCCTGCTGTTCCAGGATCTCGCGGTCGCGCCCATCCTGGTCACCCTCACGCTGCTGAAGCCGCAGGTGGCAGGCGCGCCTGCGCCGAACCTGCTGTTGACCTTCCTGCCGGCGGTCCTGGGTATCGCGGCCCTGTTCGCCTTCGGGCGCCTCCTGCTGCGCCCCATGCTGCGCTCGGTCGCCCGCGCCAAGAGCGAGGAGCTCTTCGTCGCCGCCTGCCTGCTGGTGGTGATCGGGGCCGGGCTGGTCAGCGCGCTCACCGGGCTTTCCATGGCGCTGGGCGCCTTCATCGCCGGCCTGCTGCTCGCCGAGACCGAATTCCGGCACGAGGTCGAGAGGACGATCGAGCCGTTCAAGGGCCTGTTGCTGGGCCTGTTCTTCGTCTCGGTCGGCATCGGCCTGAACGTGCCGCTGCTGCTGCAGCAGCCCGTGGTGATCGTCGGCACCGCCCTGCTGCTGATCGCCACCAACACCGCCATCATCTTCGGCCTGGGCCGCGCGTTCGGCCTGCGCGCGCGCAGCGCCATCGAGGCGGCGCTGCTGCTGGCCGGCGCCGGCGAGTTCGCCTTCGTGATCCTGGAGCAGGCCATGCGCCAGGGCCTGGTGACCCGCGCCTTCGGCGAGACCGCCCTGGTGTCGGCGACGCTGTCGATGTTCTCGATTCCCTTCCTGGCCCTGCTGGGCCTGCGGCTGGGCGGGCGCAAGGTCGCGCCGTCCGAGCTGCCGACCGAGCCGGCGATCGACGCCGACGCCCAGCCGCGGGTGCTGGTGGTCGGCTATGGCCGGGTCGGCCGGCTGGTGGGCGACATGCTGACGCGCCACCAGATCGGCTGGGTGGCCGCCGAGTTCGACGCCAAGCTGGTCGAGCAGGGCCGCCGGGGCGGCAAGGCGATCTATTTCGGCGACGCCTCGCGGGAGGAGTTTCTGCTGCGTTGCGGCCTGGCCGAGGCGCCGGCCCTGGTGGTGACCCTGGACGATCCCGACGGGGCGGCGGCCATCGTCGCCACGGCCCGGGCGCTGCGACCGAAGCTGACCATCGTGGCCCGCGCCCGTGACGCGCGCGACGCGCACCGCCTCTACGAGCTCGGCGCCACGGACGCCGTGCCGGAGACCATGGAGGCCAGTCTGCAGCTCGCCGAAGCGGTGCTGGTGGAAATCGGCGTGCCGATGGGCCTAGTCATCGCTTCGATCCACGAGCGGCGCGACGAGTTCCGCCAGGAGCTGAACCGGCCCGAATCGCTGGGCGGCCGCGCCCGCCGGTTCCAGCGTGAGGGCGGCGCCTGAACGGCGCCGGAAATACGGCGAGAAAAAATCGTCATCTGGCGTTCATCAGGGCGGAACTAAGCGTGACCTTGATCCGTTAGGCGCCCATACGGGACGCTGTGTCTTGGCCTGGGGAGGCGAATGACTTCGATCTGCGCGCTTTCCGGCGATAGCCGCCGCGTTCCGACGTGGGCGTCTTTGACCTGTGGCGCCGATTCATCTTTACAAGCAACGCCAATGACTTCCGTCAGAACTCGACGGACAGTGCGTCTGCGCCACGGCAGACTCGCTGAGGTTCTGGCGTTGAGGTTGCGGGCTGCTGGGGTTCTCCCTGACAGGCCCGTGTGGTTCGCTATGCTAGACGCCGGCCCGGAAGCCAAGTTAACAGCTTGGAGCTTTGTCGGCGGCGTCCTGGTAGAGCTTGGAAAACGCTGGCGAGATTGCGTTGCGAGTGTGTCTTCAGGACACTTTCGAAACCGGTCCGCCTTGTTATAACGGCGGCCGGGTCAAACGGCCGCAGCACCTAGGGCAACAAGAGGGCTCTGAATTATGAAGTTAAAACTCCTGGCTGGGGCCGCAATGGCAGCCGCGTGCGTCGCCACAGGCGCCTCCGCCCAAGAAGGCTGGTACGGCGCCGTCGACCTTGGCTACCACATCCCGCGCGACTTCCAGACGACGTCGTCGAACAACGCGGCCAACGGCCAGCCCTACGCCTGGGAATTCAACCAGGAAGATGACTGGGCCGGGTTCGCCCGCCTCGGCTATCAGCTGAACGACCATTGGCGCGTCGAGCTGGAAGTCGGCTATCGCGGCGGCGACATCGACAATGTCAAAGGCCACAACAACCAGGCGGTGATCGGGCTCTGCACGCCCGGCGTGACCCGCACGGTTGCGGCGCCCGCCTGCGGCAAGCCGGACGGCGACATCTCGACTTGGACCGTGATGGGCAATGTCATCTACGACATCCTGCCGAACTCGGTGATCAATCCCTTCGTCGGCGCCGGCCTCGGCGCGGTCCACGTCAAGACCGACGTGACCGGACAGTTCTCGAACGTTCCGGGTGCGACCCCGGCCACGGCGATCCAGAACCTGGTCGTCGACGACAGCGACACGGCCTTCGGCTACCAGCTGATCGCCGGTCTGGCCTGGAAGGCCACCGACCAGCTCCGCGTCGACCTGACCTACCGCTATCTCGGCGGCTCGGACGTCGACATGGTCTCCGTCGGTTCCGGCACCCTGCAGCCGGGCGTGTTCAGCGGCCAGTACAAGGACGAGTCGGTGACGCTCGGCCTGCGGTACATCTTCGCGGCGCCCGCGCCGCCCCG
>CBHTUE010000217.1:0-8486 GCA_966096115.1 uncultured Phenylobacterium sp.
GGCCTCACCGAACCGCCAGGGCACGTCGATCGCCTTGGCGATGCCGATCCGCGGCCCGGCGACGACCTGGGCTGCGGTTCCGTTCCGCAACTCGAACGGCGGCCGGTCCAGCGCCAGGCCGTTGTAGTCCCGCGTCACGGCCAGCGCCTGGCACAGCTTGCCCGGCCCCGAGCACAGCCCGCGGAGGTCGGCGACGCCGCGCCGCTCATGCATCGTCTCCAGGCCCTCTAGCGGCTCGACCGCGCGCAGCAGCACAGCTCCGCCGGGCGCGCCGTCCCAGCAGACGAAGTTCATGCACCAGTGGATGCCGTAGGACCGGTAGACGTAGAGCGTCCCCTGCGGCCCGAACATCACCTCATTGCGCGGCGTCGGGCCGGAGTAGCTGTGCGAGGCGGGGTCCTCGTGGTGGTAGGCCTCGGTCTCCACGATCCGCCCGCCGACGCCCTGGAAATAGACCTCGCGGCCGATCAGGTCGGCGCCCACCTCGGCTGGATGGCGGCGCCAGAATTCTTGACGTGTGACGTCTGAACGTCCGGTATGTTGGGCAGGAAACGAAGACATCCAGGGAAGATGCGCCATGCCGTACGTCGAGGGCCAGACCGTCCATGACGCCGACAGCCACGTGATGGAGCTGCCGGGCCAGATCAACGGGTATGTGGACCCTAAATTCCGCGACGCCTTCGTCGAGAAGATCGGCAAGAAGGGCGTGCTGACCGAATGGTTCGCCAACGCCGACAAGAAGCACGACGACGCTGAGTTCCGCGCCGGCGCCGAGGCCAACATCCTGCTGCGCAAGAACTATGAGGCGCTGGGCGCCTTCCGCGCCTCGGACCGGCCGGCGACGCTGGATCATCTGGGGTTCGCCAGCCAGCTGGTGTTCACGACCGCCTGCCTCTCCAACTTCGGGCTGGAGCAGATGGGCGAGGTGGAACTCGCGCTCGAGGCGGCGCGCGGCCACAACCGGATGATGACCGAGTTCTGCTCGGTGGACCGCCGCCTGCTTGCCACCGGCTACGTGCCGCTCATCGACCGCGCCCGCGCGCCCGAGATCGCCCGCGAGGCGCTGCGGCTGGGGGCCAAGGCGCTGATCATCCCCTCGCGCCATCCGCCGGGCTTCTCGCCGAGCCACCGCGAGCTCGACCCTCTGTGGGCCGTGGCCCAGGAGGCGGGCGTGCCGATCCTCTTCCACGTCGGCGGCGAGGAGAAGATGGCGAAGGACTACCTGGAAAACGGCCTGCCGTTCGTGAAGGACTTCCACGGCGGCGACGAGAACTTCACCTCGCTGACCTTCATGGCGATCCCCCTGTCGGTCTGGCAGACCCTGTCGGCCCTGGTCATCGACGGCGTCTTCGACCGCTTCCCGAACCTGAAGTTCGGAGCCATCGAACTGGGCGCTTCCTGGCTGCCCAGCCTGATGAAGTTCCTCGACTCCGGCGTCGCCGCCTTCGGCAAGGAAGAGCGGCTGCAGAGCCTCTCGGGCACGCCCAGCGAGATCCTGCGCCGCCAGCTGCGCGTCACGCCCTATCCGCACGAGGATGTGCGCTGGATCATGGAGAACTCGGGCGAGGACATGGTGCTGTTCTCGTCGGACTTCCCGCACGTGGAGGGCGGTCGCAATCCGCTGAAGCGGTTCAACGACAACCTGGCCGGCGTCGAAGAGCGGCTGAAGCGCAAATTCTACCGCGACAACTTCATCGACCTGATGGGGGCGGGCCTCGACCGCTCGCTGCACGATCTCCCGTCGCTTGCCGCCGCCTAGGGTCCAGGAGCTCCACTGGCGCGATCCGCCGCTGGGTGAGATCGCGACGCCCAAGGGCCGTCTGCGCCTGACCTTGAGCGTCGGCTCCGGCCTGACGCGTCGGCCGGGCGATCCGCCGGGGCGGGTCTGGGGCCTGGGCGACCGTGGGCCGAACATCAAGGTCAGGACGGCGATCAAGCGCTACGGCCTGGACCACCTCGCGCCGCTGAAGGACCTGGCCGGCGCCAAGGTTCTGCCCATGCCGCAGTTCCAGCCCGCGCTGGCCGAGCTGGAGGTCGGTCCCGACCGCGTCGAGCTCATCCGCACCCTGCCGCTGCGCACGCCCGACGGCCCGCTCTCCGGCCGCGCCCTGCCGGGCAGTGAGGACGCGCTGATGGAGCCCACCTTCGACCTCGACGGCCAGCCGCTGCCGACCGACGCCGCCGGGGCTGACCCCGAGGGCGTGGCTGCCCTGGCCGACGGCGGCTTCTGGGTCTCGGAGGAGTACGGCCCGTCGCTGATGCGCGTGGACCGGGACGGCGTGATTCGCGCCCGCTGGACGCCCGCCGGGGCCGGCCGACGGCGGCTGAACCGCGGCTTCGAAGGCCTGGCGATCTCGCCCGACGAGCGCTGGCTCTACGCCGTGTTCCAGAGCGCGCCCGAGGGCGACGACCCGATGTCGACGCGCATCTGGAAGCTGGACCCGCGCGACGGCTCGCGGGCCGCCGAATACATCTATCCGTTCGATCCGCCGGAGAGCTTCGTCGAGGACGAGCCGGCCGGGCCGGAGGACCTGAAGGCCTGCGAACTGGTCTGCGTCGGCAGCGAACGGATGCTGCTGCTGGAGCGGGTCAGCCGCAGCGCCCGCCTCTACCGCGTCGACCTGGCCGCCGGCCGCCGGCGCCTCGCCAAGACCCTGCTGTTCACCACCGACGACCACCGGCAGGTCGCGCCTGACCTGGAAGGCGTCTGCACGCTCTCCGACCGCGAGCTGCTGATCGCCACCGACAACGACTTCGGCGTCGAGGGCGCCGAGACCCGCTTCTACCGCCTGACCTTCGACGCGCCGCTCTAGGTCTTGCGCGGGGCCCCGCCCTGCGGGAGACCACGGGCATGAAGTCCTGCGGAACCTGCGGCATGTGCTGCAAGCTGATGGCGATCCCGACCCTCGGGAAGCCGCGCCACAGCTGGTGCCCGAAGTACGTCCAGCGCCAGGGCTGCGGCATCTATCCGGACCGGCCCAGCGAGTGCGCCGCGTTCGAGTGCCTCTACCTGACGGCGGACGGCCTGGACGATGCCTGGCGGCCGGACCGGGCGAAGTTCATGATCTGGACCGGGACCGAGGACCGCCGCCTGATCGTCGAAGTCGACCCGGCCAACCCCACGGCCTGGAAGCGCGAGCCCTACTACAGCCAGATCAAGGCCTGGTCCGACCGCAACCATCCCGAGCCGCTGGAGGTCACCGTCCGCATCGGGACCCGCGTGGTGGTCGTCTTCCCGGAGGCCGATATCGACCTGGGGCCGGAGGAGAACCTGCCCATCGAGTCCGGCTATGCGCTGTCGGGCGGCGCGCATAGGCCTTTCGCGCGCTACGTGCGCCCCTAGGCGGCGCGCTCGGCGCCCGCGGCGTCGGACGACGTGGCGCGGGCGATGGCGGCCAGCAACTCCTCCAACTGGATCGGCTTGGCGGCGTGCTCGTCGAAGCCCAGGTCCAGGTAGCGCTGGCGTCCGCCCGAGGTGACGTCGGCGGTGAGCGCGATCATCGGCGTCCTCTGGTTGGGGCCGGGCGCGGCGCGCACGCGGTGCAGCAGCTCCACACCCGTCATGCCGGGCATCTGGATGTCGGCCAGGACCAGGTCGAAGGCCTGCTCGCCCAGGGTCTCCAGGGCTGCCTCGCCGCTGGCCGCCTTGACGACGGTCTGGCCCAGGCTGCCCAGCAGCTGTTCCAGGACCAGCAGGTTGACCGTGTTGTCGTCCACGGCCAGCACGGTCAGGGCCGCGAGGCCCGGCGCGTCGGTGTCGTCTCCGGCTGCCTCGGCAGTGGCGGGCATCGCCTCGACCACCGGCACGGCCAGCTCCACGTGGAAGGTCGAGCCGACGCCCAGGGTGCTCTCCACCCAGACGCGGCCGCCCATCAGTTCCATCAGCTGGCGCACGATCGCCAGGCCCAGCCCGGTCCCGCCGAAGCGGCGCGCCTCGGACTCGTCGCCCTGCGAGAACCGGTCGAACAGCTGTGGCAGATGATGGGCGGCGATGCCGGAGCCGGTGTCGCGGACCGCCAGGTGCAGGCGCACGACGTCGCCGTCGCGGCCGCTGGCGGCGCACAGCACCTTGACCGAGCCGGTCTCGGTGAACTTCAGCGCGTTGCCGACCAGGTTGAACAGCACCTGGCGCAGGCGCAGGCCGTCGACCAGCACCACCGCCGGGACATCGCCCGCGACTTCCAGGTCCAGCGACACGCCACGTTCGTCCGCCCGCGCGCCCCAGAAGCTGACCAGCCGCTCCAGGAACGGCCGCACCGGCTCGGGCGCGGGTGCGATGTCCAGCTTTCCGGCGTCGATCTTCGAGACGTCGAGGATGTCGTTGAGGATGGACAGCAGGTACTCGCCGCTGTCGATCAGGACGGCGAGGCGCGCGGCCTGGACCGGGTCGGTCTCGTCGCGCTTCAGGAGCTGAGCCATGCCCAGGACGCCGTTCATCGGCGTGCGGATCTCATGGCTCATGGTGGCCAGGAAGTTGGACTTGGCGCTATTGGCGCGCCGTGCGGCCTCGCGGGCGTCGTCGGCGGCGGTGCGTTCGGCCACGGCCTGGTCTCGTGCGACGGCCAGCGCCTCGGTGTTCGCCACGCTGCTCAGGAAGGCGGCGTGCCAGCTGCTGATCGTCCGCGCCGCGCTGAACGAAATCCCGCCGGCGATGACGAACATGATCGCCAGGTTCGCCAGCACGCCCGCCGCCTGCAGCGGCGCCAACACCACAGCGACCAGGACGACGATCTCCAGCATCATCGGCGCGAAGAACGCCCAGAACAGGCGCGCCGACAGGGCGCCGGCGCCCATGCCCAGGGCGAACAGCGTGACCAGCTGCACGCCGAACCACAGGCACTCGGCCAGCCCGCCGTTCAGGGCCATCAGGAAGCTGGGGCAGGTGTAGACCACCGTGCGGGCGACGCAGAGCAGCGCCAGGCGGCGCATGCCGACCGCCTCCTCGACCCCGACACTGGTCTCGAGCCAGCGCCGCAGCAGGGTCTGCATCACCGTGTCGAAGGCGCTGGCCCCGACGAACAGGGCGGCGGCCAGCCAGGGATGGCCCAGGAGCAGCATGCCGGCCGCGGCGACGGCGTTGAACGCGTAGTGCGTCCAGACAGAGAGGCGGAAACCAGCGATCGAGAGCTGATAGGCGGTGAGGTTCACGTCCACGACGCCGGCTGTGGCGGTCGCCACCGGATCGTAGGGTCTCACCTTCAACATTACACGCTCCCCGGACTGGCCGGGACCGTACGGGGGAAAGGGTAAACCGAGCGAGAATCGCGCCCTGTTCAGCCCGCCAGCGCGGCGGCCGACGTGGCTTCCAGATCCTCGGTCCCGGCGCCCTCGGCGATGCCGTCGGCCAGGCCGGGCGCCAGGGTCAGCACCTGGCTGGCGTAGAGCCGGGCCAGGCCCCCCTTGGCGACCAGCCACGGGTCGTCCGAGCCCGCCGCGGCCAGCGCCTGGCGGCCCAGCACCCAGCCGCCGATCACGTCGCCGGCCAGCTTCAGGAACGGCGTGGCGGCGGCGAGCGCCGTGGTGTTGTCGGCGGCACCACGGCGTCGGCCGCGCGCTCCAGCGCCGCGACTCCGGCGGCCAGGCGGCGCCCGACCGGCGCCAGGCCCGGCGCCTGCGACAGCACCTCGGCGGTCAGCGCCATCTCGGCGCACAGGCCCCGCAGGGTCTCCCCGCCGTTCAGGCGCAGCTTGCGACCGGCCAGGTCCATGGCCTGGATGCCGTTGGTCCCCTCGTAGATCGGCGCGATGCGGGCGTCACGGTAGTGCTGCGCCGCGCCGGTCTCCTCGATGAAGCCCATGCCGCCGTGCACCTGCAGCCCTTGCGACGCCACCTCGACGCCGAGGTCGGTGGACCAGGCCTTGGCGATCGGCGTCAGCAGCTCCTGCCGCGCCTTCGCGGCCACACGCTCCTCTGCGGTCTCGGCCAGCCGGGCGACGTCGGAGAGGATGCCGGTGAGCAGACAGATGCCACGGGCGGCCTCGATCTTGGCCTTCATCAGCATCAGCGTGCGGCGCACGTCCGGGTGGCCGTAGATCATGCCGTCGGCTTCCCAGGCGGTGCGGCCCTGCTTGCGTTCCTGGCTGAAGTTCAGCGCCTGCTGGAACGCCCGCTCGGCGATCGCCACGCCCTGCACGCCCACCTGGAGGCGCGCGGCGTTCATCATCACGAACATGGCCGGCAGGCCCTGGCCCAGCTCGCCGACCAGCTCGGCGCTCGCGCCCTCGAAGAGCATCACGCAGGTGGGCGAGCCGTGGATGCCCAGCTTGTGCTCGATCGACCCGGCGCGCAGGTCGTTGAGGCCGCCCAGGGAGCCGTCGTCCTTCACCTGCTTCTTGCAGGCCAGGAACAGGCTGATCCCCTTCACCCCGGGCGGCGCATCGGGGGTGCGGGCCAGGACCAGGTGGCAGATGTTGTCGGCCGCGTCGTGGTCGCCCCAGGTGATGAAGATCTTCTGGCCGGTCAGACGGTAGCCGCCCTGGCCGTCGGGCTCGGCCTTGGTGGTCAGCGCCGCCAAGTCGGTGCCGGCCTGCGGCTCGGTCAGGTTCATCGCTCCGGTCCACTCGCCGGAGACCAGCTTGGGCAGCACCAGCCGCTTCTGCCGCTCGGTGCCGTGCAGGGCCAGCGCCTCGATGGCGCCTTGGGTGAGCATCGGGCAGAGGCCGAAGGCCATGTTGGCGGCGTGCACCATCTCGAACACGGCCAGCTCCATCGCCTTGGGCAGGCCCTGGCCGCCGTGTTCGGGCTCGGCCGACAACGAGTTCCAGCCCTGTTCGACGAAGTGCCTGTAGGCGTCGGCGAAGCCCGGGGCGGCGGTCACCCGGCCGTTTTCGTAGCGGGCGCCTTCCAGGTCACCCTTGCGGTTCAGCGGCGCCAGCTCGTTGTTGGCGAAGTCGGCCGCCGCCTCCAGCACGGCCGTCACGGTCTCCTCGTCGAGGTCCGGAAACGCGCGGCCCAGGAGCTCTAGATGTCCAGCGGACTTCAGGGCGAAGGCCAGGTCGCGGACCGGAGCGCGGAAAGTCATCTTCGTCTCTCTGATATGTCCGAGGTCTCAAGAGTGTCCTGGGTACCGGCTTTCAGCCCGGGTTGGATAATATTTTCGCGCCGCATTGCGCCGCATCGGCTCTCACGCGGCATATACTGCGGCTGACGGCGCATACGGCGCCGGCGGTCGCGGAAGTATCGTCGGCCTTCGAGCGGCCACGCTTTCGTGCGTTGTCCGCTTCGAAGGAGCGTCCGCCATGTTGCGCCGCCTGTTCATCGTCGCCCGTGCGGCCTCGCTGCTGGCCTCCGGGGCCGCGGCCGCGGACCCGACGGTCCGCGACCCGGCCAAGGTGCCGGCCGGGAACTATGCTCTGGATCCGCGCCACGCGAGCCTGCTGATCAAGATCCCGCACATGGGCGGCTTCTCCCACTACACGCTGCGGTTCAACAGGCTGGAGGGCGCCTTCGCCTACGATCCGGCGACCTGGCAGAACACCAAGGTCTCGATCACCATCGATCCCAAGTCGATCGACACTGCCGACAACATGTTCAACAAGACCATCTCCGGCTATTTCGAGCCCGAGAAGTATCCCACCATCCAGTTCACCTCGACCGGCGTGACGGCCGATGCGGAGGGCCACGGGCAGCTGACCGGAGACCTGACCATGCACGGCGTCACCAAGCCGGTCACCCTGGACGTCCAGTTCAACGGCTACGGATCGGGCTTCCCGGTCAGCGGGCCGCGCATGGGCTTCTCCGGGAGCGGCAAGGTCAAGCGCTCGGAGTTCGGCGTGAACGGCGGACGGCCGTTCGCCGGCGACGTGGTCGACCTGCTGTTCGAGGTCGAATTCGTGAAGAAGTCGTCGCAGTGAGGTACGCATGAGCGAGGCGGTCCGAGGGGCGCGCTATTCCACCCTGGCCATCGTCCTGCACTGGACGATCGCGGCGCTGATCGTCCTGCAGATCATCCTGGCGGGACGGATGGAGGGCCGCACGCCCGAGGCCTTCGCGGTCGTGCAGTTCCACAAGTCGATCGGCATCACCGTGCTGCTGCTGAGCCTGGTGCGGCTGGCGTGGCGCGTGATCCACCCGCCGCCGCCCGAGCCGGCGACGCTGGTCGGCTGGGAAAAGACGCTGTCCAGCGTCGTGCACTGGGCCTTCTACGTCGTGATGATCGGCATGCCGGTGACCGGCTGGATCATGGTCTCCGCCAGCCGCATTGAGATCCCCACGCTGCTCTATGGAACCATCCCCTGGCCGCACATCCCGGGCCTGCCTGAGATGGCGCCGGCCGCGAAGAAGGTCTGGCACAGCGTCGCGCTGAACGCCCACCACCTGATCATCAAGGGCGCCTACGCGCTGATCGCCCTGCACGTGGCCGGCGCGCTGAAGCACCAGTTGTTCAGCAAGGACGAGCCGATCCTGTCGCGCATGGCGCCCGGCGCCGTCGGTGGGCGGTGGTGGGAGCCGCGGGTGTTCGTGATCGCTGCCGGGGCCGTCGGCGT
>CBHTUE010000218.1:0-8360 GCA_966096115.1 uncultured Phenylobacterium sp.
AGCTGATGGACCCCGCGACGAGCACCGGGCTGACCATCCTGAACGGCGAGGTCACGCGCCAGTCGGCGATGATCGGCTATGTGAACATCTTCAGCTGGATGGCGCTGATCACGTGCGTCCTGTTCCCGCTCGTCATGCTCCTGCGCCCTGCGCCCAAGGCGCCCGTGGACATGACCGAGGCGTTGTCGGAATAGCGTCCGAAGGCCCTCCGACGAGACGATAGCCCGCCCTCGAGCGCCAGCGGCCCCTGGTCACGTCGCAACCCCTCGCAGAAAAGTCTCACCGGACGGCGGACACGCTCCGCGCGTTCGCCGGCGAATAGGCGCCGCGCGCCTCGGCCAGGATGGCGCCGGAGCGGTCGAGGACCAGGAGGACGGGGCCCGGCCCGGCCGCCAGCGACTTCAGCGCCGCGTCGGGGGCTCCGAAGACCGGAGCCATGTGCGCCCGGGCGGCGGGGCCGGCGAAGCGCTTGCGTAGGCTGGCTTCGATCATGCCGCGAGCCATGGACGGCGCGCCGATGTAGGCGACCTCGATCCAGCTCAGGTCGTCGTCCTTCAGGCCGAGGCCGGTGCGCCAGCCGTCCAGCACGTCCTGGTCGCCATGGCGGAAGCCCAGCAGCACCAGGGTGTGCTCCGCCGCTCCGGGCGCGTTCACCGCATGGCCGTTGAGGTCGGTGGCCGCGAGCTTGACGGCGGGGGCCGCGGTCGCCCCGGCGACCGTCGATCCGAGGAGGAGAAGCGCCAGGGCGGCAGCGGAAGCGGTGCGCATGTCGGGTATCCACGTTGGCAGGGCGACCAGGGGTCGATGGCTGACTCGGGCGATGGCTGTACCGCCGTCCCGATCTGAAGACGGCGCCGCCCACGACCCGCCTCAAAGCGCCGCGTTGCCGGGCGAGGGCCGCGTCGCTCGCCGCCGTAGCGGGTGTCGGCGTCGCCGAGCTCCGCGGTGTCGCCGTCCAGGAATACAGGTTGTAGTCCTGGCCGTTCGCCGCCGCGGGCGTCGACCAGCCCGTGACCGCGCCGTTCTAGAGGTAGTGGGAGTCGATGCCGAGGGGCGGCAGGGTGCTGGTCTCGAAGCCGCCGTTGACCAAGTTAGGGGCGAGCGCGAAAACGGCCGTCGCGGCCGCTAACCACAACCATGGTCACCGAACAGCTGCGCTAGGATTGCAGGTCTTCAGCATGGCTGGCCCTCAGGGCTTCGGCCGCGGTTCCTTTGCCAGCCGGCTCATCAGCAGCGCGGCGCGCTTGGCCTGGACGTCGAGGCTCTTGAGGTCGGCGGTCTCGCCGGGCGCATGGCTGCCCTCCCCGGCCATGCCCATGCCGACCAAGCCGTCGATGAAGGCCACGAACGAGATGTCGCCAGCGCCGCGGTTGGCCGGATCGCCGGCCGGCATCTCCGGCAGCCCCAGGGCGGCGTTGACCTGGTTGAGCTTGGCCAGCAGCGCCTTGTTGCCCACGGTCGGGGCCATCGGCGGGTATCCGTCGTCGGAGAAGCTGATCTCGGCCGAGGCCTTGTCCAGGTGCCGCGCGACGATGGCGCTCATCTTCGCCCGTACGCGGGCCTCCTGTTCGGGCGACAGCGTGCGGATGTCGCCGCGCGCGATGGCGTTGGAGGCGATCACGTTCGGTTTTCCCGTCGCCGCCCCGCCGGTGTCGCCGGCGTTCAACTCGGCGGAAGAGCCGCCCAGGATCATGCCCACGTTGTAGGTCAGGTTGGTCTCCGGCAGGTCGCGTCGGAAACTGTCCAGGATGCGGGTGAGCTCGTAGATCGCGCCGCAGCCCACCTCCGGCTTGCAGACGCCGGAGGAATGCCCGGACCGCGCCTTGGCCGTGATCGTCCAGGAGGTCGAAGAGCGCCGCGCGATGGAGCCGATGTCGCGGTCGCCGTCGCGCTGCAGGCCCTCGAAGTCCAGGGCTACGTCGCTGCGCCTGCCGGCCTCGATCAGCGGGCCGCGCACCACCGAGAGCGGCGAGCCCGGCTTCTCCTCGTCGCCGGTCAGCACCACGACGATGTCGGCGTTCTTCAACGTCCCCGCCGCCTGCATGGCCTTGAGCGCGGCCAGCATGATGACGTCGCCGCCCTTCATGTCGCCGACGCCGGGACCTTCGACGATGTCGCCGGTGCGCTTCCAGCCCTGGAAGGGGCTGTCCGGCTCGAACACCGTGTCCAGGTGGCCGATCAGCAGCAGGCGCTTGCCGCGGCCGGCGCCCTTGTGCTCGGCGATCAGGTGGCCGGCCCGGCCTGCGTCCGTCATCGGCAGCCAGCGGACCGTGAAGCCCAGGGCCTCGAACTGCGGTCGCAGCATGGACCCCACCTGCTCCACGCCCTTGAGGTTCATGGTGCCCGAGTTGACCACCACCAAGTCGTGCAGCAGTTGGACGTTGAGGTCGTGGTCGGCGTCGATGGCCGCAACCATCTTCGCGTCGGCGGCGCCCAGCGGCGCGGCCACGCCAGGCGCGGCCACGGCGAGGAGGGCCGCGGCCAGAGCGGCGGTCAGCACGGGACGGAACATGGAGCTAGACCCGGGAAAGAAACTCAGCCCGGCTGACTTCTAAGGCTTCGCACGAATTCCACCAGGGCCGAGCGGGAGACGCCGCGCGGCAGGCCGGCGTAGGCCTTGAGCAGTTCCAACGCGCCGGGCTCGGCCAGCAGGGCGGCGACCTCGTCGACCGCGCCCGAAGAGGCGGAGTTCTCGCCGAACATCTCGGCCACCGGCACGCCCAGGGTCTTGGCGATTCGGGTCAGCATGGACGCCGAGACCCGATTGGCTCCGCGTTCGTACTTCTGGATCTGCTGGAAGGTGACGCCCGCCGCTTCCGCCAGCGCTTGCTGCGACAGACCGCGTACCTTGCGCAACAGCCGGATCCGCGCGCCCACGGCGACATCTACGGGGTCTGCGGCCGTATCGGGTCTGTTGGCCATGGGTATCTCGGATCTCCTTAGGGAACTAAGCTTCTACCGCGTCCTACTCGCCGCGTCATCGACTGGCGGAACAAGGTTTTCTTGCGGCAACGGCCCGTCAGAGATGCAGTAACAGGCTTCGGCGATCGCAATACCCAAGGCCCGCCGCAGGGGGCCAAACGCCGGAGCCTCGCGCTCAAGCTGGATCAGCTCTTCCTCGTAGGGGGTCAACAGTTCCACCAGATTCTGGGCCAGACGTCGGGTGTGCTCCGGGTCTTGAATCATCACGTCCCCTCTTTGTCGGAACCTCGACCATAGACGCGCCGAGCGCAAGCAACCGCAGGGGGCAATTGTGACAAGAGCGATCATGCGTCGCAGGGGGAACCGCTGCCGGCATGGGGGGTTAGTCCGCTCCGATGGCACGCGCGCAACCCAGAGACGGCAGCAAGACAACCGGCGAGGTCGTCGATTTTGACGACGTGCTGTTCGACGCCTGGCCGCCCGCACAACGCGAGGATCTGCTGTATGAGGCGCAGCTGCTGGTCGCCGCCTTCGCGCCTGACGGACGCGCCGCCGACCTGCGGCAGATGGCCGTCCAGCTGTCAGCCGGCGCGCATGACGCGGACATGGGGCGGGCGCACGCGCGGCGCCTGGCGGCCGCGCTGAAGCGCCTGGCGAAGTCCGCCTAACCAGCTTACTCGGCCGCTGCCGTTTCGCGCTTGCGCCGCCGCCGCTCAGGACGATCCAGCAGCTTGCGCAGAGTCGAGGCCAGCACCGCGGTCTCGTAGGGCTTGTCCAGCAGCGGGAACTCCCGGCCCTCGATCACCCTGTTCTCGCCGACGAAGCCGGAGGTCAGCAGGACCCGCAGCGTCGGCCGCAGCTCGCGCGCCGTGCGCGCCAGGCTGAGCCCGCTGACGCCGCCCGGCATGACCACGTCGGTGAACAGCAGGTCGAGCTCGCGGCCCGACTGCAGGACCGCCAGGGCCTCGGCGGCATTGGTCGCGGTGGTGACCTCGTAGCCCAGGCCGCCCAGCACATCGAGCGTCAGCGCCAGCACGGTGGCGTCGTCCTCCACCAGTAGGATCCTCTCGGTTCCGCCCACCAGCTTGCCAGTCACCTTGGCGCGGCGCGGAGCCTCGGCCTCGGCGCTGCTGGCGGGAAGCAGGAGGTAGAACGCCGAGCCCTCGCCCGGCGCGCTCTCCAGGCGCACCTCGCCGTTGGACTGGCTGACGAAGCCGTAGACCTGCGAGAGGCCCAGCCCCGATCCCTTCCCGACGTCCTTGGTGGTGAAGAAAGGCTCGAAGACGCGCTTGCGGACCGTCTCGTCCATGCCGACGCCGGTGTCGCGCACCTCGATCACCACATGGCCGAGAGGCGTCGGGCCCTCCTGGCAACGCGTGGCGATCGTCAACCGACCGCCCTCAGGCATGGCGTCGCGCGCATTGACCGCCAGGTTGAGCAGGGCGGTCTCCAGCTGGGTGGCGTCGACGTGGGTCGCGAGCGGCGCATCGGCCAGCTGCAGGTCCAGGGTCACCGCCTCGCCGACCGCCTGGCGCATCAAGGGCGCGAAGTGGCGTATGAGGGTGTTCACATCAAGGGTCACCGGTGTCAGGTGCTGGCGGCGTGAGAAGGCCAGCAGTTGGCCGGTCAGGTCGCGGCCCCGCTCGGCGGCGGCGCGGACGGCCTCGATGCGGCGCATGCGGCGGGCGTCCTCCTCCTGACGGGTCGCCAGCATGTCGATGTTGCCCAGCACCACGGTCAACAGGTTGTTGAAGTCGTGGGCGACGCCGCCGGTCAGCTGGCCCACCGCCTCCATCTTGCGGGCCTGGGCGAGCTGCTCCTCCAGGCTCTTGCGGTCGGTGGCGTCCAGCATGACGCCGAAGATCTCGCGCACCTCGCCGGCTTCGGCCGGCGCCAGCACGCCGGTGTCCTGCAGCACCCGGTACTGGCCGTCGGCGCACAGCCAGCGGAACTCGGCGCTATAGTGGCCGGTGCGCGCCGCCGCCGACACGCGCTCGATATATTGGGCCAGGTCGTCCGGGTGGATGCGGCTGGAGCCGAAGTTGGGGTCCTCGGTGAAGCGCCGCGGCGCGAAGCCGGTGATCTGCTCCACCGAGTCGGAGACGAACTGCGGAGCGAACGGCGGCTCGAGGCTGCGCGAATGGAAGACGATCGGCAGGGATTTCAAGATCGCCGCCTCGCGGGCCTGCGTGCGGCGCAGCACCTGCTCGGTGCGCGCCTTGTCCGCCTTCACGCGCGAATGTTCGTCCAGCAACCACTGCTGATAGGCCGACTGGCGCTCGACCTCCTTGGTCTTGAGGTAGAGGTCCGTGAAGACCTGCACCTTGGCCTTCAGGATGAAGGGGTCGATCGGCTTGAACACCACGTCGACCGCCCCGGCCGAGTAGGCCTGGAAGATGTGCGCCTCGTCCCGGTAGATCGCGGTGAGGAAGACGATCGGGGTGTGCAGGTTGCGCCTGCGCGTGCGCACCAGGGCGGCGGTCTCGTAGCCGTCCATGCCCGGCATGTGCAAGTCGAGCAGGATCAGGGCGAACTCCTCGGACAGGAGCTGCTTCAGCGCCTCCTCGCCCGAGCGGGCCACCACCAGCTCGTGGCCAAGCTCGGCCAGCGCCTCGACCGCCGCATAGGCGTTGCGCTCGTCGTCATCGACGATGAGGACGCGCGCCGTCAGGGGCGCGTCCAGGTCGGGCGCAGATGGAGACTCGGCCCGCCACGGCGGCGGTCCGGTCCCCGGCACGGCCTTGGCGGTTACGCTTGCAGTCACATCAGCTCGCTTGCGGCATCAATGAAACGACCGTGTCGCTGGCAAGTTGCATGGCGTCCGCCCTTTGGATCGACACGCGCAGCACCGAGACCAGGTGATCGATGTCCACCGGCTTGGACACGTAGTCGGACGCGCCGGCCTGGATGCACTTCTGGCGATCGCCCTTCATGGCCTTGGCGGTCACCGCGACGATCGGCAGGTCGGCCGAGGCGGGCCGCGCACGGATTTCGCGGATCGTCTCATAGCCGTCCATGTCCGGCATCATGATGTCGACCAGCACAACGTCCATGTCGGCCTTGGCCTCCAGGATCTCGAGCCCGGCCCGGCCGCTCTCGGCGTAGCTGAGGTCAACGCCGTACTCCTCGAGCGCCGAGGCCAGCGAGAAGATGTTGCGGATATCGTCGTCGATCACCAGCACCTTGCGCCCGGTCAGCACCGCGTCGTCGTGCTTGGACTGGGTGAGCTTGGCGCGAGCCGGCGCCGACAGGGTGTCCATCGGCGCGTGCAGAAGCAGGCTTGCCTGGTCGACCAGCTGGTCGGGCGTGCGCGCCATCCGCACCAGGCCCCCGAACACGGACAGGCGCAGGCGCCGGTCGTCCTCGGGCTCCAGGTCGGCCGGGGCGTAGACCACCACCGGCGTGCAGCGGCCCTCGGCCTGCTTCAGCTGGTCGATCAGCTGCGGCACGGGCAGCACCGCGGCCTCGATGACCACCGCGTCGGGCAGCTCAGCGGCGGGACGCGCGGTGACGGCGTTGAAGTCGGCCGCCAGTTCCACCTCGGCGAAGCACTGGCGCAGCGTATCGGCCGCCTCACCTTCCCCGCCGATCAGCACGATCTTGCGGTCGACCTTCTCGGCGAAGGTTTTCACGCCCGCCAGGGTGGAGACCACCACCTCGCGCTCCACCGGCTTGTGGGTGAAGCCGATGGCGCCCATCGACAGCCCCAGGCCCTTCTGGTCGTCGGCCGAGATGACGTGCACGGGGATGTGCCGGGTCTCGGGCGTGCGCTTCAGCAGGTCCAGCAGGGCCAAGCCGTCCATGTCGGGCAGTCCAATGTCCAGCATGATGGCGTCGGGGCCGAACCGCCGGGCCAGTGACGGGGCCGCCCCGCCCTCGCCCGTCACCACGCCCTTGAAGCCACCGTCGCGGACCAGGTTGAGCAGTATGGACGCGAAGCGCGGGTCGTCCTCGACGATCAGCACGACCGAGTCCTCGGAAGTGATCATCTCGCGGTCGTCGGCCACCGCCTCGGCCGGTTCGTCCGAGAACGACGAGGGCAGCATCATCATCGGCCGCGGCATCGGCGCCGCCAGGCCGCTGCGGGTCGGCTGCGCCTGCTGCGGGCTGAAGTTCAGCGGCAGGTAGAGGGTGAAGGCCGAGCCCTTGCCGGGCGTGGACACGACGCGGAGCTCCCCGCCCAGCAGCCGGGTGATCTCGCGGCTGATGGAGAGACCCAGGCCCGTCCCGCCGTACTTGCGGCTGGTGGTGCCGTCGGCCTGCTGGAAGGCCTCGAAGATGATCCGCTGCTTGTCCTCGGGGATGCCGATGCCCGAGTCCTCGACGGTGAAGGCCAGCACCTGGCCCGCGGTGTTGAGGTGCTCGTTGGTCGGATTCCAGCCGGACTGGGCGCGGGCCACCTTCAGCTTCACGTGGCCGGCTTCCGTGAACTTGAAGGCGTTCGACAGCAGGTTCTTGATGATCTGCTGCAGGCGCTTGTCGTCGGTGTACATCGAGCGCGGCAGGCCCGGGTCCAGCTCGACGCGGAAGTCGAGCCGCTTGTCGACGGCGATCTGGCTGAAGGTGCGGTCCACCTGGTCGGACAGGCTGGCGAACGACATCTCGCCGATGTCCAGGGTGACCGTGCCCGACTCGATCTTCGACAGGTCGAGGATCTCGTTGATCAGGCCCAGCAGGTCCGCGCCGGCGGCGTGGATGTTGTGGGCGAATTCCACCTGCTTGTCCGACAGGTTGCCCTGGGTGTTGTCGGCCAGCAGTTTCGACAGGATCAGCAGGCTGTTCAGCGGCGTGCGCAGTTCGTGGCTCATGTTGGCCAGGAACTCGGACTTGTACTTCGACGTGATCGCCAGCTGCTCGGCCTTGTCCTCCAGCGCGATCTTCGCCTGTTCGACCTCGCGGTTCTTGGCTTCCACTTGTTGGTTCTGGACCGACAGCAGGTGCGCCTTCTCCTGCAGCTCGGCGTTGGTCTGCTGCAGTTCCTCCTGCTTCGTGCGCAGCAGCTCCTCAGATTGGCGCAGCGACGCGGCCTGCTGCTCCAGGCGGTCGTTGGTCTTCTTCAGCTCTTCCTGCTGGGCCTGCAGTTCCGAGGTCAGGAGCTGCGACTGCTTCAGGAGGCCTTCGGTGCGCATGTTCGCCGCGATCGTGCTGAGCACGATGCCGACGGATTCCATCAGCTGGTCCAGGAACTGCTGCTGGGTCTCGTTGAACGCGCCGAAGGTGGCCAGTTCGATCACCGCCTTCACCTCGCCCTCGAACAGGGCCGGCAGGACGATGATGTTGGCCGGCGCGGACTCGCCGAGGCCCGAGGAGACCTGCACGTAGTCCTTGGGCACGTTGGTCAGCAGGATGCGCGACTTCTCATAGGCGCACTGCCCGATCAGGCCCTCGCGCAGCTTGAACGAGTTGGCCAGGTGCTTGCGGTTGTTGAAGGCGTAGGA
>CBHTUE010000219.1:0-8340 GCA_966096115.1 uncultured Phenylobacterium sp.
TCCGAAGGCGCGGTAGACGATGGCGCTGCCCCGCAGCAGGCGCGCGGCGATCGCCTCGGGGTCGGGCGTGCGGACCGGATCGGTGAAGAACAGCAGGGCCGGCAGGGCGCCCGGTTTCCACTTCGCCTGCCGGCGCGCTAGAAGCCGGGCCGTCCGCTGCAAGGTCCAGAACCCGGAAATGACCGCCATCCCCTCGCCATCAGACGCCACGAGCGCCTACACCGACGTGGTGGCCCGGATCGCCCGCGCCGCGCAAGCCGCCGGGCGGCCGCCAGGCGACGTGACCCTGGTCGCGGTCTCCAAGCAGCAGCCCTGGGAGGCGATCGCTCCCGTGCTGGCCGCCGGCCAGAAGACCTTCGGCGAGAACCGGGTGCAGGAGGCGATGGCGCGGTGGTCGGGGAAGGCCGAGGGCCTGACCCTGCACCTGATCGGGCCCCTGCAGACCAACAAGGCGCGGGAGGCGGTCAGCTTCTTCGACGTCATCGAGAGCCTGGACCGCGAGAAGTTGGCCCGCACGCTCGCCGACGAGGCGCAGAAGCAGGGCAAGAGCCCGCGGCTCTACATCCAGGTGAACACCGGCGAGGAGGACCAGAAGGCCGGCGTGGTCCCCGCCGACGCCGACGCCTTCATCGCCGCCTGCCGCGGGCCTTACGGCCTGCCCGTCGAGGGTCTGATGTGCATCCCGCCGGCGGACGAACCGGCCGGCCCCCACTTCGCCCTGCTGGTCAAGATCGCGCAACGCAACGGCCTGGCGAAACTCTCCATGGGCATGAGCGGGGACTTCGAAACCGCTATCCGCTTCGGTGCGACAAGCGTGCGGGTGGGCTCGGCGGTGTTCGGGGCGCGCGGCTAGCTGGCCTCAGGGCTCGGACCAGCACAAAACGAGAATCTCTGCTATGAAGAGGCATGAGCGACGCACACCTCCCAATGGGCTCGGATGGCGAGCCGTTGACCGTCATTGAGGACGGCGACACCGGCGACCGGTTTCTTGTCTACATCGCCAAGGACGGTATCCGCGCCGAACTACGAATCCTCGGGGACACGTTCTGGGCCACGCAAGCGCAGATGGCCGAAATGTTCGGAATCGACGTTCGGACAGTGAGCTATCACATCAAAAACATAATTGTTGACGGCGAATTGGAGAGTGATTCGGTTATCCAGGAATCCTGGATAACTGCCGCCGACGGACGACGGTACCGCACCAATCTCTATAGCCTTGATGTGATGATCTCGGTCGGATACCGGGTCAGCTCAAGACTCGGAACAATGTTCCGAATCTGGGCAACGTCCGTGCTTATGCAATATCTGACTAAAGGGTTCGTGGTTGACGACCAGCGCCTGAAGAATCCGGACGGAAAGCCGGACTTCTTCGAGGAGCTGCTCGCCCGTATCCGAGACATTCGCTCCTCCGAGAAGCGGATGTGGACGAGGATTCTCGAGCTTGCGTCATTCTGCGTGGACTACGACCCCTACGACCAATCCCAGCACAACGAGTTCTTCGCAGACATTCAAAACACCATGCATTGGGCCGTCCTGCAGAAGACCGCTCCCGAAGTCGTGGTGGAACGGGTAGATCACCGAAAGGAAAACGCTGGCGTCCAGACCTTTAAGGGCGACATGCCCACGGTCCAAGAGGCGCAAACGGCGAAGAACCTTCTGCTGGAACCGGAGATCACCGCGCTAAACCACATAACCAGCCTGATGCTGGAGTTCTTCGATAGCCAAGCGGAGCAACGTCGGGCCACGACCTTGGGCCAGTTCCAGGTGAAGATGCGCGAACTGGTTAAGCTGGACGGGCGGCCCGTCAAACCATTTGGATCATCTAGTAAGGTGACGCGGGAGCGCGCCGACGAATGGGCGTCTCAGGAGATCCGGAAGTTCAAGGCGTTGAAGCGCCTCGAAAAAGAGGATGCTGGCGAAGCGGAGCTCCGCAAGATCGCCGCTGCGGCAAAGACCGCAGCGCGAACGGCGCGCTGGAAGCCAGAATAGACGCTTCACGCGAGCGAAGCCGAGCGACCGCGACGCTAGTCCTCCAGCACCTCGGTGAGCCAGACGTTCACCGGGTCGAGCTGTTCGAACACCGTCATCACCGCGTCCACCAGGTCCGGAGAGGCGATCAGTTCGGCGCCGGTCAGGTCCTGCCACACGTTCAGCCCCTTGTGGCGCAGCAGGTCGCCGCGCGGATGGTCGGCGGGGTAGGGCGCGGGGACGCGTTTGAGGTCCGGCTCGCCGGGCTTGGCCGCCATGCCGGACAGGATCGCCACCAGCTCTTCGCCATCGGAGTCCCCCGCGACGGCGCGGCGGTACTTTTCCAGATCGGCGGGCCCGAAGTCGAAGGCGCCGACGCCCAGGGTGAGCTTGTCGGCCTCCAGCCCGAAGTAGAACACGCCGCGCCGCCGCACCTCACCAGGCGCCGTCTCGGGCCGGAAGGCGATGTGCACGTGCGCGTTGTAGGGCGACTTGTCCTTGGCGAAGCGCACGTCGCGGTGGAGGCGGAAGATCTTCGTCCCGATCGGCCGCCCGGCCAGCGCTTCGAGGCGCGGGCGCAACTCGGCGGCGAAGGCCTCGGCGGGCGCCTTCATTACCCGCTCGTAGCGGGCCTTGTTGGCCTGGAACCAGCCGCGCCCGTTGTTGGCCTTGAGCTCGGCCAGGAAGGCCTGGGTGTCGGGAAAGCCGAGGAAGGGCGCGTCCATGGCCGGGCATTATCCATGGCCCCGCCGCCGCGGCTAGGCCCTGGGCGGCGGCCAGAGCTGGTCGGCGGGGCGGCCCAGCACCTGCGCCGCCGCCGCGTGCAGCCGCCGCGGCGCCAGCTTGCCCGACTTCGCCGCCGCGCCCATCCATGCCTCGATCCTGCCGCCTGCGCGGTCGTAGCCCTCGGACTTCAGCGTCCCATAGAGCCCGGCCGCCAGCACGTGCATGCCGCCGTCGGCCTCGGTCCAGCGCAGGGCGGGCGGCTTCGCGAAGCCCAGACGCTCGGCGATGATCTGGTCCAGCGCCTGGACGGTGTCCTCGTTCAGCACGCCCTCCAGCGAGTTGTAGCCGAAGGCCGGGTCGTGCTCGGCGACGATGCGGGCGAACAGCGGATCGCGGCCCAGCACCGCCAGCGCGGCCTTGGCGGCGCGCCTGTCCATCGGGAAGGGCGGGTGCAGGATCTCGTGGCCGGCGATGCGGATGGTGATGTCGTCCGGATAGGCGACGTGGCTCAGGAACCGCTGACCCTGGATGCGCGTGCCGTGCGGCTGGGAAAACCACAGCAGGATGATCTCGATGCCGGGGTCGAGGCGGCGGCCCAGCAGCCGCTCCTGCTCGGCGATCACGTCCAGGCCGGCCAGCCGGGCCGACAGGGCCGGGACCCGCGCGGCCAGGCGGGCGTCGATGAACTTGCGGCGGAACGCCGGGAAGCCGGCGGTGTCCAGGCCGACCAACACCGTCCGCAGCGCCGCGCGCGTGGCGAGGAAACCGCTCCACGAGTCGGCGTCCCAGTAGGGGCCGGCGCGATAGGGTGGCAGCAGCCGTGTCTCGGCTTGGTCGAGGCTGGCGATCAGGTCGGCCAGGGTCTGGTCGGCCGCCCCGGAAAACAGGGTGCAGAGGGAGGGCGCCAGCAGCATGCCGGCCGCGTCGGCCTGCTTCTGCACGCCGTCCAGCGCCGCCTGGGCCTCGGCGGGGAACCGGGGCCGGAACTCTGCAAGCTCCAGGGGATAGTAGCGCGTGTACAGCGGCTTGCCGGACAGCGGGCCCAGGAAGCAGAGCGCGTCGAAGCCCTCGGAGCCGCGCACCTTCCACTGGGTGCGCGTGGCGGCGGCGAGGGCGGGAAACGGGGCCGCCGCGGCGAGGGCGGCGGCGATCAGCTGGCGTCGGTCCATGCCCGCCACTAGGGCCGGGCCTTAGGCCGGCGTCTTGAACCCATTTGATCCGCGCCAGGCGCCGGGCGGGCGGCCGGAGAGCGCGCGCACGCTGCGGGTCATGTGCGCCTGGTCGGCGAAGCCGTGCGCCAGGGCCAGCTCGGCCAGCGGCAGCGCTGCGCCCGCCGCGAGGTCGGCCAGGGCCGCGCGCGTGCGCGCCTCCCACCGGAAGCGCCGGGGCGTCACCCCGAACACCTTGCCGAAGCCGCGCGACAGCTGCTCGGCTGACACGCCCAGGCGCTCGGCCCAGGCGCCCAGCGGCGTCGTATCCACTCGGGACAGCGCCGCGGCCAGGTGGTCGGGCCAGTCGGCGGCCGCGTCCGGCGCAGGGCGGAAGCCGACGCGCAGCCGCTCGGCCGCCTGCGCGGGATCGCGCGCCGCCGCGCGGACCCGGCCGTCCACGTCGTCCACGCGGCCGAACGCGGCCAGGGCCACAGGCGCGGCTAGGTTCAGCACCTGGGCGCCGGCGCGCGGTGTGCGGTTGAGGTGCGCCTCCCAGGCCTGGTGAACCACGACGTCGCCGGGCCCGACCCACCGGCGGCCCCGGTCGCCCGCCTCCTCATAGCGGCCGGCGATCACCACCGCGGCGTAGGCCTCGGCATGGCGGTGGCGCGGCAGGGAGCCCGGTTCCACCGTCTGGCGGGCCGGCGGACGGCTCACGCGCGGATCTCCACCGCATCGCCCGGCTTGGCGACCGACAGCAGGTCCTCGAGATCCTCACGGGCGATCGCCACGCACCCTTCGGTGGGCGGATATCCCGGCCGGCACAGATGCAGGAAGATCGCCGAACCCAGGCCCGGAACCACCGGATCGTCGTTGTGGCCCAGCACGACGACGATGTCATAGACGCCATCCTCACGCCAAAGCGCCTCGGAGCTGGCGGGATAGGGCCGCTTGACCGGCCGGTTATAGTTCGGGTCGGCGGGGTCGTCGCACCAGCCGTCGTGCTCGGTCATGGCGCAGACCCGGAACTCGGTCGCCGGCGGCGGGCCGCGGTCGGGCCGGTAGATCACCTTGCGGATCGGCCAGATGCCGGCGGGTGAGGCGCCGTCGCCCTCGCGCTTGGCGGCGGCGGGGACGACGCCGGCGGGCCCCAGCGCGCAGCGCACCTTGCGCTCGCCCAGGTCCAGCACGCCGTCGGCGGTAGCGGTGAAGATCACGGGTCGTCGGACTCCCTTGGCCGAATCCCTTTGGCGCGAGGCCCATAGATGGTGTTTGTTGCCGCGCATGGCTCAACGCAAGACTCTCCTCATCGTCGACGACGACCAGGACCTTCGCGGGGCGGTCGCCGAGCAGCTGCAGGCGGAGGGCTTCGACGTCATCGAGGCGGCGACGGCCGGCGACGGGGTGCGCCAGGCGCGCGAGGCCAAGCCTGACCTGATCCTGCTGGACGTCGACCTGCCCGACATGGACGGCCGCGAAGCCTGCAAGCGTATGCGCGGCGACGGCGTGGCGACCCCGGTGATCATGCTGACCGCCGCCGATACGGACGACGACACCGTCCGCGGGCTCGACTCCGGCGCCAACGACTATGTGACCAAGCCCTATAAGTTCGCCGTCCTGCTGGCGCGGATCCGCGTCCAGCTGCGCGACTACGAGCACTCGGAAGGGGCTATCTTCCGCCTGGGGGCCTACGAGTTCCGCCCCGCCGCCAAGCTGCTGATCGACGAGAAGGCCAAGAAGATCCGGCTCACGGAGAAGGAAACCAACATCCTGAAATACCTCTACCGCGCCGGCGAAAAGGCCGTGTCGCGCGAGGAGCTGCTGGCCGAGGTGTGGGGCTACAACGCCGGCGTCACCACTCACACGCTGGAGACCCACGTCTACCGCCTGCGCCAGAAGATTGAGCCGGACCCGGCGAACGCGCGCCTGCTTCTGACCGAGGCCGGCGGCTACAAGCTGGCTCCGTAGTTACAGCACTAGGTCCGCGCTCACCGGCGCGTGGTCGCTCGGCCGTTCCCAGCCGCGGACGTCGTCGTGGATGCGGGCGGCGGCGCAGCCCTGGCGGAAGGCCGCGTCCTTCAGGCCCGGGCTGACCAGCACATGGTCCAGGCGCAGGCCGCGGTTGGACATCCGGAAGTCTTTCGCGCGGTAGCTCCACCACGACGCCAGCTTCTCCGGCTCCGGCTTCGTCTGGCGCAGCAGGTCGATCAGGCCGATCGAGGCCTCCATCGCCCGGAACGCCTCGATCTCCACCGGTGTGTGGCTGACCACCTTCGACATGTACTTGTGGTTCCAGACGTCGAACTCGCCCGGCGCCACGTTCAGGTCGCCGACGATGGCCAGCGGGGCCTTCGGATCGCGGTGCCCGAGTTCGGCGGTCAGCTTCTCGTAGAAGTCGAGCTTGTGGTCGAACTTGGGGTTGGCCTCGCGGTCCGGGATGTCGCCGCCGGCCGGGATGTAGAAGTTCTGGATCTCGACGCCCGCCACCTTCACGCCGACGCAGCGGGCGTGGCCCTCGCGGCAGACGTCCAGCGGCCGCGGGTCCTCGATCGGCAGGCGTGAGGCGATGGCTACCCCGTGCCAGCCCTTCTGGCCGGCGATCTTCAGGTGCGGCAGGCCCATGTCCCGGAAGGCGTCGGCCGGGAACTCGCCCTCGCGGCACTTGATCTCCTGCAGGCACAGGACGTCCGGCGCCTGTTCGGCCACGAAGCGGGCCGCCTGTTCGGCGCGCAGGCGGACGGAGTTGACGTTCCAGGTGCAGATTCGCAGGCGCATGGCGCTCATGTAGGCGAAACGCGGGCGGCGCGCGTGGCCTGCGACGAAAAAGTAAGCCCGGGTGTACGGAGAGCACCCGGGCCCTATCCGAACAAAAGAAAGCCCGGGTGCATGGCGAGCACCCGGGCTTGTTCAGTTGTCTCTCATGCCGCCGCCGGGAGGGGATAGGTTCCGGCACGGATTCCGCCCGCACGACCGGCGCACAGGCGACGTAGTGACAATATCGTCACAGTGCGACAGTTTGTCAAAGGCAATTCGTACCGAAGCTTGCGTGTTGCTAGAACGACACAGTTTTGCACAGCTCAGACTTTTCCGCGTCCGACGTTCTTGGGCCGCGGGTCCTTCAGCACGAACAGCGACTTGTCGAGGCCGGAAGCGCGCTGCAGGCCGACCAGCTGCACCCGTGTCGGGCGCCCCTGGGCGTCGGTGACGGTCCAGCCCGCCAGCGCCAGCGGGTTGTCGGTGAACGTCAGCGTGATGGTCCCAGCCGTCTGCTTCTTGCCGTCGCGGGCGGTGATCGAGAAGCCGTCGGACGCCCGGGCCACTCGGGTCACCTGCACGCCCTTGTCCAGGCGGATGGTCTTGGCCAGGAACAGGCTGAGCGGCGTGGTCCCCAGCGGATAGGCGTCGAAGGTCTTCAGCCGCGTGTCCTGCACCGACACCACACCCCCGTCGGACACGACCAGCAGGCCGGACGGCGGATCGTAGGCGAACCGGGCCTTGCCCGGCCGCTTCAGGAACAGCTGGCCGGTGGTCGAGCGGCCGCGGCCGTCGGTCTGCACGAACCGGCCCTGCGCTTCGGTCAGGCCCTCCAGATAGGCCACCGCGCGGTCCACCAGGGCCTGGTCGGCGGGCGCGAGGGCGCCCTGCGCGAGCGCCGGGCCGGCGAAAGGCGCGGCCGCCAGGGCCAGCGACAGGCTTCGTCTTGTCAGGCTCATGCTTGCTCCGTAACGCAGGCGAGCCCTATCGCGCCAGAGCGGCGGCAATGGGGCTGGAGCGAGGCAACGCGACCACGGTCAACGGAGTTCCCGGCGCATGGGCATGATCGAGGATCTGGAACGCCGCATGGCGCTGGCGGCCGAGGCCGGCGACTTCGAGACCGCCGCCCTGCTGCGCGACGCCATCGCGCGGATCCAGTCGGGTGAGTCGAACCTGCGCGAACAGGTTCCGGGCAAGATGGGCCTGGGCTCCAGCCAGGAACGCTATGCGCTCGATCCGAAACGGCCCCTGCCCAAGAAGCCCGACCCGATGACCACCGGCCACAAGCCGGGCGGCCGGCGGCGGGGTTAAGGCGCGGCGCTGACCAGGATCTCGCGCTTGCCGGCGTGGTTGGCGGGCCCCACGACGCCCTCCTGCTCCATCCGCTCCATCAGCGAGGCGGCGCGGTTGTAGCCGATCTGCAGGCGGCGCTGGATGTAGCTGGTGGAGGCCTTGCCGTCGCGGGTGACCACGGCCACGGCGCGGTCGTAGAGGTCGTTGGAGTCCCCGTCCCCGCCGCCCAGGCCCAGGTCGCCCTGATCGTCTTCGTCGTCGCCGCCGGCGGTGACTTCTTCGAGGTAGCTGGGCGTGCCCTGGTCGCGCAGGAACTTGGCCACCGCCTCGACCTCGCCGTCCGACACGAACGGCCCGTGCAGGCGGGTGATGCGCCCGCCGCCGGCCATGTAGAGCATGTCGCCCTGGCCCAGCAGCTGCTCGGCGCCCTGCTCGCCCAGGATGGTGC